>NZ_CP125295.1:6000000-6300000 GCF_030412785.1 Paraburkholderia sabiae
TTCGTCGACGATGCCGCACAAGGTCAATCCGATCGACTTCGAGAACTCGGAAGGCAATCTGGGTCTCGCGAATGCGACGCTGCGACATCTGGCAGACAAGCTGCCGGTTTCGCGCTGGCAGCGTGATCTGACCGATTCGACGGTGCTGCGGAATATTGGTGTGGCGTTTGGGTATTCGCTGCTCGCGTATGACGCATTGAATCGTGGGCTCGATAAGCTTGAGGTTAATCCGCAGCGTTTGAACGATGATCTCGATGCTACGTGGGAAGTTCTGGCTGAGCCTGTGCAGACTGTTATGCGTCGGTATGGGATCGAGAATCCGTATGAGCAGCTCAAGGAATTGACGCGTGGGAAGGGCATCACGCGTGAGGCGCTGCAGACTTTTGTTAATGGGCTCTCTATTCCTGCTGACGCTAAAGAGCGGCTTCTTGCGATGACGCCAGGGTCTTATGTCGGCAAGGCTGCCGAGCTGGCTAAGCGGATCAAATAACTCTTTTTTGTCTGCGACGGCTTTTTGTCGCTGGCATCCGCGTTTTCGTATCCGTGCTTCACGCGTCGCCCCTGTGCGGGGCGGCACCTACTTTTCTTTGCAGCGGCAAAGAAAAGTAGGCAAAAGAAAGCCGCTTTTGAACCTCCAGTGCCTGCCAGGATAGCGCCGCGCCCTGCCGCAGTTGAGCCGTCGCGCAGCGACTTCCGCACTCTGTAGAAAGCCCGCAGTCAACCGCGCACGGCGCGAAAACCCACACACAATCCGGAACACATACCACCACAATCAGACCGACGGCAAACACACGAAAACAAGCCGACCGAATGTGCCCCGGGCGGATGTCATCTTTCGCGCCGCGCGCGCCTGACTGCGGGCTTCCTACGGAGTGTTTGCGTCGCTGCGCGACAGCTCAGAGACGGTGTGTCGTGGCGTTATCCTGGCCGGCACCGGAGGTTTGAAGCGGCTTTCTTTTGCCTACTTTTCTTTGCCGCTGCAAAGAAAAGTAGGTGCCGCCCCGCACAGGGGCAACGCTAGCGAACCAGAGACAAAACGCGGATGCCAGCGAAAGCCCAAAAAACCAAAAAAAGCAAAAAACCACAATCGCGACTAGCGTCGCAAACAAAAAAACCAACCCCTACCGCGCTTCAATCTTGGCAAGCGCCTCATCCACAATTTGCTCGGGCGTCAGCTCGATACTCACGGTGATAGCCTCATCCTCACCAGGCTCTTCCAAAGTATCAAGCTGACTCTGCAACAAAGACGGATCGAAGAAATGCCCTGTCCGCGTCTGCAACCGCTGCTGCAGAACCTCCTGCGTACCCTTGAGATAAACAAAGCACACATCGCGATCCCCATCGCGCAACACATCGCGATAAGAACGCTTCAACGACGAGCAGGTGAACACGGCCGTCTCACCCGCCCGCTGCTTTTCTTCGATCGCCGCACGGATCGTCCTGAGCCACGGCCAACGGTCTTCGTCGGTCAACGGAATGCCGTTGTGCATCTTCTCCTTGTTGGCGGCGCTGTGAAACGCGTCGCCATCGGTGAATGTGCACTTGAGCCGCTCCGCCAGCATTTCGCCAATGCGGGTCTTGCCGGCGCCCGACACGCCCATCGCGATCAAAATCATTTGAAACTCCTTACAGGACCGCCGCCAAAGCGAAGGTCAAACCCAGACCCATCAGCGAAATGATCGTTTCGCAGAGCGACCACGTCTTGAACGTCTGCCCCACGGTCATGCCGAAGTATTCCTTGATGAGCCAAAAACCGCCGTCGTTGACGTGCGAGAAAATCAGCGAGCCCGAACCCGTCGCCAGCACCAGCAATTCCGGCTTCACCTGCACGCCGCTCGCCGCTGCAACGGGCGCGACGATGCCGCAGGCCGTCGTCATTGCGACCGTCGCCGAACCCGTCGCGAGACGAATCAGCGCCGCGACGAACCAGCCGAACAGCAGCGGCGACAGATGCGCCGCCGTCGCCGTCGCGACGATTTCCTTCGAGATGCCGCTGTCCATCAGCACGCGGCCAAAACCGCCGCCCGCACCGACGATGAGCGTAATGCCCGCGATCGGCGCCAGGCAGTCGCCACAGAACTTCTGGATCTGCTCACGGTTGAAGCCGCGTTGCGCACCGAACGTCCAGAAGCTCACGAGCACCGCGATCAACAGCGCGACATCGGACGTGCCGATGAACTTCAGCAGATCGTTCGCTGTCGTCTTCGGCGCGAACACGAGGTCGGCCCAGCTGCCTACCAGCATCAGGATGACGGGCAACAGGATCGTGAACAGCGTGATGCCGAAGCCGGGCAGCTCGCGCTTCGTGTCGCGCTCTTCGGCATCGATGAACTGCGCGGCGAGCGGATTGTTCGCCGCGAGCTTGATATGGCGGTGGATCAGCAGTGCGAACAGCGGACCGGCGACGATCGCCGTCGGCACGCCGACGATCAGACCGTACGCAATCGTGCGGCCGATATCCGCGTGATACGCCTGCACGGCAAGCAGCGCGGCCGGGTGCGGCGGAATCAGGCCGTGCACGACGGACAGACCCGCGACCATCGGCAGGCCGATCAGCAGCAGCGATTTGCCCGTGCGCTTCGCGACGTTGAACGCGATCGGGATCAGCAGCACGAAGCCGACTTCGAAGAACACCGGCAAGCCGACGATGATCGCGACGACCATCATTGCCCAGTGAATGTTCTTCTCGCCGAACCAGTTGATCAGCGTCGTGGCGACGCGTTCGGCGCCGCCCGATTCGGCCATCATCTTGCCGAGCATCGTGCCGAGGCCGACGACGATTGCGATGTGACCCAGCGTATTGCCGTTGCCCGTTTCGAACGACTTCACGATCGTCCCCGCCGGCATGCCGACGGCAAGACCCAGCAGCAACGAAACGATGATGAGGACGAGGAACGGATAGACCTTGAAGCGCGTGATCATCAGGATCAGCACCGCAATGGCAATCAGGGCGTAGATCAGCAGCATGCTGCCGTGGACAGCTTCCATGAAGCTCCTCCTTTGCGTTGTTGGTTTGTTCGTTGGAATTGCAAAGTGCTGCTGCACCTCGCCCGCTTCCGGATGCTAAAAACGCCTGCAAAACGGGCGCTTTCGCGGACGCTGAATTTTACTGTTTGTTGACGAATACCGCGCACGGAATAAACCCGCGGAAAAATAAAAAACCTCGCCGCTGCAGCCCGTCAGAGCTGAAACGGCGAGGTTCTCGAATGCCGGTTGCACGCTGCGTCAAAACGCGGTGCAGCGCGTCAATGTGCGGGAGCAGCCAGTTCGCTGGCAGCGCGCGCGAGACGCGTGACTTCGTCCCAGTTCTGCGCGGCGAGCGCGGCCTTCGGCGTGAGCCACGAACCGCCGACGCACACCACGTTCGGCAGTGCGAGGAAGTTCGGCGCGCTTTCCGCCGTGATGCCGCCCGTCGGGCAGAACTTCAGTGCCGGGAACGGGCCGTGGAAGGCTTGCAGCATCGGCACGCCACCCGCCTGCTGCGCCGGGAAGAACTTGACGATTTCATAGCCGAGTTCGAGCGCGACGATGATGTCGCTCGGCGTCATCACGCCGGGCAGAAGCGGCAGACCGGCGTCCTGCGCGGCCTTGTGCATGTCCTTCGTCAGGCCGGGCGACACGCCGAACTGCGCGCCCGCCTTCTTCGCCTGCTCGCAATGCTCGGGCTTCGTGATCGTGCCGACACCGACGACGATGTCCTCGGCAAGCTGGCTCGCGCGTTTGATCGCCTCGATGCCTGCCGGCGTGCGCAGCGTGATTTCCAGCACTTTCACGCCACCCGCGTGCAGCGCGCGCGAGACGTGTTCGCCCTGTTCGACGGTATCGAATGCGAGGACGGGAATCACCGGTCCGAGGCGCACGATTTCGCTGACTGTTTTCGACGTCATCTTCAAACTCCTTATCGCTTATTTCTGCACTTATTTCTGCATTGCGTGAGTGGCTTCGCTAGCGGCCGGCGCGCGTTCCGCGTGCTGCGTGGCTTGCGGCGCTTCGCCGACCAGCGACCCGAACACCGACGCGCCCAGTTCCGCCGGCGCAGCCGCAGCACGGAACACGCCGAACAGTTCGCGGCCGAAACCGACTTCGTTTTCGGCCTGATGCTGCGACACGGCAATCGGACGCGCAGCCCATTCGGCGTCGTCGATTTCGATGTCGAGCAGGCCGGCTTCCGCATCGATCACGAGCTTGTCGCCCGTGCGCACCTTGCCGAGCGGTCCCTGCAGCAGCGCTTCTGGCGACACGTGAATCACGGCGGGTACCTTGCCAGATGCACCGGACATACGTCCGTCGGTAACGAGCGCGACATGGAAACCCTGATCCTGCAACACGCCGAGCAGCGGCGTCAAACGATGCAGTTCAGGCATACCGTTTGCCCGCGCGCCCTGGAAGCGCACGACGGCGATGAAGTCGCGCTTCAGTTCGCCGTTATCGAATGCTTCCTGCACGGCTTCCTGCGAATCGAACACGATGGCAGGCGCCTTCACCGTACGATGCTGCTGCGCGACCGCCGAAATCTTGATGACACCGCGACCGAGCTTGCCTTGCATCAGACGCAGACCGCCGTCCGGCTGGAACGGCTCGCCGAATGTACGCAGCACACTCGAATCCTGGCTTTGCGCGACGCCCGGCACCCACGTCAGCTTGCCGTCGAGCAACTTCGGCTCTTCCGTGTAATGCGACAAACCGTTGCCCGCGACCGTGTTCACGTCGTCGTGCAGCAGGCCGCCTTCGAGCAGGTTGCGCGTCAGGAACGCCATGCCGCCCGCCGCGTGGAAATGGTTCACGTCGGCCTTGCCGTTCGGATAAACCTTCGCGAGCAGCGGCACGGACGCCGACAGCGTGTCGAAGTCGTCCCAGTCGATGATGATGCCCGCCGCGCGCGCAATTGCCACGAGATGCAACGTGTGATTGGTCGAGCCGCCCGTCGCCAGCAAGCCGACGATGCCGTTGACGATCGCCTTCTCGTCGATCACGTGGCCGATCGGCATGTAGTTGCCGCGCTCCACCGTCAGATCGAGCACGCGGCGCGCGGCCTGCGCGGTGAGTGCGTCGCGCAGCGGCGTATGCGGATGCACGAACGCCGAGCCCGGCAGATGCAGGCCCATGATTTCCATCAGCATCTGGTTGCTGTTGGCCGTGCCATAGAACGTGCACGTGCCGTGGCCGTGATACGCGGCCGCTTCGGACTCGAGCAGCGCGTCGCGGTTGCATTGGCCCGTCGCGAATTCCTGGCGAACCTTCGCCTTGGCGTCGTTCGAAATGCCGCTCGTCATCGGACCGGCGGGCACGAAAATGGTCGGCAGATGGCCGAATTGCAACGCGCCGATCAACAGGCCCGGCACGATCTTGTCGCACACGCCGAGGCACAGCGCCGCGTCGAACATGTTGTGCGTAAGCGCGACGGCAGTGCTCATCGCGATTACTTCGCGCGAGAACAGCGACAGCTCCATGCCTGCGTTGCCCTGCGTGATGCCGTCGCACATCGCCGGGACACCGCCCGCGAACTGCGCGACGCCGCCGTTCTCACGCGCGGCGGCCTTGATGATCTCGGGGAAATCCTTGTACGGCGCGTGCGCCGACAGCATCTCGTTGTACGACGAGACGATGCCGATATTCGGCTGCCGGATCTGCTTGATGACGAGCTTGTCGTTGCCTTCGAGGCCGGCGAAGCCATGCGCGAGGTTCGCGCAGGATAGCGCGCCGCGCGCCGGGAACTTGCCCTGCGCCTGGTCGATGCGCGCCAGATACGCTTCGCGCGTCGGCTTGCTGCGCTCGATCACGCGCTTCGTGACTTTCATCAGTTGCGAATGCGGGGAAACCATCGATGCTCCTTCGTCGCTGGCTCGCGCTGATGCGCGCGTTGCGCCAGATTGATATCGCGGGGAACGGCATGGAAAGCCGGCAACCGGGATATTAGTAGAAAAACTACACGCGCACAATGTGGCAGTTGCTGAATCCGCGGAACGCCCGGAGTCACGCCAAACCATTGTCCATTGGTGCTTTCAGCGACTGAACGCACTTCGTCAGGGTAATCACCTACAGTACAGATGTAGTTTTTGTACTTGATCCGTCTATCAGCTATAGTCCACGCATTCTTCAGCATAGTGCGAGATTTCCGATGATGCTGTCCCAGGTGGAAGCGATGCGCGATCAGATGCGCCCTTCCGAACGCAAGCTCGCCGACTACGTGATCGAGGCGCCGCGCGAAGTGCTCGATCTGTCGATGACCGAAGTCGCTGCGCGCGCGGGCGTCAGCCAGCCGACCATCGCGCGCTTCTGTCACGCGCTCGGCTTTTCGGGCTTCCGCGAATTCAAGATCCGTCTCGCACAAGGCATAGCAACGGAGGTGCCCGCCGTTTATCGCGACGTGCGGCCCGATGAGCCCGCGCCCGGCGTCGCGGCGAAAGTACTCGACCGGACGATCGGCGCGCTGATCCAGGTGCGCAACAATTTGTCCTCCGATAGCGTCGCGGCCGCGATCCAGCTGCTGTCGCGTGCAAAACGCATCGAGTTCTACGGTGCGGGCGGCTCGGGCATCGCTGCCCTCGATATGCAGCACAAGTTTTTCCGGCTCGGTATGCCGAGCGTCGCGTATTCCGATCCGCATACGTTTCTGATGTCGGCGGCGCTGCTGGGCGAAGGCGATGTCGTCGTGGCGATCTCGAACACGGGGCGCACGCGCGACATCATCGACGCGGCGAAATCCGCGCTCGCCGCGGGCGCAAAAGTGATTGCGGTAACCCATGGGAATTCGCCACTGGCACGGATTGCGTCGATCGGCCTGTTCGCGAACGTCGACGAAGACACCGACATCTTTTCGCCGATGACCTCGCGCACGTCGCATCTCGCGATCGGCGATATCCTGGCGGTGGGCGTCGCGCTGCAGCGCGGTCCGGAACTGGCTGAGAAGCTGGCGGGGGCGAAGGATCTGATTGCGCAGCGTCGCGTGGCGACATAGCGACGTGCGCTTGAAGAATGCATGAGCGATGCATAAACACAAAAAGGGCTCCCGAAGGAGCCCTTTTCGTTTTGTAGCGTACTGCTTGCGTTCAGGCGGCCCTACTGCGCCGCCCTCGCGCTCACCTCGTATTGCTTACCACTGGCAGGAGCCGCCGACACCTAGGGTTGTGCCCTGCGCGCTGATGCCCGCGCCGACCTTGACCTTGATGTTCTGCGTGAGGCGTGCCTAAGCACCCAGCGCAGTCGGCGCGTAGCCGTGGTACGACGCAACGCCGATGCCGACCGCGATCGTCTTGCCCTGATCGACGTCGGGGATCATCGTCAGCGCGGTCGCTGCCGCGATACCCGAGTAGGCGTTGCGCGCCACGTCGTTGACACCCGCCTGGACCTTCTGGATCTGCTGATCCGTGTAGTCCTTCGAGGTCATGCCAGCCGGCAGATCGCCGACGGCCGCCGCGATCGGCTCGTTCAACTGACCGACGTTGACGGCATCCGTCGTCTGCGTACCGGCTGCAACGTTCGCGACCTGGCGTTCATTGCCCGCGGAGCCCACCGACACCGTGTTCGCACGACCCGCAACGGAGCCGTCAGCACGACGAATAGGACGACTCCCAAAGTCGAGGTCACAACCTAAGGGTGCTTTTGAATGAGGCGGAACTGCACAGATGTGAGTGTGAGCTTAACGATTTTCCGTAGGATTACTTATAAATTAAATAAGTTGGAAAGCGGATCGACAGCAACGGCACCCGCAAAAAACAACGGGACCGAAGCCCCGTCAACATTCGAAAATCAAAAGCTCAAAACGGCTTGATCACCACCAGCGCCACAGCCGCAAGCATCCCCAGAACAGGTAACTCATTGAACATCCGATACCACTTGTGCGAGCGCCTGTTTTCACCGCGCTCGAAGGTCCGCAGTAGCACCCCGCAATACGCGTGATAAATCACAAGCAGCACGACCACGCCCACCTTCGCGTGAATCCAGCCCTGCCCGCTGCCGATGCCCACGGCGAGCCAAAGCCACAGCCCACAAGCCAGCGCCGGCACGGCGATGAACGTCATGAAGCGGAACAGCTTGCGCCCCATCAGCAGCAGACGCTTGACGGCATTCGGATCGGTCTCCATCGCGAGATTCACAAAGATACGCGGCAGATAGAACAGCCCCGCAAACCACGACGCGACCAGAACGATGTGAAACGTCTTGACCCACAGCATCTGCAATCTTGCTCTCCGTTTTAGGTTCTTAAGACTACTGACGCCCCTCGCCGTGGCCCAGCACGACGTACTTCAGCGACGTCAGCCCTTCCAGCCCGACCGGCCCGCGCGCGTGCAGCTTGTCGTTCGAAATGCCGATTTCCGCACCCAGGCCGAACTCGAAGCCGTCGGCGAAACGCGTCGATGCGTTCACCATCACGCTCGCGGAATCGACTTCGCGCAGGAAACGCATCGCGCGATCGTGGTCTTCCGTGACGATCGCGTCCGTGTGGTGCGAGCCGTATTCGTTGATGTGCTCGATCGCCTCGTCCATGCCGTCGACGATCTTCACCGCCAATACGGGCGCGAGATATTCGGTGCGCCAGTCTTCTTCCGTCGCATCGACCAGCGGGCCGACGCCCGCATCCGCGAGCACCTTGCGCGCCGCCGGATCGACACGCAGTTCGACTTCCTTCTCGCGATACAGCTTGCCGAGCGCCGGCAGCACCTCGCTCGCGATGCCGCGTGCGACGAGCAGCGTCTCCATCGTGTTGCAGGTGCCGTAGCGATGCGTCTTCGCGTTGTCGCACACGTTCAGCGCCTTCGCGATGTCCGCGCGATCGTCGACATACACATGGCAGATGCCGTCCAGATGCTTGATCATCGGCACGCGGCCTTCTTCGATCAGCCGCGCGATCAGGCTCTTGCCGCCGCGCGGCACGATCACGTCGACGTACTCGGTCATCGTGATCAGCTTGCCGACAGCCGCGCGATCCGCGGTTTCGACAACTTGCACCGCTTCCTGGGGCAAACCGGCCTTTTCAAGGCCTTCGCCGATCAGCCTGGCCAGCGCCGTGTTGCATTCGAGCGCTTCGGAACCGCCGCGCAGAATCGTCGCGTTGCCGGATTTCAGGCATAACGCGGCCGCGTCGATCGTCACGTTCGGGCGCGATTCGTAGATGATGCCGATCACGCCGAGCGGCACGCGCATCTGGCCGACCTGGATGCCGCTCGGCCGATACTTGAGATTGCTGATCTCGCCGATCGGATCGGACAGCGCCGCCACTTGCCGCAAACCTTCGACCATCGTCTTAAGCGCCTTGTCGGACAGCGTCAGACGGTCGATGAACGCCGCGTCGTGGCCTTTGTCTTTCGCTCGTGCCAGATCGCGCGCGTTCGCTTCTTTCAGCGTGGCCGTCTCGCGCTCGATAGCGGCGGCAACGGCTTCGAGCGCGGCATTCTTCGCCGCCGTCGACGCCCGCGCCATCGCACGCGATGCGTGACGCGCGCGGCGGCCGAGGTCGGTCATGTACTGGTCGATATCCATGATGATTCCCGTTGTGCCGCTCGATGCTTCAGCGTTATCTGAAGTGCGGCTGACAATTTCTGAGAGCGGAACGATCCGCCGATTGTATGACGTGTGACAGTAGTCTGCTCGGCGCAGCGGCGCCGTGTCACGGGCTGGGAACGGCTGCCGCGTGGCCTGGATGACGGATGTTCGCGGCGCCACAGGAGCCGCGAGGAACCCCATCAGGCGTGCGACACGCCTACGACGGTCGGCGCATTGGCGCCGGTCGCGCCGGAGCGGGCCGCATCGGCGCGGCGTGCGCCTGTGAAGCAGAAGCGCCCGCCACGGCCATCGCGAGTTCGAAAAGCCCCGCCCACGCGTCGGGCGGTGGATCGTTGCGATGATTGCCCGGCGTGCCACCCGACAAGCCCTTCACCTGTCGATCGAGCTTCGCCGCGAGCGCCAGCGCCTTTTCCAGCGACGCCTCAGTCACGCGCGACAGAGCCGGTCCGACGAGCCGCTCGCGCGGCCCCCACACGCGGTTTTCCCGCAGCAGCATCGCGAGCGGCTTGCCCGCCTCGACGCCGCGCTTGATGCGCAACAGCGTGCGAATCTCTTCGACGACGGCCCACAGCACGAGCACGGCGGCCTCGCCTTCGCCCTTCAGACCGTCGATCATCCGCGACAGACGGCCGACGTCGCCCGCCAGCATCGCTTCGTTGAGCTTGAACACGTCGTAACGCGCGACGTTCAGCACGGCATCGTGCACCTGCTCGAACGTCAATGCGCCCGACGGATACAGCAACCCGAGCTTCTGAATCTCCTGATGCGCAGCGAGCAGATTCCCTTCGACGCGCTCCGCAATGAATTGCAGCGCGCGCCTGCCCTCTTCGCCCGCTGCGACGCGTTGCCCCTGCTGCGCAAGCCGCTGTCCGACCCAGTTCGGCAATTGCGCGCGTTCGACGGGATCGATTTTCAGCGCGACGCCTGCATCAGCCAGCGCCGTGAACCACCCGGCCTTTTGCGTCGCCGCATCGAGGCGCGGCAGCGTGACGAGCGTCAGCACATCGGGATTCGCGGCAGCCGCCAGCGTCTTCAGCGCGTCGGCGCCTTCCTTGCCGGGCTTGCCCGTCGGAACGCGCAATTCGACCAGCTGGCGGTCGCCGAACAGCGACATCGACTGGCTCGCGCCGAGTAGTGAACTCCAGTCGAAACCACGCTCCACCGTGAAGACCGTGCGATCCGTGAAGCCGCCCGCGCGCGCCGCCGCGCGGATGCGGTCGCACGCTTCCTGCGCGAGCAGATGCTCGTCGCCGTACACGACGTACAGACCGGCGAGACCTTTCGCGAGATGCGCTTCGAGCGCGTCAAGACGCAGTTGCATGGCGACGGATATTCGAGAGTGAAAGCGGGTAAAGCTGCGTTACGCGATGAATCAAAGCGGCGGCGGCGGCAGCGGCGCGCGCGGCGCGATGCCCGGCACTTCCTGGCCCGGCGCCGGATGCAGCGAACGCACGACGGCCAGACGACGCATCAGCTGATCGACGGCATCGTTCTGCATGTCGGCGTAGAGGATGTCCGCTTCCGAAGCCTTCGCCTGCGAGAACTGGTCGCTATAGGTCATCGCGCGGTTCAGCGCGATCGAGCTCGGCGGAATCAGCAAGGTGCCGTCCGCGCCGCGCAGCGTGTAGTTCAGCGAGTAGTTCAGCGCGTATTCTTCCACCACCCCGAGCGAGTTCAGCGTCAGCACAGCCGTGCCGCGCCCTTCCGACACCGACAGGATCGCGTCGGCATTGCCGGGCGACGTCACGATCACCGTGTCGCTGCCGCCCTGCACCATACGCGTGAGGCGCGCGGCGACGGACGCCGACGCGCCCGAAATGGCAAGGCGCTTGAACGCGTAGTCCTGCTGTCCGCGCAGCTGGAAGCCGCACGCGGACAGCAGCGCCGCGCTGCACGCCAGAGTCAAAAACGATCTGCGAGTCACATGAGCTCCTGGTTCGCAGTTAAGGCGAGATCGGCGCGGCCGTCAGACGACGACGTTCACGAGGCGGCCCGGCACGACGATGACCTTCTTCGCCGGCTTGCCTTCGCTGAACTTCGCGAACATTTCGTGCGCGAGGGCAGCGGCTTCGATCGTTTCCTTCGAGGCATCCTTCGCGATCGTCACGGCGCCGCGCACCTTGCCGTTCACCTGCAGCACGAGTTCGATCTCGCTCTGTTCCAGCGCTTTTTCGTCGACCTTCGGCCACGCAGCGTCGAGCAGATTGCCGAACTCGCCTTCATAGCCGAGTTCCTGCCACAGCTGAAAGGTGAGGTGCGGCACAACCGGGTACAGCACGCGCAGCAGCACGCCGTAAGTTTCGTGCAGCACGGCGGCGCTTGCGCCCTTCGCGCCTTCGATCGCGTTCAGCATCTTCATCGCCGCCGACACGACCGTGTTGTACTGCAGACGTTGATAGTCGAAGTCCGCCTGCTTGAGCACCGTATAGATTTCGCGGCGCAGCGTCTTGTCCGTATCGGCGAGCTTCGCGGCATCGAACGCGCCGCGCTGCGACAGCGCGGCTTCGTTCGCCTGACCGAACGCCCACACGCGGCGCAGGAAGCGGCTCGCGCCTTCGACGCCCGCGCCCGACCACTCGAGCTGCTGTTCAGGCGGCGCGGCGAACATCGTGAAGAGACGCGCGGTGTCGGCGCCGTACTGGTCGATCAGCACCTGCGGGTCGACGCCGTTGTTCTTCGACTTCGACATCTTCTCGACGCCGCCGAGCACGACAGGCTGGCCGTCCGCATTCAGCGTCGCACCGACCGGGCGGCCCTTGTCGTCGTGCGTGACGGTGACGTCGGCAGGGTTGTACCAGGTCTTCTTGCCCGCGTCGTTTTCGCGGTAATACGTTTCGTTGAGCACCATGCCCTGCGTGAGCAGGTTCTTCGCCGGCTCGCCGAACTTCACAATGCCCAGATCGCGGCAGACCTTCGCCCAGAAACGCGAGTACAGCAGGTGAAGAATGGCGTGCTCGATCCCGCCGATGTACTGATCCATCGGCATCCAGTAATCGGTACGCTCGTCGACCATCGTCTTCGCGTCCGGCGCGGCGTAGCGATAGAAGTACCAGGACGAATCGACGAACGTGTCCATCGTGTCGGTTTCGCGCTTCGCGGCCGCGCCGCACGTCGGACACGTGCAGTTCACGAACGCTTCCGACTTCGCGAGCGGATTGCCCGTGCCGTCCGGCACGAGATCTTCCGGCAGCACGACGGGCAGATCCTTCTCCGGCACAGGCACGTCGCCGCACGACGGGCAGTGGATGATCGGGATCGGCGTGCCCCAGTAGCGCTGGCGCGAGATGCCCCAGTCGCGCAGACGCCACGTGACTTGCTTGTCGCCGAGGTCGAGCGCTTTCAGATCAGCCGCGATCGCGTCGACGGCTTCGCCGTACTTGAGGCCGTCGTACTTGCCGCTATTGATCAGGACGCCGTTTTCCTTGTCGCCGTACGACTCCTGCCACGCGTCCGTCGAGAACGTCTGGCCTTCGACGGCGACCACCTGCTTCACAGGAATACCGTACTTCTTCACGAACGCGAAGTCGCGCTCGTCGTGCGCCGGCACGCCCATCACAGCGCCTTCGCCGTAGCTCATCAGCACATAGTTGCCGATCCACACTTCGACCTTTTCCTGCGTCAGCGGATGCGTGACGAAAAAGCCCGTGGCCATGCCCTTCTTTTCCATCGTCGCCATGTCGGCTTCGGCGACGCCGCCGTGCTTGCATTCGTCGATGAACGGCTGCAGTTCGGGCTTGTCTTGCGCGAGACGTGTGGCGAGCGGATGTTCTGCAGCGATTGCGCAGAAGGTCACGCCCATGATCGTGTCGGCACGCGTCGTGAACACGCGCAGCAACTTCTGCTCGCCATCCAGTTCGTACGGAAAGCCGAAGTTCACGCCGAAGCTCTTGCCGATCCAGTTCTGCTGCATCACCTTCACGCGCTCGGGCCAGCCGAGGCCTTCGAGATCGTTCAGCAGTTCATCCGCGTACTGCGTGATGCGCATGTAGTACATCGGGATTTCGCGCTTTTCGACGAGCGCGCCCGAGCGCCAGCCACGGCCGTCGATCACCTGCTCGTTCGCGAGCACCGTTTGATCGACGGGGTCCCAGTTCACCGTGCCCGTCTTCTTGTACGCGATGCCCTTTTTCAGCATCTTCAGGAAGATCCACTGGTTCCACTTGTAGTAGTCGGGCGAGCAGGTGGCGACTTCGCGCGACCAGTCGATAGCGAGACCCATCGACTGCATCTGCTTCTTCATGTACGCGATGTTGTCGTACGTCCACTTTGCGGGCGGCACGCCGTTGGCCATCGCGGCGTTTTCGGCGGGCATGCCGAACGCGTCCCAGCCCATCGGCATCAGCGTGTTGTAGCCGTTCATCCGCAGATAGCGGTACATCACGTCATTGATCGTGTAGTTGCGTACGTGCCCCATGTGCAGCTTGCCCGACGGATACGGCAGCATCGAAACGCAATAGAACTTGGGCTTGTCGGCCTTTTCCGTCGTCTTGTACGCGTCGGTGGCGCGCCATTGTCCTTGCGCGGCGGATTCGACGTCGGAGGGAACGTATTTTTCGTGCATGGTGTGATGGGATCGCTGTTCGGTGCCGCTGTTCAGTTGCTTCGGCACCGGCGGGGTGCTCTGCGTGATGAAAGTCTCGTCGATTCCCCTTTCGTCAAGGGGAAAGGGCTGATTATACCGTTCGGCCGGGTTCACGCCGCGCGCGATTGAGCGGATGCGCCGCGTTTTGCGCGGCAATTGCGTGCCGATTGGGCGTGATCGCGGGGGGTTTTAAGCCGTATGCGCCCTACTGTGCGGACGACGCGGCGGCTGGCGCCGTCGCCGGTCCGCCAGCTTTCGTAACGTCCGATGGCGGCTCC
The DNA here is from genome assembly GCF_030412785.1 of Paraburkholderia sabiae. Taxonomy (NCBI): domain Bacteria; kingdom Pseudomonadati; phylum Pseudomonadota; class Betaproteobacteria; order Burkholderiales; family Burkholderiaceae; genus Paraburkholderia; species Paraburkholderia sabiae. The sequence goes on from NZ_CP125295.1 coordinate 6,014,365, forward strand.
GTCACGAAGCCGATCCGCTCCAGCCCCGCCTGCTGCGCCGCGCCCATCACCTGCGCGATCACTTCGTAGCGCGTCGAGCGCTCGGCGCGCAGATGGATTTCCGGCTGTTCCTTCTGTTTGCCCGCGTCGTTGAACTGCGCGCGCATCTGGTCGAGCGTGATGGGTTTGTCGTTCCAGTAGAGCTTGCCGGCCGCGTCGATCGACAGCGTGATGGTCTGCGGCGTTTCGCGCGACTCGGCGGCCGCGACGCGCGGCAGATCCAGCCGGATCGCGTGCGTGAAAAGCGGCGCCGTGATGATGAAAATGACGAGCAGCACGAGCATCACGTCGATGAGCGGCGTCATGTTGATGTCCGCCATCGGCGCCGCTGTCTTGTGTCGTTCGAGTCCGCCGAATGCCATGTGCCGTGCCTCGCTCTCGCCGGTTATGTGCGCTTATTTGCGCTTACGCCTGCGTCCGCGCGGGCGACCGCGCACCTTGCGCGTCGCGCAGATCGCCGCGCGTGGCGCCGTGCGCTTCGTCGGCGGGTGCGCAGACGTATGCGTGCAGATCGTGCGCAAAGCCGTCGAGTTCCTCCGACACCTGCCGCACCATCCGCCCCAGCACGTTATAGGCGAGCACGGCGGGAATCGCGACGACGAGGCCGAAGGCCGTCATGATCAGCGCCTCGCCGACCGGGCCCGAGACGTTTTCGATCATCGCCTGCCCGCTCTGCGCGATGCTGCCGAGCGCGTGATAAATGCCCCACACGGTGCCGAGCAACCCGACGAACGGCGCCGTGCTGCCCACCGACGCCAGCAGCACCTGACCGAACTCGAGCCGCCGCTGCGAGCGATGCAGCGCCTGGCGCAGCGCGCGCAGTACGCGTTCGCTGCGCTCGACGCGCGCGAGCAGCGCGCCCGGCGTCTCGACTTCCGACGCCAGCAGCGCCGCTTCAGCCAACGGGGAAAAGATATGCTCGCGATCCGCGAGTCTTAACGTGGCGACGCCATCGGAGAGCGTCGGCGCCTGCCAGAACCGCGCGACGGCGCGCGGCCCTTGCCGCTTTGCGCGGCTCAGCATCCAGCTTTTGACGATCAGGAAACACCAGCTCGCAATCGACATCGCCAGCAGCACATAGGCGACGCCATGCGTAATGGCGTCGCTGGTTTGCAGATAATGGATGATGCCGGTGTTTGCCATCGGACCTCGCCGGTCGCCCGGGCTGGCGCGCCCGGGGCAAATCAAAAACAGGCCGATGCCGGGCTTAGCGCAAGCCGAGCACGTCCTGCATGTCGAACAGGCCGTTCGCGTGGCCTTCGAGAAAGCGTACCGCGCGCACCGCGCCTTGCGCGTACGACAGACGGCTCGCCGATTTGTGCGTGATTTCGATGCGCTCGCCGATGCCCGCGAACAGCACCGTGTGATCGCCAACGATATCGCCGCCGCGAATCGCCGAAAAGCCGATCGTCGACGGATCGCGCTCGCCCGTCACGCCTTCGCGCGCGTAGACGGCGCAGTCTTCGAGCTTGCGGCCGAGCGCGCCGGCGATCACTTCGCCCATCGTCAGCGCGGTACCCGACGGCGCGTCGACCTTGTGACGGTGATGCGCCTCGATGATTTCGATGTCGTAGCCCTGCGAGAAATGGCGTGCGGCGAATTCGAGCAGCTTCATCGTGACGTTCACGCCGACGCTGAAGTTCGACGCGAACACGATGCCGATTTTCTCCGACGCGGCGCGGATCTGCGCCTTTTGCGCGTCGTCGAAGCCCGTCGTGCCGATCACGAGCTTCGTGTTCGTGCGCAGCGCGGCTTCGATGTGCGCGAGCGTGCCCTCGGGGCGCGTGAAGTCGATCAGGTAGTCGGATTGCGCGAGCACGGCGTCGATATCGTCCGACATCAGCACGCCCGTCTGCTTGCCCAGAAACGCGCCGGCGTCCTGGCCGAGTTGCGGCGCGCCGGTGCGGTCGAGCGCGCCCGACAGCTTGACTTCAGGATCGTTGAGAACGGTTTCGATGAGCATCCGGCCCATGCGGCCCGATGCGCCGGCGATGGCAATTTTCATGGGTAGTCCAGAAACAGCGCCTGTGCACTGCGCCGATGGATGGCGCGCGGCAGAGCGACAAAAGAAACGAAGCGGGCGGTGTCTCGCGGTGGCGGTGCGCCGGTGCAAGACACATGATGGGAAGGTGACCGAGTCACCCGCCCATCATGTTACGGACAACGGAATCAGCCGCCCGTTCCCGTGCCCGTTTGTACGGAAGATTGCGACGATTTGGCCGACTTGTCTTTCGACTGGCCGTTGTTGCTTTCCGGGCCGGTCGGGCCGACAGGGTTGTCGCTCGGCACACCCTGCATCTGCGGCGGCGGCGGACGCGTGAAGCGAAATTGCGGCTTGCCCGGCTCCGTCGAGTTCTGCGGAACGCCACCGTTCGACGGCGGCGTGTTCGCACGCACCGACGGCGTCGCACCCGGCGCGGGCGCCTGCACCGCGTTGGTCAGGCGGTTCGCAGCCTGCGCAGCCTGCGCGTTCGGATCGACGGCGGGCAGATTGCCTGCCTGCGCGGCGTCGGACGTCGGCGACTGCACCGTGTCGGGCGAGACAGCAGGCGCTGCCGCTGCCGCAGCAGGCGCGCTGGCTGCGCTCGCAACCGCGGGCGCGACGGCCTTTTTCTTGCCGGTGCGGTCGCCGTCGATATCGGCGAGCAGTTCGAGGTTGGACGGCAGATCTTCGCCGCCCGACCAGCTCGCGACACGGTCGCCGGTGAAGTTCACAATGAAGTCACGCTGCTGGACGATCGACGTCGAGCCGCGCTTGAAATAGAACACGTAGTCCCAGCGATCCGCGTGGAACATGTCCGCCAGGAGCGGTGTGCCGAGTACCTGTCTGACCTGCGCCCGCGACATACCGACTTGCATCTGCGCGGCCATTTCGCTCGACACGAAATTGCCTTGAACCACAGTAATGCGATACGGCGTGATGCTTTGGGCAACACGCTGAGTCAGGCTGTCATACGTGGAACATCCAGCAAGTACGGCCACAGCCGCAGCGACGATCAAGGAACGCCGTATGCGGCTCCCCCGGTTGATCAATAGAGCTTTTGGAATCATTTCCCTCACCGTGCGGGCTTCCCGAGCCGCGCGTGTTTCCGTGTAAGATGACCTGAACAGCAATTCACATTACCATTAGAACCCCGCATTGTACTCTAGGGATCCCTTGCCATGACCAATCCAACCGATCTGAAAAATATCGGACTCAAGGCGACCCTACCGCGCCTCAAGATTCTGGAGATCTTTCAGCACAGCCCGGTGCGCCATCTGACCGCCGAAGATGTCTACCGCAACCTGCTGCACGAAGAACTGGATATCGGGCTCGCCACGGTGTATCGCGTGCTCACGCAGTTCGAGCAGGCAGGTCTGCTGTCGCGCAGCAACTTCGAGTCGGGTAAAGCCGTTTTTGAGCTGAACGAAGGGACACACCACGACCATCTGGTGTGTATCGATTGCGGTCTCGTTGAAGAATTTTTCGACCCCGAGATCGAGAATCGCCAGCAGGCGATCGCGAAAGAACGTGGCTTCAAGCTGCAGGAACACGCGCTCGCGCTCTATGGCGCGTGCACGAAAGACAAGTGCCCGCATCGCAAGCATTGACGTTCCCGTCCCGCCGGTTTTGCCGGTAAGACGCAGAAAGGCCCGGCCGATTCTCATCGGTCGGGCCTTTTGCTTTCCGGTGCTTACATCGACCGCTCACCACCGAAAACTGGCCTCAAACCGCCAGCATTTCGAACGATTCACGCTCCAGCCGCCACGTCTGCGGCAACGCGAGTTCGTCGCAATTCGGCCCTTCTCCACCACGATCGACCACGACGAAATCGCTCACGCGCTCCAACGCCAGCAGCGGATGATGCCAGACGCCTTTCGCGTAATTGACGCCCTGCCAGCCGTGCGTCGAGAACGCCCTGAGCTTCGTAGGATCAAGTTCGCCAGCGGGCGCGACGACGATCAGATACGGCGCCGCCGATAGCGGTACGAACGCCTGACTGCCAAGCGGATGCCGCTCCATCATCACGATGTCGATCGGCCATGCACGCGGCTGCGCGCGAAACACGTTGATCAGCGGCCGGCCGCCCTGCGTGTTCACGTCGACTTTCGCCAGATCGTGGAAGCGCTCGGTCGTGCCTTCGTTGATCGGGTAATGGCGCGCGCCGTCCAGTTCGATCACGTCGCCGAACGGGGCGAACGCTTCGCGCGTCAGGCGCTCGATGCGCAGTGTGTTCATGGCCTTCTCCGTCGATCCTTGCAGTACGCGTTACTCGGGTTCGCCCCACAGACGCAGGCGCGACACGCCGCCGTCCGGATAGATGTTGAAGCGCACGTGCGTCACGGGGCCGAGCGCGGCGAGTTCCGCAGCGAACGTGTGGATGTTGTCCATCTGCAGCTTCTGTTCGGGCAGCAGAATGGGCCAGAACATCGCTTGCGTGACGAGGGAATCGTCGGTGCCGCCCGTGACGGACGCCGCCTGCAGCGAACAGCGATCCGGGAAATTCCCCTTGAAGTGCGCCGTGTCGACTTCAACCTTGCGGATCACGCCCGGCCGCGCGAGCGCGACGATCGCCCAGTCGTTGCCCGGCTCGCGGCGTCGGCGCGTTTCCCAGCCGTCGCCCATGTTGACGCCGCGCCCCGGCATCAGCATCTGCGATGCCGGTCCGAAATGCTGGTTGTTCGCCGCGACGAGATACGCGCCGTTTTCGACGGCCGCCAGGTCGATCAGGCTGCCACGTTCGGTGCGCTCCCAGTCGCGCTTCGGTTGCCCGTAGACGCGCAGACGCGCAAGTCCGCCGTCCGGATACAGATTCACGCGCAGATGCGTGAACGCGCGTGCGTCATGCACCTCGACGTATTGGTGCTGATTGCCCTGCAGCGTGGTCGCGGGCACGATGCTTTGCCAGTCGGCGTTGTCGGCGGGGATGTCGTCGTTCGAATAGCAGGCTTCGATCGATGCCGCCGGCGGGAAGTTGCCCGTGAAGTGGCTCGTATCGAGATCGACGCCATGCACGACACCCGGCCGCGCGAGTCGCACGACGCAATAGTCGTGGCCCGTCGTACGCTTGCGGCGCGTTTCCCAGCCGTCCATCCACTTGCCGTGGTCGTCGTATTTGCCGGGGATGAAGACGGCCGGCTGCGGGTCGAGCATTCGCTCCTTCGGCGCGAAGAATTCGTCGCTGGCGAAGAGCGCCTTCGCACCGAGGCGCGGGTCGGCGAGATTCATGTAGCGGCGCGTGAAGGCGGGTGCGTTCGGATCGAGAATCGGATTAGCCATGATCGGTTCAGTCTTCGGTCGAGAGGTTCGTTTGAGGTGCGTTCTAGAGCAATTTGCTTGAATAGGCGGCGGACCGTTTCGGTCCGCCGCGTGCCACGATTGGTCGGTCAGATGGCGGGAAAGCGTGGTCAGGCGTGCGCCGGGTTCGCGTGGCCCGTCTCGTCGTCGAGATCGGGGCTGGCGGGCACGAAGCGGAAGTCGCTGTCGAGATTCAGAACGCGGCGGGCGCGCGCCTTGTCGATGTCGTTCTCCCACACGCCGACGACGACCGTCGCGACGCAGTTGCCGATCAGATTGGTCAGCGCGCGAGCGATGCCGACAAACCAGTCGACGGGCAGGATCAGAACGAGGCCGAGCACGGGAATCGCCGGAATCGCGGAGAGCGTCGCGGCGAGAATCACGATCGCCGAGCCGGGAATGCCGTGCGCGCCCTTCGACGTAATCAGCGAAACGAGCACGACGACGATCAGATCGTGCATCGACAGCGGCGTATTCGTAGCCTGCGCGATGAAGATCACGGCGAGCGTCAGATAAATCGAAAAACCGTCGAGGTTGAACGAGTAGCCGGTCGGAATCACGAGACCGACGGTCGAATCCTTCACGCCCATCCATTCGAGCTTGCGCATGATCTGCGGCAGCACGGCATCGGACGACGCGGTGCCGAGCACGATCGACAGTTCTTCGCGCAGATAGCGGATCAGCTTGAAGATGCTGAAGCCGGCGAGACGCATCACGACGCCCAGCACGACGACGACGAACACGAAGCAGCTCGCGTAGAACACGACGACGAGCATGCCGAGCTGCTTGAGCGACGCGACGCCGTAGGTGCCCGTCGTGAACGCGATCGCGCCCAGCACGCCGAGCGGCGCGAGCTTGATGATGAAGCTCATCACGCGGAAGAACACTTGCGCGAGTTCGTCGATCAGACCATTGACGCGCTGCACGCGCGGGCCGAGCAGCGACAGCGCCGAGCCGACCAGCACGGAGAACACGAGAATCTGCAGGATGTCGCCTTTCGCGAAGGCATCGAACGCGGTCTCGGGGATGATCTTCAGCAGGAAGCCGGCCGTGTCCTTGAGGCTTTTCGCGTGCTCGGTGTACGAGGCGAGCGACGCGGGATCGAGCGAATGCAGATCGATGTTCATGCCGACGCCCGGGCGCGTCACGTACGCGAGCACCGCGCCGATCACGAGCGCGATCGTCGTCATGATTTCGAAGTAGACGACCGCTTTCAAGCCGACGCGCCCTACTTTCTTCAGATCGCCCGCGTGCGCCATGCCGCTGACGACCACGCAGAACACGATCGGGCCGATCACCATCTTGATCAGCTTGAGAAAACCATCGCCCAACGGACGCAGCGACTGCGCGAAATGCGGAAACAGCGCGCCGATCACGATGCCCGCTACGAGAGCGATCACCACCCGGCCAAACAGCGAATTGAAAAACTTCAACACGGCTTTCTCCCGGTCACGAATTGGGTCAGCAGCACGATTATCAGGTCTCCATTCATACCGGTCTGACCAGTGCTGTTATGGCCAATAGTAGGAAGCCGATATAGTGAGGTCAAGGTTTGGCGGGACGGTGTTTACCCGATCTGGTCTGACCGGCTTTCTCGCGCGGAACTTGCTATCGGAACGCGGATTGCACGTTGAATGCGAAGCCGTTCTAGAATGCTGGTCAGACCGCCCCAAACCGCCGCCGACATCATGAAAAACGTGCCGCACACCGTCACTGACGCCGCTATCGCGACGATCCGCGAGAGGATCGAAGGCGGCGCTTATCCTGTCGGCAGCTTGTTGCCGGCGCAGCGGCAATTGTCGGAGGAACTGGACATCAGCCGGGCGTCGCTGCGCGAGGCGCTATCGACGCTCGAAGCGCTCGGCATGCTGACGATTCGCCCTGGCAAGGGCGTGTACGTGCAGTCGGCGAAGGCATCGTCGGCGCATCCGTGGCGGTTTGCCGATCAGTCGTCGTTGCCGGATACGTATCAGATGCGGTTTGCGCTGGAAGGGTTTGTCGCGCGGATGGCTGCGCTGGCTATCGGTGACGACGATGTTGTGTGGTTCGAGGACAATATCGCCGCCTTGCAGACGGCGCTCGTGAACGGTGATCTGGACGACGCCTCGCAGCTCGATTTCGACTTTCATATGCGCATCGTGGCGATTGCTGGCAATGCTGCCATCGAGTCTATTCTGCGCAGCAGCGCGGATATCATGAAGGAGAGTCAGCGGATGCCTTTCTATCGGCGTGAGCTTGTGCTGTCTACTTATCATGAGCATCGCGCGATTCTTGATGCGCTTAAGGCGCGGGATCCTCACCGCGCTGGTCTTGCTATCGAGAAGCACATCGCTAATGCCGCGCAGCGGGCCGGGGTTTATTTTCCTACGCCGCAGGCGTGATTCTGGCCTTTGGTTTTTGCTTTTGGTTTTGCTGCGCTGGCATCCGCGTTTTGCTTTCTGTGCTTCATGCGTTGCCCCTGTGCGGGGCAACGCTAATAAACCGAAAGCAAATCGCGGATGCCAGCGAAGTCAAAAAAAAGGCCACCCAAAAGAGCGGCCTTCGGCAGAACAAAAAAACAAAAAACCTTACTTCGCGTTAGCGAAAGCGACCGCCGTATCAAGCATACGGTTCGAGAAGCCCCACTCGTTGTCGTACCAGCTCGACACCTTCACCAGACGGCCCGACACCTTGGTCAGCGTCGCGTCGAACGTCGACGAAGCCGGGTTGTGGTTGAAGTCGATCGACACCAGCGGTGCCGAGTTATACCCGAGGATGCCCTTCAGCGCGCCTTCCGATGCTTCCTTCATGATCGCGTTGACTTCATCGACGGTCGTGTCGCGCTTGGCGATGAACGACAGGTCGACGATCGACACGTTGATCGTCGGGACGCGGATCGCGTAGCCGTCCAGCTTGCCGTTCAGTTCCGGCAGCACCAGGCCGACAGCCGATGCCGCGCCCGTCTTCGTCGGGATCTGGCTGTGCGTGGCCGAGCGCGCGCGGCGCAGGTCTTCGTGGTACACGTCCGTCAGAACCTGGTCGTTCGTGTACGCGTGGATCGTGGTCATCAGACCCGTTTCCAGACCGATCTTGTCGTTCAGCGGCTTGACGAGCGGTGCCAGACAGTTCGTCGTGCACGATGCGTTCGAGATGACCGTGTGCTCAGCCTTCAGCACGTTGTGGTTCACGCCGTAGACGATCGTCGCGTCGACGTCCTTGCCGCCCGGCGCCGAGATGATCACCTTCTTCGCGCCACCCTTGATGTGCGCGCTTGCCTTTTCCTTCGTCGTGAAAAAGCCCGTGCACTCCATCACAACGTCGACGCCCAGCTCGCCCCACGGCAGTTCAGCCGGGTTGCGGTTGGCCAGCACGCGGATCTTGTCGCCGTTGACGATCAGGTTCTCGCCGTCGACGGTCACTTCGCCCGGGAACTTGCCGTGCGCCGTGTCGTACTGCGTCAGGTGCGCGTTGGTCTTGGCATCGCCGAGGTCGTTGATCGCAACGATCTCGAGGTCGTGCTTCTTGCCGTTTTCATAGAAAGCGCGCAGCGTGTTGCGGCCAATACGGCCATAGCCGTTGATTGCGACGCGAATCGTCATGTTCTATCTCCTGATGGCTGAAAAAATCGGTGATGCTTCGGCTCATGCGCTTCGAAGCGTTCACGCGCGCCGCCCGAAAAGCGGCGCGCACGACGCTGCGCGCGATCAGCCGAGTGCGGCCTTAGCCGTCTCGACAACCTTCTCGACGGTGAAGCCGAAAAACTTGAACAGCACGCCGGCCGGGGCCGACTCGCCGAACACGTCGATACCGACGACGCCGCCTTCCAGGCCCACATACTTGCGCCAGAAGTCGGTGACGCCCGCCTCGATCGCGACGCGGCGCACGCCGTGCGGCAGAACGCGCTCGCGGTATTCGGCGTCCTGCTTGTCGAACGTGGTCGTCGACGGCATCGACACGACACGTGCCGCAATGCCTTCGCGCGCGAGCGCTTCGACCGACTTCATCGCCAGTTCGACTTCCGAGCCCGTCGCGATCAGGATGATCTTGCGTGCCGGGATGTCGTCGTTCCAGTCCTTCAGCACGTAGCCGCCCTTCGCGATGTTCGCGATCTGAGCGTCGGTGCGGGTGTTGAACGCGAGGTTCTGACGGCTGAAGATCAGGCACGACGGGCCTTGATGTTCGACGGCTTGCGTCCACGCGACGGCCGTTTCGACGGTATCCGCCGGACGCCACACCTGCATGTGCGGAATCAGACGCAGGCTCGCGACGTGTTCGATCGACTGGTGCGTCGGACCGTCTTCGCCGAGACCGATCGAGTCGTGCGTGAACACGAAGATGGACGGCGACTTCATCAGCGCGGCGACGCGCAGCGCGTTGCGGCTGTAGTCCGAGAACGTCAGGAACGTGCCGCCGAACGCCTTGTGGCCGCCGTGCACGGCGAGGCCGTTGATGGCCGCGCTCATGCCGAATTCGCGCACGCCGTAGTTGACGTAGTTGCCCGCCGCGCCGTTTTCGCCGACGCGCACGTACTTCGCCGCCTTCCAGTTCGTGAGGTTCGAGCCCGTCAGGTCGGCCGAGCCGCCGACCAGTTCCGGCAGCACAGCCGACAGGCCTTCGATGGCCTGCTGCGACGCCTTGCGGGTCGCGATGGTTTCAGCGCGCTCGTTTGCGCCGGCAATGATCGCCTGCGCCTTTTCCGCCCAGTCGGCCGGGAGCTTGTTCGCCATGCGGCGCTCGAAATCGGCGGCTTCCTGCGGATACTTCGCGCGGTAGGCAGCGAACGCGTCGTTCCACTCGCGTTCGATCTTCGCGCCCTGCTCCTTCGCGTCCCACGCTGCGTAGACTTCTTCGGGGATCACGAACGGCGGGTAGTTCCAGCCGAGCTTTTCGCGCGTGGCCGCCACTTCCTTATCGCCGAGCGCCGCGCCGTGCACGTCGTGCGAGCCCGCCTTGTTCGGCGAGCCTTCGCCGATCACGGTCTTGCAGCAGATGAGCGTCGGCTTGTCCGACTGCTTCGCCTTCTTGATGGCGGCGTCGACAGCTTCGACGTCGTGGCCGATCACGCCCGGGATCACGTTCCAGCCGTACGCTTCGAAGCGCTTCGGCGTGTCGTCGTGGAACCAGTGGATCACGTCGCCGTCGATCGAAATGCCGTTGTCGTCGTAGAACGCGATCAGCTTGTTCAGCTTCAGCACGCCTGCCAGCGAGCAGGCTTCGTGCGAAATGCCTTCCATCAGGCAGCCGTCGCCGAGGAACACGTACGTGTGGTGATCGACGATCGTCGCGTCAGGCTTGTTGAACTCGTTCGCGAGCAGCGATTCGGCGAGCGCCATGCCGACCGAGTTCGCGAGACCCTGGCCGAGCGGGCCCGTGGTCGTCTCGACGCCCGGCGTGATGCCGTATTCCGGGTGGCCCGGCGTCTTCGAATGCAGCTGACGGAAGTTCTTCAGCTCTTCCATCGGCAGGTCGTAGCCCGTCAGATGGAGCAGCGAGTACAGCAGCATCGAGCCGTGACCGTTCGACAGCACGAAGCGGTCACGATCGGCCCAGTGCGGGTTCTTCGGGTTGTGACGAAGATGACGCGACCAGAGCGCCACGCCGATCTCGGCCATGCCCATCGGCATGCCGGGGTGACCGGAGTTCGCTGCTTGAACGGCATCCATGGCGAGCGCGCGGATCGCGTTGGCCATCAGGGAAGTAGGGGCGGGAGACGGGGTCGTCATGTCGAGTCCGGAGAATGGTCCAAAAAGCGGGGGCGCCGATGGTGGTCCGGAAGTCGTGCGGCCAATCTGCTTCGGCGCACGGTGCGGCGCCGGGAGACGCGAGGCGGGCAGAGCAAACGGACAGGGCTGCAAAGCGGGATATTCTAACAGATAGCCAGCCTTGGCTTCGGCCATAGACGGGCGTTTCGGAGCGATCCGGCGCGCATGATCCTGCCGTCGGCGCACTGCAAACGGGTGTCTGCACGGCACGCCCGGACTCGATCGGTCAACCATCCGGAAGGTTTCCGCCGCGGGTCGCCGTACAGGTCGATACCGCGTATTCTTCCGAACTTTTGTGGCGCTATCGGAATCTTTCCATGCACAGGCGAATTGGCCGGAGCGGCGGATCGGCTCGTTCCGATGGTTCGAACCTGCGAAAATCCATCAACACCCAACGCCCGGAAATATCGCTTCGCGCGCGAACATTCGCCGTTCGTCGCGCGTGCGGCGATAAACTAAGCCGATTCTTAGAGCGTTAGCCTTGAGAGTGCTGCAAAATTCATCGCTTCTTCGGCACTGGCCGCCGCAAGGCAACCGGGATGCGAAGGCGATGGCATACCGACCCACTGGTTTCAGGAGAGTTCGATGACTGCCCCACGCCCAGCCGGAGTGCCGTGGCTGACGCCGTATCTGACCGTCCGTGACGCGCGTACCTCGATCGCATTCTTCGAAGCAGCGTTTGGTTTCCGCATCCGGGACAGCGTGCATGACGACGGCGCCGTCATGCATGTCGAGATGACATATCAGGACCAGCTGATTGTGATGTTCGCTCCGGAGGGCGCGTTCGGCTCGACGGCCCAAACGCCGAAAAGCGCGGCCACGACGGCACCCCAATCGTTTTACCTCTACGTCGACGACGTCGACTCGGTTTATGCGCGCGCCATCGCGGCCGGCGCCAGGTCGCTGAGCGAACCACAAGATCAGTTCTGGGGCGATCGTTTCGCCCAGATCGAAGATCTCGACGGCTATCGCTGGGCGTTAGCCTGCCATCTGTCTTGAGTGAATGAGAACTTTCCTTATGCCTCGCTTCTTCGTCGGCACCCCGTTCAAAACCGACGACATCGTTTCCTTGCCGGATGAAGTCAACCGGCACGTCCGCGTCCTTCGCCTGCAGCCGGGCGATACCGTGAGCCTGTTCAACGGCAACGGCGGCGAGTACGGCGCCGAAATCGTCGATATGGATCGACATGGCACCATCGTGCGGATCGGCGAATTCCGCGACATCGAAGCCGAGCCGCCGTACCAGCTGACGCTCGCGCAAGGTATCGCCGGCAGCGACAAGATGGACTGGCTGATCGAAAAAGCCACCGAACTCGGCGCGTGCGAATTCGTGCCGCTCACGACGACGCGCAGCGTCGTGCGGCTCGCGGGCGAGCGCGCGCAACGTCGCCAGGTTCACTGGCAGCGGATCGTGCAGGCGTCGTGCGAACAGTGCGGCCGCAACCGCCTTCCCGAAGTGATGCCGACGCGCGAACTGGCCACCTGGCTCAGTTCGATGCCGAAAGATCCCGTCGACGGCGAACTGCGTCTGCTGCTGTCGCCGCGCGCGAGCGTGCCGTTCTCCGCGCTGCCGACCGAGCCGCCGAAAGTCCGTGCGCTGGTGCTGGTCGGTCCGGAAGGCGGCTTTTCGGCTGCCGAAGAAGCGGCGGCCGCGAGCCACGGTTTCATGGCCGTCGGCCTCGGTCCGCGCGTGCTGCGTACCGAAACGGCTGGGATCGCTGTCCTGTCCGCGCTGGCTGCGCGATGGGGCGGCTGGTAAGCAGCGTTTCCACCGCTTCAGATAAAAACATCGCCGAAAATGCAAAAAGGCCCGCCAATCTGGCGGGCCTTTTTCATTTCACGTCGAATGAGACAACTCAGGCAAACGAGTAAAACACCCGGAACGCGACCTTGCGCTCAGCCCAGAACTCCGCCGCCTCGCGGAACACGTCGAGCAGCGTCTCGCGCGCTTCCTTGTCGAATTTGATCGCGATGGGCAGCGCCTCGAGGACGATGACGAAGCCGGGTTGCGTTCCCGCCTTGTGCACGAGGTCAGTCAGCGAGTCGTACAGCGCGTCGTAGTTCTTGCCGAAATGCTTCGGAAACAGGAACGACGTCGCGATCGTTTCCATCACTTCCTGTTTCGACTGGGCATTCCCGACAAACGCATAGAGAAAATGCTGACCGAGCCGATTTGCTTCGTCGGCGAGATCCTGCACGCGGAACGCGCGGATCGACTGCACGATGTTCGGTCGTACGGTCTGGAAAAGCTCCATGCGTTCCTCTTCCGATGAAGGTCTCGTGCCGGCTTCGTGATGAGCGCCATGGTCCTGGCCAGCATCGCGCATCTGCATGACGCGCTGGAACATATTGCCCTCGCCGGGCGCGAAAAAATCCGTCGCGACTTTCGAGTCGTGCGCGTAGACGTTGTCGCTCATGCCGATTATCCCGATGTCATTCAATAATGCGATTAAAACTGGCGTAGTGGTCGTCTGAGTAATAACAATTGCTGGTCCGCCTGAGCGGCCCTCCACAGACTATGCGGCGTGCGCCGCGATCGCGGGCGCCTGGCGTGGGAACGGTGTATTCGCGGTAATAACCGCGCCGGTGCGGCGGCAGCAACCGCTCACGATTGCCGAATACGACGCCGTCCTTCTCATACGGGTAAGGCCCGCCAGCTGCAATCAAGTTCAATGTGCGGGCGGCTTCGGGCGGTAATTGCGCCGCCGCGATGGTGCCCCCGACCTGTCCCTGTTGCGCTTCCCGAGCCCAGACACCTGACGGAAATCCGCCGACAAGACCGACCGTCAAGGCGGCGATCAGCACGCCGTCGCGGAGCCACTTGCGTGCCATGAATCAGGATTCCCGCTGTTGACTAACGAGTTTGACGACCATGTAGGGTAGCCCTCCCCCCTTGCGGAGAAAGGGCCCCCTAAGAACCGTACGTGCGACTTTCACCGCATACGGCTCAAGCCCACGCCTACAACTTTTTCAAAGCCCGACCCGAAGGTCGAACCGGCTTCGTTACTGCAATATTCCTAGCATGCACCTGTCGGTGGCAGTCAGGGTGAAGCAGAACCCGGTTGGAGAGCGCATTTGACCCGCCATGCATCCGATACACCAGATGATGATCGTGCCAACTTGTCTCATCCGTCAAGGCACCGCCGCAGTGCGCACATATCCCGCTCTGCGATGAGTACAACGAGAACCATTCCTTCAGATAGCTTCTGGATCGCTCCATACGCTTCTGACGCAGTTCCTCACCGTACTGCTCCATTGTCGGATCGAAAGGGTTGTAATCGCCCTTAACCTTCCTGTGCCGCTCAATCGCTGTACCGCTGATCTGATACAACTCAAGCAGCCCCTTACTACCGTCATCACGTTCCATGGGCGCGGCGAACACCCAGCGCCGGTCTCCCACCGAGTGAAAGTACTTCTTTCTCACCCAATCGGATCCCTTGTTGGGATGCCGCCGTTTCGACCACCGCCAGAGCCTCCCGAAGAGCAGATGCTCCATGCGGCTATACGCCTGTTTGGCAACGACGGGCTGGTGATACTGCGCCCAACCCCGCAACATCGGATTCAGCAGGCGAATCAAATCCGTCTGCGTTACCGCCTTGTTGCCGCTGATCGTCTCCGCCACCTTACGATAGAACGTCTGCACGTTCTTCTTCGCAGGCTTGATGAGCAGTTTTCCAGAATACTTCCGGAAATTCCACCCGAGGAAGTCGAAACCGTCGTCGATGTGTGTGACGCGCGTCTTTTCCTCGGACAGCTGCAGCCCTCGAACCGCAAGGAATGCCTCCACCCAAGGCCTGACTTCGCAATCTAGCGTCTCTTTCGAGTCGCCGGTAATCACAAAGTCATCCGCGTATCGAACTACGTTGATCTTCAGCTTCGACGCTTTCACGATCCCCAGTTTTGCACCAAGGTGCTGCGCCAGTTCACGTTCCAGCCCGTTCAGCGCCATGTTCGCCAGCGTCGGGGAGATGATCCCCCCTTGCGGCGTTCCGGCGTCCGTTGCCTCGTACCGGCCTTGATACACCAGTCCGGACTTCAGCCACTGCCGGAGGATCACGCGGTCCATGGGGACGTTGTTTTCCAGCCAGTTGTGGCTAATGTGATCGAAGCATCCCTTGATATCCGCTTCTAGTACCCATTGGGCCGAGACCCGCTTGGACATGGTGACGAATATCTGAGACATGGCGTCAGCGGTCGAGCGGTTTTGCCGAAACCCGTAAGAGTTCAGGTCGCTCGTCGACTCTGCCACCGGCTCGAGAGCCAATAGGTGCAGGGCTTGCATAGCCCTGTCCCGCATGGTCGGAATGCCCAGAGGGCGCCTCTTTCCATTGGCCTTCGGGATGTAGACCCGCCGCAGTGGCAAGGGTCGGTATCCGCGCCGTTTCAATCGGCCGACTGCTGCCAGTCGGCTTTCAGGCGTTGCCCACAGTTCACGATCGACTCCCGCCGTTCGCGCACCAGTGTTTTCAGTAACCCGTCGTACCGCATACAACTTCGCGGACAACGTGCGGGTCAGCATCCGTTGCAGGGCTTTCACTCTGCGCCAGTCGCGTTCCCGCGTCGCCTTCGCAATTCGTATCTGCATCCCCCTCACGTTCCGTACAACCCGCCGCCAATCAACGGCGTGCCAGTCGTCCGGTGCGCGGGAAAGCGCAGATCCATCCTTTCGGATTGACTCTTCCATGCTGCTCTCCTTTCCGGAAAAAGAAATTCCCCGGACAAGGAGGCGCACCACTCCCCGACGGGGAGCAGCAACGCCCCCCGCGGGGAATAATTCATAGCGACGCGGACGAATCCGTGTCGCGACCAGTTTTCAAGGGTCTCACAGCCGTCTTGCGACGGTGGACCATAAGGAAGTCAGCCCGTTTTCACGGTGGGGTGATGTTCCAACCCCTATCCGCCCCATTACAGGACAGCGTTCGCTTTTTCCTCGCTCCCATACCCGCACCTCCGACGGTTCCCCTCGCGGTTCACTTGCCAGCGATCCACCGCTGGCGGAGATACGGGCTTACCACGTTCCCGGCCTGTCACACGACTGGTTTAGGTTCTACCTATTCCCCGGCGATCTGAAGACGACGTAACCCGAACTTTCAGCGAGTTATCCGACCGCATACCTTTTGGCTTGTGCCCATTAGCAGCTTGAGCACGGTCCTTATCACGAGGTTTATCAGCAGTTCACTTACATTAACCTTGCCAGCCAGCCTTGCTCCTCAACCCCCTCGCTGCTGGGAGTCTCTGCACGCGTACCTCACAGTACACGTACACCTGTTGCCACCAGGGGCTACGTTGTCGGGAAAGCTTCAAACGACGCAATTGCTCGCGACGCATGTTCCCCTAGGCTACCGTTGGTCGTACAACGGGTTTCCTACTCCTACCCAACCTGCGGCGGAGTCAAACAATGACACACCGAGTTTTCGCTCGTCTCCGGTTTACAATCTCGGGCTGCATGAGCCCGGAACACATCCATTGCTTCCGCTTTGTCAGCGGAAATAATGCCGCTGACTCGCGGTACCTGACGGTAATCAGGTAGTTGCAGTACGGTGTAGTGAGATGTCTCCACTTCCGCCATACCGGCAGGCCCAGTCAACCCAGACCGGGTCTAGCTGTTTCCATCTGACGCAAGCGCGAGGCTTGGCCAGTTGCAGATCGCTGACTACTTAACGCCCGCCTCACGGTTGGGGCTGCCTAATAAAATCACGGTTAGGCGGAACCGGACACGTGCAACGTGTCGCACGAAAGACGTAAGGGTATCGCTAATGTCTTTTGGAATCAACGTTCATTAGTTAGACGAAAGGTCGTCCAGGCGAAACGGACAAGGCGTCCACGCCAGTTTTGACACATCTTGACAGAGAATTTATCTCGAGCGATATAAACTTATCTTCGAGGTACGATGCTGGACGACTCTCATGCCTCGTCGTCCGGACAATCCGAACAGCGGAACATTGTCGGCGTCGGCCTTTTTGCGGGATAGCTAATCCCCAGCCATTGCTCGAAGGCGTGCCCATTGCGGGCACGCCCTTTTTTTGCCCGCGCGGGCTAACTATCGCCAGCCCGCGCTGTTTCCGGACAGATTTAACGCGTTGCGTTGACGTCCGCGACCAGCAGCGCCGTCATGTTGACGATGCGTCGCACGGTCGCCGACGGTGTCAGCACGTGCACCGGCTTGGCCGCGCCGAGCAGGATCGGCCCGATCGCGATGTTGTTGCCGGCCGCCGTCTTCAGCAGGTTGTACGAAATGTTGGCGGCGTCGATGTTCGGCAGCACCAGCAGGTTCGCGTCGCCTTCCAGCGTCGATTCCGCGAGGATTTCCTTACGCAGATTCGCGTCGAGCGCGAGGTCGCCGTGCATTTCGCCGTCCACCTGCAGATGCGGCGCGCGCTCCTGCAGCAGCGCCAGCACGTCGCGCATCTTCTGCGCGGACGGTGCGTTGCTCGTGCCGAAGTTCGAGTGCGACAGCAGCGCGATCTTCGGCTCGATGCCGAAACGGCGCACTTCTTCCGCCGCCATGATCGTGATCTCGGCGAGTTCTTCCGCCGTCGGATCGACGTTCACGTGCGTATCGACGAGGAAAATCTGGCGATTCGGCAGCACCAGCGCGTTCATCGCCGCGTACACGTTCGCGCCTTCCTTCTTGCCGATCACCTGATCGATGAAGTGAAGATGACGGTGCGTCGTGCTGACCGTGCCGCAGATCATGCCGTCGGCGTGACCCTTCGTGACCAGCATCGAGCCGATCAGCGTCGTGCGGCGGCGCATTTCCAGCTTCGCCATCTGCTCGGTGAAGCCCTTGCGGCACATCATCTTGTGGTACGTCTGCCAGAAATCGCGATAACGCTCGTCGTGATCCGTGTTGACGATCGTGTAGTCCTGACCGTTGACCAGACGCAGGCCGAACTTGGCGATGCGCTGCTCGATGACAGCCGGACGGCCGATCAGGATCGGCTTCGCGAGCTTTTCATCGACGACGATCTGCACCGCGCGCAGCACGCGCTCTTCTTCGCCTTCCGCGAACACGATGCGCTTCTTCTCCGGCTCGACGCCACGCGCCAGCTGGAAAATCGGCTTCATCGTCGTGCCGCTGTGGTAGACGAACTGCTGCAGATGCTGCTTGTACGCCTCCATGTCCTCGATCGGACGCGTCGCGACGCCCGAATCCATCGCGGCTTGCGCGACGGCGGGCGCGATCTTGACGATCAGACGCGGATCGAAAGGCTTCGGAATCAGGTATTCCGGACCGAACGACAGATCCTGAATGCCGTAAGCCGTCGCAACGATGTCCGACTGCTCCTGGCGCGCCAGTTCCGCAATCGCGTTCACTGCCGCGATTTCCATTTCCTTCGTGATGACGGTTGCGCCGACATCCAGCGCGCCGCGGAAGATGAACGGGAAGCACAGGACGTTGTTGACCTGGTTCGGGTAGTCCGTGCGGCCCGTTGCCAGCACCGCGTCCGGGCGCACTTCGAGCGCCAGTTCCGGCAGGATTTCCGGCGTCGGATTGGCGAGCGCCAGAATCAGCGGCTTCTCGGCCATCTCCTTGACCATCTCCGGCTTCAGCACGCCGCCCGCCGACAGACCGAGGAACACGTCCGCGCCGCCCATCACTTCGGCCAGCGTGCGCGCATCCGTCTCGCGTGCGAAGCGTTCCTTGTCCGGATCCATCAGTTCCGTGCGGCCCTTGTAGACCACGCCGGCCAGGTCCGTCACGTAGATGTTCTCGAGCGGCATGCCGAGATCGACCAGCAGGTTCAGACACGCCAGCGACGCTGCGCCCGCGCCCGACGCCACCAGCTTCACTTCCTTGATGCTCTTGCCGACCACCTTCAGGCCGTTCGTGATCGCTGCCGCGACGACGATCGCCGTGCCGTGCTGGTCGTCGTGGAAGACGGGAATCTTCATGCGCTTGCGGCATTCGCGCTCGACGATGAAGCAGTCCGGCGCCTTGATGTCTTCCAGGTTGATGCCGCCGAAGGTCGGTTCCAGCGCGGCGATCACCTCGACCAGCTTGTGCGGGTCCGATTCGTTCAGCTCGATGTCGAACACGTCGATGCCGGCGAACTTCTTGAACAGCACGGCCTTGCCTTCCATCACCGGCTTCGAAGCGAGCGGCCCGATGTTGCCGAGGCCGAGCACTGCCGTGCCGTTCGACACGACGCCAACGAGGTTGCTGCGCGCCGTGAAGCGCGCGGCATTCAGCGGATTCTCGACGATCGCCTCGCACGCGAACGCAACGCCCGGCGAGTACGCCAGCGCGAGGTCGCGCTGGTTGATCATCTGCTTCGTCGGGGCGATCGCGATCTTCCCGGGGGTCGGGAATTCGTGGTAATCGAGAGCGGCTTCACGGAGTTTGGTATTGACGGGAGTCGACATAAGCGGACTTGGAAGTGCGGATTAGAATAGATGTTCGACGGCATTGTAGCGCCAATCCCAAAACTCGAACCCTGCAATCCGGGTGCAAGTGCCGCGACCGAAACAGCGTGAAAGGAAAGCGCGCCCATCAGTCAAGGCGGATACCGCGACTACAATGCGCGCCTTTAGCGTCGTGTTAGCTTCCATTAGCGTTTCTTGAGCGCATCCATCCACTCGCTTTCGTGGCCTTTCGCCCTCACACGCCATATTTATGCTTTCAGAGTTTTCGCTGATCGACCGCTTCTTTGCGCGCCGCGCGTCGGGCTCGGCTTATCCGCAGCGCGCCGCGCTCGGCATCGGTGACGACTGCGCGCTGCTCGCGCCGCCCGCCGGCGAGATGCTCGCCATATCGACAGACATGCTGGTCGAAGGTCGCCACTTTTTTCCCGACGTCGATCCGAAAGCGCTCGGCCACAAGGCGCTCGCCGTGAACCTGTCGGACCTCGCGGCGATGGGCGCGAAGCCGCAGGCCTTCACGCTGGCCTTCGCGCTGCCGAAAGCCGATGCCGACTGGCTGGCCGCTTTCAGCGACGGCCTCTTCGATCTCGCCGAGCGTCACGGCTGCGAACTGGTCGGCGGTGACACCACGAGCGGCCCGCTCAACTTGTGCATCACGGTGTTCGGCTCGGTGCCGCCGCAAGCGGCGCTGCGCCGCGACGCCGCGCAACCCGGCGACGACATCTGGGTGTCGGGAACGCTCGGCGATGCGCGCGCGAGCCTCGGCGTGCAACGCAACGAGTGGTCCGCCGATGCCAACGATGCCGCGACATTCCGCCGCGCCATGGAGTGGCCGGAGCCGCGCGTCGCGCTGGGCCTTGCGCTGCGCGGCGTCGCGCGCGCGGCGCTCGACATTTCGGACGGCCTTGCGGGCGACCTGATGCACATCCTCGAACGCTCGCACGTGAACGCGACCGTCAACGCCGACGCACTGCCGCGCTCGGACGCATTGCGCCGTCTTCCTGCCGACATCCAGCGACGCTGCACGATCGCGGGCGGCGACGACTACGAGCTGTGCTTCACCGCGCCGTCTGCCGCGCGCGACGCAGTCGTTGCGGCTGGTCAACAGGCGCGTGTTTGCGTGACGCACGTCGGTACAATAACTCCGCTCGATGCGGCCGGCGCCGCGCCCACGATTGCATGGCGCGACGCGTCCGGCGCTCCACTCACTTTGACGTTGCAAGGCTTCGATCATTTCCATGCAGAATGAATCCTCGCTTGACCCGGCGGGCAGTTTCTCCGACGCGCCAACGGGCGAGTCATCCCGCCCGGCGGGCGGCACATCCTCGGGAACACCGAGCGGGACAGCGGAAACCGGCTCGAACGGCGCACCGAAAGGCCAGCCGCGCGCGCCAAAGCCCCGTCGCGCGACCGCGCGCTTCATGCTGTCACATCCGTTGCATATCTTGTCGCTGGGATTCGGCAGCGGGCTGTCGCCCATCGCGCCGGGCACAGTCGGCACGCTGTTCGCGTGGGCATCGTTCGCTGCGTTCAGCGCGCAGCTGACCGTCATCGAATGGGGCATCCTGATCATGGTCGGCTTCGTCGCCGGCATCAGCATCTGCGGCTTCACTGCGAACCGGCTCGGCATCGACGATCCGTCGCCCGTCGTGTGGGACGAGATCGTCGCGTTCTGGCTCGTGCTGCTGATGGTGACGCCCGCGACTTTCACGGGGCAACTGTGGGCGTTCATCGTCTTCCGCTTCTTCGACATGGTGAAGCCGCCGCCCATCCGTTACTTCGACCGCAGACTGAAAGGCGGCTTTGGCATCATGTTCGATGATCTCGTCGCGGCGTTTTTCACCTTGCTCGTGATTGCGCTCTGGCGGATGTCCGTCTGATCATTCGCAGCGTTCTTCTTACCCGAGTCCAGCATGGCTACCGATTCCGTCGTTCACCAACTCGCCATTCGCGTCGGCAATCGTCTGCGGGACGAGCGGCTGATGCTTGCTACGGCTGAATCCTGCACGGGCGGCATGGTCGCGACGGCCATCACCGACATTTCCGGCAGCAGCGGCTGGTTCGAGCGTGGCTTTGTCACGTATTCGAACCAGGCGAAGAGCGAAATGATCGGTGTGCCGCCCGATCTGATCGACAAGCACGGCGCCGTGTCCGAGCCCGTCGCGCGGGCGATGGTCGAAGGCGCGCTGAGGAATTCGCGCGCGCAGGTCGCGCTGTCGATTACGGGCGTTGCCGGTCCGGGCGGCGGCACCGAGACGAAGCCGGTCGGCATGGTGTGCTTCGGATGGAGCAACCGTCTGCATACGGTCGTCGAGACGCTCGTCTTCAAGGGCGACCGCGAGCGGGTGCGCGTGCAGGCCGCGACGCATGCGTTGCGCGGACTGCTGACCTTGCTCGACGAACGCGAGCGCTGAGCCTGCTCATGGACCGATCTGTCGACCGCGATGAACTGATTCGCCGCTTCGATCTCCAGCCGCATCCCGAAGGCGGCTTCTTTCGCGAAACGTATCGTTCGTCCGATTCGATTCGACGCGAAGGGTCTGCGGACACGCGTTCCGCGTCGACGGCCATCTACTACCTGCTTTGCGACGGCGCGCACTCGGCGTGGCATCGGATCCAGTCCGACGAAGTCTGGCATTTCTACGCCGGCGACCCGCTAAACGTCTACGTGCTCGAAGACGACGGCGCGCTCACCGTGCATCGTCTGGGCAACGCGCTCGAACACGCCGGTTGCGTGTTTCAGGCCGTCGTGCCGTCAGGCCGCTGGTTCGCCGCGCAATGCGACGACGCCGCGAGCGTTGCGCTCGTCGGCTGCACGGTTGCGCCGGGATTCGAGTTCAGCGAGTTCGAGATTGCTCGCGTCGAAGCGTTGCAGCGCGAGTATCCGCAGCATCGTGAGCTGATCGGGAAACTCGGGCCAGTCGTCGCCCGATAGACGACGCCGACCCGAGCGTCTGACCGTGCGTCAAAGAAACGCGTTGACGCGGTCGCGCGTATCTTTCGCAGCCTGCGCGGCGGCTTCGACCCAGTCGTCGCCCTTGCCCGCATAGAGAATCGCGCGCGACGAGTTGATCAGCATGCCCGTGCCCGCTGCCGTGCGGCCCGCCTTCACCGTCGCCTCGACGTCGCCGCCCTGCGCGCCGATGCCCGGAATCAGCAGCGGCATATCGCCGACGATACCGCGCACCACTTCGATTTCCTTCGGGAACGTCGCGCCGACCACCAGACCCAGCTGGCCCTTCGCGTTCCACTTTTCCGCCGCCAGCTGCGCCACCGTCTGATACAGCGGACGACCGCCCGTCTCAAGAAACTGCAGGTCCGAACCGCCGGGGTTCGACGTCCGGCAGAGCACGATCACGCCCTTGCCCTCGTGCTCCAGATACGGCTCGATCGAATCGAAGCCCATGTACGGGTTCACCGTGACGGCGTCCGCGCGATAGCGGTCGAACGCTTCGCGCGCGTACTGCTCGGCCGTGCTGCCGATGTCGCCGCGCTTCGCGTCGAGAATCACGGGCAGACCGGGATGCTTCAGATGAATGTGCGCGATCAGCTGTTCGAGCTGCTCTTCGGCGCGATGCGCGGCGAAGTACGCTATCTGCGGCTTGAACGACGAAGCGTACGGCGCCGTCGCGTCGACGATCTTCTTGCAGAAATCGAAGATCGCGTCAGAACGGTTGGCGTAGGCGCCGGGAAACTTCGACGGCTCGGGATCGAGACCGACACACAGCAGCGAATTCGTCGTGTGCCATGCGTGGTCGAGCGTCTGGATGAATGTGGACATAGGAAATCTCGCGGCGCGCGGGTAACGGATGAGCCGCGTATTTTACCCGCGCCGCCCGATGCAGGCCGTGTCCGCTATCGGTGCGTTCCGGCCGGCATGGATGCTTACCAGCACTTGATTCGCGCTCAGCCGCGCTTCGACCCGCGCCCGCCCGCCACCGCGCGCAGCCCCGTGCGTTCCACCGCGAAGCTGAACGAGCGCACCAGCCGCTCGCCGCGTCCGAGCATCGTCATGCCGTTGTCGGCCGCACCGCCCGGCAGGTTCATCGCGTTGATCGGATGATCGACGGGTTCGAAGCAGAAGAAGTCCTTCGACGCCGGCGTGTAGAGAATGTAGTACTCGGTATTCGACGACATCGTCAGCGACAGGCGGCGCTTCGGCCACACGACCGTCGCGTGTCCACTCCAGCCTGTGAACGCGTGATTGACCACCGTGCGCGGCAACGGATACGCGACACCGAATTGCCACGCGGGCGGCACGGGAACATGGCGCACAGGCAGCCAGTCTTCGCCCGACAGCCACAATCCCGCTGCTGCCGCCGACAGCTGCGTATCGGCGTCGCGCACCAGAAACGGATGCACGCCGAGGCCGAACGGCATCGCGTCGCGCCCGGTGTTTTCCACTTCGAGTGTGATGACGAGCGTCGAACCTTCGAGCGCATAAGTCTGCGTCGCGCGGTACGAATACGGCTTGCCGTCGCGCCGGTCGAGCGTCAGCGTGACGCTTTCCTGATCGGCCGCCGCGACATCCCAGTTCGCGAGCCAGCCGTCGCCGTGAATCGGCAGCGGTTCGCCTTCGCGATTGCACGGCACGTCGACGGAACGTTCGCCCAGCTTGAACTGCCCTCCGCCGATCCGGTTCGAATACGGCAGCAGCGAATAGCAGGCGAGATCGTTCGCGTCGGTGTCCGCATCGACATGACGGCAGCGCCTGAACACGGGCACGAGCGTGCCCTCGTTGCGAAAGTCGAAGCGTGTGATGCCGCCGCCCAGCGACGGCGCTACATCGAGACGCAGCAGCGAATTGGCGAGCGTCACGCACGCGACGTCGCCGGCAGCGCCCGCGCCGACGGCGACTGCGGACGTGCTCGGCCCGGCCAGCACGGGCTGCACGGCAGCCGCGAGGCGGGCGCGACGCGCGCGCGATTGTGGAGAAGTCGGGACAGCGGGATTCGCGACAGTCATATCAAACTCCCACGAGAGGCATCGAACAGCGTAATCGGCGCATCGGAGAACAGATGGCTGCTTGTGCGGGCGGCGCGTCGTAGCGGCCGCCTCCTGAGTCTTTGCTGCATGCTATGCCCCGTCAGAACTTGCGATGGGGCGTGAACTGCCCTGCTTTGGATACTTCGAAACGTTCGTGGTTCGATGGGGTTTACTCGCCCTGCTCGCTCTATTTCGCCGCGAGCGCCACGGGCGAACCCTTGAACACCGGTTCCGGCAAACCGCGCCGTCCTTGCGTCGCGACGTACACGCCGCCCGCGAGCGTATCGCCTGCAAGCGCCTGCGCATCGAGCCCGACGCGCGCGCTCGTCACATACAGCGTGCCCAGCTGCGCGCCGCCCAGCGCGACGCAACTGGGCTGCACGGTCGGCACATCGACACGTTCCGTCTCGACGCCGTTCGCGTCGTAGCGCACGACGCGCCGTCCGCCCCACTGCGCGTTCCACAGGCCGCCTTCGCTATCGACGGTCGAACCGTCCGGCTCGCCCGTCTTGTCCGTCAGCTTCACGAACAGCCGCTCGTTGGCAACGCTGCAGTCGGCACGGTAATCGCAGGCGCGGATTTCAAGCGTCGGCGAATCGCAGAAGTACATCGTCGCGCCGTCGGGACTGAACGCGATACTGTTCGAAATCGCCGGCGATGGCAACGCCAGCCGTTCAAGCGACAGATCGTGATTCAGCCGGTAAAAGCCGCCAATCGGCTGCACGGGCGACGCTTCATCCTTCGTGCCGAACACGAAACGCCCCTGACGATCGCAGCGCCCGTCGTTCACACGCGTATTCATGCCCGGCTCGACATCGACGATGTGCTCGATCTGACCCGTTGCAAGGTCGAAGAAAGCGAGTCGCGACGCGAGACCGAGCAGCATGTAGTGCGGATCGGCACACAGCGCGAACGTCGACAGCCGCTCCGGCATGGGCCAGAACGTGCTGCGTCCATCGCGCGGATCGTAACGCCATAGCCGCGCGCCTTCAATATCCGTCCAGTAAAAGAGGCCGCTGCGCGCGTCCCACGTTGCGCCTTCGCCCAGCGTGCATTTCGAATCGACGAGCAATGCCGCCTGGACGTTGGTGTTGGTCGCGTCGCTCATGCCCAGCCTCCGTCGACGATGATGTCCTGCGCGGTGATCATGCGGCTGTCGTCGGCCGCGAGGAAGAGCGCCATGCGCGCGAGGTCGTCGGGCAGCAGTTCTTCATCGATACACTGGCCCTGCTTGATCGCGAGACGCCCGGCGTCGTCGAGCCACAGACGCTTCTGCTTGTCCGTCATCACCCAGCCCGGCACCAGCGAGTTCACGCGAATGCCGAAGTGGCCGAGATCGCGCGCGAGCCCGCGCGTGAGTCCCTGCACCGCCGACTTCGACAGCGTGTACACGGGATAGCCGCCGTTCTTCAGCATCCAGCTGATCGAGCCGAGATTGATGATCGAGCCGCGCCGCGCCGCCTTCATGTCTTCCGCGACAGCTTGCGCCGCGAAAAACTGGTGACGGATGTTGACGGCGATCCCTGCATCGAACGATTCCGGTGTCACATCTTCGATCTTGTGACGCTTGTCGTTCGCTGCGTTGTTCACGAGCACGTCGATCGGCCCGAGCGCCGCGCGCACGTCGGCGATTGCCTTCTTCAGCGCGTCGACGTCGGTGAGATCGGCATACAGGAACAGCGGCTTGTGACGCGAATCGCCGAGCTGATCGGCGAGCGCGTCGCCCGCCGTTTCGTCGATATCGAAGAACGCGACGCGCGCGCCCTGCGCGACGAAATGCTCGACGAACGATGCGCCGATGCCCGTCGCGCCGCCCGTGATCAGCACCGTGCGGTCCACGAGACTCGGATAGCGCGCGTACTGGCTTTGCTCTTCACGCGCGGTCGCATTGGCGGGAGACGACATCGTTCGGTTTCCTTCTTGTGGCGTTGAGTGTGGCGATGAATCAGTCGCGCGTGCCGCGGTTCTTCAACTGGTCCAGCAGCACGGCGGCCAGCAGGATCGCGCCGCGCACGAGGTACTGGTAGAACGCGTCGATGTTCATCAGGTTCATCACGTTTTCGACCGTGCCCATGATGAGCACGCCGATCACGACGCCCGAAATCGTCGCGCGGCCGCCGAGCAGCGACACGCCGCCCAGCACGCACGCCGAAATCACGTTCAGCTCGAAGCCTTCAGCGGCGTTCGGCTGACCCGACGTGATACGCGACGCGAGAATCACGCCTGCCAGCGCCGTCACCGCACCCTGGATCAGGAAGATGTAGACGCGCGTGCGTTCCACATTGATACCTGCAAGACGCGACGCTTCCGGATTGCCGCCGATCGCCAGCGTGTTACGGCCGTACACCGTCGAGTTCAGCATCACGCCGAACACGATGAAGCAGACGAGCGTGACCCAGATCGGCAGCGACACGCCGAACATCGACAGGCCGCCGAGCGCGATGAACGTATCCGACGACACACCGACTGCCTGACCGTGCGACACGATGAAGCCGAGGCCGCGCACGATTTCCATCGTCGCGAGCGTCGTGATCAGCGCGTTGATGCGCAGATACGCAATCACCGCGCCATTGACGAAGCCGATCACCGAACCGGCGACGACAGCCGCGATGATCGCGATGAACGTGTTGCCCGTCGCGTTGAGCACCATCGCGCACAACACGCCCGCGAACGCGACCGTCGAACCGACCGACAGGTCGAAGTCGCGCGACGCGAGACAGAACATCATCGTGCACGCGACCATGCCGATCTGCGAAATCGACAGCGCGAGGCCGAGCATGTTTTCGATCGAGAAGAAGTGATCGACGGTCAGCGACATCGTGATGAACATCACCGCGAAGATCACGATCAGGCTGTACTCGGTGATCTGCTGCCACCACTTCTGCTTGTCGCTGGCTTGCGGAATCAGCGCTTCGGCGGCGCTCTTGGCGGCCTGTTGCGCGAGGTTTTCTCTGGCTTGCATTTGGTTCACTCCTCCCGTTCCCCACGGGTTGCAGGACTATTAAAGGCCCCGACAGTTACAGATGACTTGCGGTTTTCGATTCACTCGACGCAGTGCGCGGACCTTCAGGCCGCCTGCGCCGTCGTCGAACTCTTCGGCAGCGCGAGGCTCAGCACCGATTGCTCGGTTGCCGCGCTGCGCGACAGTTCGCCCGAAATACGCCCCTGGCGCATCACGACGATCCGGTCCGACACGCCGAGCACTTCCGGCAGTTCCGACGAAATCATCACGATCGCGCAGCCGCGCTCGGCCAGTTCGTAAATCACGTTGTAAATCTCGTGCTTCGCGCCGACGTCGATGCCGCGCGTCGGTTCGTCGAGAATCACCACGCGCAGATCCGGCTCGGCCAGCCAGCGCGACAGAATCGCTTTCTGCTGGTTGCCGCCTGACAGAAAACGGATCTTCTGACGACGGCTCGGCGTCTTGATCTTCAGGAGCTTGATGAAACGGTCGGCCGTTTCGGCTTCCTTCTTGCGGTCCAGAAACAGCCCCGCCTTCAGATAATGACGGCGGCAGCTGATATTGATGTTCTCCGCCACCGACGCAATCGCGACGATGCCTTCTTCCTTGCGGTCTTCCGGACACAGCACGATGCCCTGGCGGATCGCGTCGCCGGCGCTCTTCACCTTGATCGGCTTGCCGTCGAGCACGAGTTCGCCGCCCTTCTTCGGGTCGTCGCCGTAGATCAGGTGCATCAGCTCGCTGCGGCCTGCGCCGACCAGCCCGAAGAAGCCGACGATCTCGCCGCGGCGCACTTCGAAGCTCGCCGGTTCCGTCAGCGGCTTGCCTTCGATGTTCTTCACCGAGAAGCGCACTTCGCCGAGTTCACGGGCGCGGTAGCCGTAGATATCCGAGATTTCGCGGCCGACCATTTCGCTCACGATCGTGTCGCGGCTCACGCCTTCGAGCGAAGGATGCGACGCGACCTTGCGGCCGTCGCGGAAAATCGTGCACGCGTCGCACAGCTGATAGATCTCGTCCATCCGGTGCGAGATGTAGATCAGCGCGCGGTTGTCGGCGCGCAGATCGCGCACCAGCTTGAACAGCACTTCCGTCTCGCGGTGCGACAGCGAACTCGTCGGTTCGTCGAGCGCGATCACGCGAGCATTGCGCATCAGCGCCTTACAGATTTCGACCATCTGGCGCTGCGCGATGGAGAGCTTGCGCAGCTTCGCGTTCGGGTCGAGATCGACGCCCATCGCCGCCAGCTGTTCGCGCACGAAGCGCTTCGCGTCGCCCTTCTTCACGAAGCCGATCGTGTTCGGCAAACGGCCGAGCAGCAGGTTTTCCGACACCGTCAGGTCCGGCACGTACTGCAGTTCCTGGTGAATCACCGCGATTCCCGCAGCGATCGACGCGCCCGCATTTGCGAAACGCACTTCGTTTTCGTCGATCAGCACACGGCCGGAATCCGGCTGATATTCGCCACCGAGAATCTTCAGCAGGGTCGATTTCCCCGCGCCGTTTTCGCCCATCAGGCCATGCACCTGGCCGGCATGCACGTCGAAAGAGATTCCGTCGAGCGCACGCACGCCTGGAAACACCTTGCCGATATTGTCAAAACGCAGCGTCGCTGACACTTTGCCTCCTTCTGATTCGTTACGACTTACATGGCGCGTGAACGCCGTTGCTGCCGGTATTCACGCGCCCTCGCTTCAAAAAACGCTTACTTCGATGCGAGACCCATCTTTTCACGCACTTCGCCGACGTTGTCGCGCGTGGCCAGCATGCCCGTCGTCAGCGTGAGCTTCGGCGGTTCCTTGCCTTGCGTGATCCACGAGTACATCAGTTCCGACGTCTCTTCGCCGTGACGCTTCGGGCTGATGATCACGGTGCCGTAGAAGCCCGTCGGGTTCGGCTTCTTGAACTCGTTCAGTGCCGAGTCCGAACCGCCGATGCCGATGCCGATCATGTTGTCGGCCTTGAAGCCGCGGCCTTCCGCTGCACGAACCGCGCCGAGCACGGCTTCGTCGTTCAGGCCGTAGGCGACCCAGTGCTTGAAGTTCGGGTTCTTCGTCAGCGCGATGTTCGCCGCGTTGAACGCGTTTTCCGTGTCGGTCTTCGCTTGCGGCGCAGCGATGATGTTGGCCTTCGGGAAGCCGGCGGCGATCAGCGCGTCGGTGGCGCCCGACGTGCGGTCGTGTGCCGTCGGCAGCTGTTCGTAGGTCACGTCGATCGCGCCGACGTCCTTCATGTCCCAGCCGCGCTTCTTGATTTCAGCCGCGAGACCGTCGCCGACCTGCTTGCCGATGTTGTAAGCCGAGATGCCCATATGCGGCACCGACTCGATCGGCTTGCCCGCGCCGTCGACGAGGCGGTCGTCGACCGTCATCATCTTCAGGTTGTCAGCCTTGGCCTTCGCGACGATGCCCGGTCCGAGCTTGACGTCCGGCGTGCAGATCACGAAACCTTGTGCCTTTTGCGCAGCGAGGTTGTCGATTGCGCTCATGACCTTCTCGCCCGACGGCGCGCCGATCTTCACCAGCGTGAAGCCCTTTTCCTTGGCGGCCTGTTCGGCGAACTTCCACTCGTCCTGGAACCACGGCTCTTCGGGTTGCTTCACGAGGAAGCCGATCTTGACCGGGTCGGCGGCTTGCGCGACGGGTGCGTTGAAGAGCACCGCCGTCGCCGCTGCTGCCAGCGTGAGGAAAATTCTGCGTTTCATGTTGCGTGTCTCCTGACTAGTGAGTAACGAGAAGGTATCGGCCGCGTCTTCTTGTACCGCCTTCGACACACGCGGCCAGCGCGTCAGGCGGGTCACAACATCGCCTCGTTGCCGAGGCGGGTTTGCTGCTGTTTTCTGTTCTTTCGCTACTGCGTTCGTTCTTCGCTTTTTCTTCGCTGTTTCTTCGTTACTGCCCCGATGCGTTGCGGTCTTCTCAATCGTGATAGAGCGCCGAGCGTCCTCCGTCGACGGTGATGCAGCTCGCGTTGATGAACGGCGCTTCGTCCGACGCGAGAAACACGGCCGTCATCGCGACTTCTTCCGGCGTGCCGATGCGGCCCATCGGCTGCAAATCCAGCGTTGCCTGTTTCGCGGCGGCGGGATCGGACTGACCGTCCCACCAGTCGCGCGTCAATTGCGTCTCGATGTAGCCCGGCGCGATCGCGTTCACACGCACGTTGCGCGGCGCGTACTCGATGCCGAGCGCGCGCGTCAGGCCAAGCACGCCGTGCTTCGCCACCGGATACGGGAAGCAGCCCGGAATGATCTTGAACGAGTGTGTCGACGCGATGTTCACGATGCTGCCCGCACCGCGTTCGACCATGCCCGGCAGCACCGCGCGGCAACCATTCCACACGCCGTCCAGATCGACGGCGAAGCAGCGGCGCCAGTCGTCGTCGGTCATCGTCAGCGGATCGCAGAACACGTTGATCCCCGCGTTGTTCACGAGCACGTCGATGGGACCGAACGCCTTTTCCGCTTCACTCACCGCGCGCTGCACGGACGCCGATTGCGTCACGTCTGTCTGCACGGCGAGCGTCTTGCCGCCTGCGTCTGCCGTTTGCGTGGCAATGTCGGCGGCCGTGCGCTGTGCGGTCTCGATATCGAGTTCCGCGAGCACGACAGCGGCGCCTTCGCGCGCGAAAGCCGTCGCGATCGCCGCGCCGATCCCGCGTCCCGCGCCCGTCACCAGCGCCACCTTGCCTTGCAGCCGTTTCATTTCTTCACGCTCGCGCGCGCAATGCGCAGACCGTTGATGAACGCCTTCGCATGCGAACCCGTCGTCGTCGCCGGCTGGCCCGGTTTGTACAGCGCCGAGCCGAGCCCGAAACCGTTCGCGCCCGCGGTGAGGAACGGCCCCATGTTGTCCGGCGCGATCCCGCCGACGGGCAAGAGCGGCACGTCCTTGTGCAGCACCGCGCGCCACGCCTTCACGATCTGGCAGCCGAGCTGCTCGGCGGGGAACATCTTCAGCACGTCGGCACCATTCTTCAGCGCGATGAACGCTTCCGTCATCGTCGCGACGCCGGGCGCGCACGCCATTGCGAGCGACTTCGCCGTCGTCACGACTTCGGGATCGCTGTGCGGCATCACGATCAGTTCGCCGCCCGCCGCCTTCACGTCATGCACGAGTTCGCCGCGCAGCACCGTGCCCGCGCCGACGATGCAGTCCGCAGGCAGCGCCTGACGGATCGCCGAAATGCTGTCGAACGGATTCGGCGAATTGAGCGGCACTTCGATGATGCGAAAGCCTGCTTCGTACAGCGCGCGGCCCTGATCGGCGGCATCGGCGGGCGTGACGCCGCGCAGAATCGCGATCAGCGGACACACTTCGAACGCGGCCATCAGGCCGGCGTGCGGCTGGTACGGAGCGGGCAGATTCAGATCGAGTTGCATGTCGGTTCCTTTGGTTTTGCGCGGCGGCTCGGGCGCGTTTTTTGGCTCGCGTTTTGGCTAGCGTTTCAGCTCGCCTGTACGGCGCCCGACGCCTCGCTGACGAGCCCCGCTTGCGCCGCGATGCGCCACAAGCCGCGCTCCGTCGCCTGCTTCACGAGGTCCGCCTGATGACAGCCGAACTGCGCGAGCGCGAGACGATATCGCTCGCACAGCGCTTCGTTGCCGATCAGCTGCAGCGCGTTGCCGGCGAGCGTCGATTGCTGTTGCGCGAGCGCCGCTTCGAGGCCGCTCAGTTCGTGACCGATCAGGAGACCGGACAGGTAATCGGGTTGCTGCTCGCGCGCCAGCTGGCCCGTGAGGCCCAGCGTGCGCGTGCTGAAAATCGTCGCGAGCACGCCGGCCTTGCCCTGGTCACGCGCGACTTGTACGCCGCGCAGGAAGGCGCCCGTATCCGGATGGTCGGGCGTGATCATCGTGCGGCCGAGAATCGTGTGCTCGGAGAGCGCGGCGAACACCTCGCCCGTCATGAACGTGTCGAATCGTTCGATCTTCGCGTCGCGCACCATCACCCATTTCGCGTGCGTGCCGGGCAAACCGATCAGCATGCCCTTGCTCGCCGCCGACGCCTGCGCACAAGCCAGCGCGCCGAAAATCTGCGTTTCCTCGCCGCGCATCACGTTCGGCAAATCGCCGTTCTGCAGCACGCCAGGCACGATGTTCAGCGGCACGCCGCGCGCCGTCTGCACGCGCACGATGCCCGCGACGAGCGCATCGGCGCTGGCGGGCGCGCTCACGTAAGGCGCTTCCTTCCAGCCTTGCGCGCTGCCGACCATGCCTGCCGCGATCACGGGCAGATTGGGCGTGGCGTCCAGCCATGCGCCGACGACGGCGTCGAACGCGGCGTCGAAACCGCCTTCCGCGGCCGGGCGCGGCAAATTCATGATGCCCGCCGTCGAAGCGCGCGTGTCCAGCACGGCGCCGTGCGCGTCGAACAGATACGCGCGCAGCGACGTCGTGCCCCAGTCGAGCGCGATCAGTGCGGCGTTATTCGCCGTCTGCGCGGGCCGGGCTTGTTCCAGCGACAGGGTCGAACCCGTCTGATTCATCGTTTGATCCTGCGGGTAGTCGGTTGCGGAACACGCCAGCCCAGCTCTTCCGAAATTGCGCGCGCTTCGCGCTGCACGACGGGAATCAGTTCGTCCATCCGTTCGAGCGACATGTACGGAATCGTGCTCGCCACCGACAGCGCCGCGACGATCGAACCCGACGCATCGCGCACGGGCGCCGCCACGCAGCGGATCGACGCTTCGTTCTCTTCGAGGTCGAACGTGAAGCCGCCGGCCGAGTAGTTCGTCATGCGCTGCATGAACGTCTGCTGGTCGGGCCGGTTGTCGGGCTTGAAGCTGACGCCCGCGAGCGCGCGGCGCGACGCGTCGAACAGCGACTGCCACTGGTCCGGCACGAGGTCGAGCATCATCGCCTTGCCGATGCCCGTCGATGCGAGCGGCATCCGGTGACCGACGCGCGAACGCATTTCCAGACCGCGCGTGCCGGGAATCTTGTCGATGTACAGCACGTCGTCGCCGTCGCGCACGCCGAGGTGAATCGTATCGTGCGTCTGTTCCGCGAGCGACTCCAGATGCGGACGCGCAACCTGCGTGAGCGGCATCTGTTCGAGCGCGATCGTGCCGAGTTCGATCAGCTTCGGGCCAAGCAGATAGCCGCCCTGCACCTGGCGCAGATAGCGCGCCTGCACGAGGCTGCTGACGAGCCGGTGCGTCGTGCTGCGCGTCGTGCCGAGCGCGGCGCCGAAGGTGCGCAGATCGCGCACGCCGGCGGCGGCCGCTTCGAGAATCGCGAGGCCGCGCAGCAGCGTTTGCGTGCCGGCTTGCTGCGGCGTGATGTCGAGCAGCGTGCTCGGCAGTCCGATCGTGTCGGCGGGCGGCGGCGGCACAACGGCACCGTTCGCGGGACGTGCAGCGGGCTTGCGCGGCACTTCGACTTCAGGCGCTTCGGGCGCGTCGGACTCGGCGTGAGAGGTCATCGCTTTGTTCATGGCGACTGGGCAACAGACAAAAGGTGAGTTACCGGGAGAAGCCGGCGTGACGGCTTGCGTCGGGAGCGGGTCGAAGCTGCGCGAGCGGGTCGGTCAGCAAGATGCTGGAAGGCATGGCGTGGTGTCTCCGATTTTCGTCCCGCTTCGTAGGACGCGCGGTGCACGTCGATGAAGCGGTGTTTCTGGCCGGTTTCGGCTTGTTGAACCGGATTGTAGGGCGCTTTTTTGAGATTCACCAACATATGAGCGTCGCGTCCATATTTTGGGAATCATGCATCAAGGATGCGAGACGCGTTGTTGGAGACATTTCGCAAGCATTCACGCTTCCTGTCCGATCCTGTCCGCCATAGCAGAAGAGCCTGTCAGTTTCGCGGGGGCGCTTTTAAGAACACTCCGATTGAGCGTGCATGAGGCTGTACTTAGGCTGCTCCCGCTCTAAGTCGACGCTTAAAAGACTTGGGGAACGCCGTTTCGGCCCACTTCCGGAGCTTTTCGATTCTCAAGAGCTCTCGCGATTTTCAGGTTCCCAAAAATGACAGCAATCAAGACTTTATTGGCATGTGCAGCGATTGCGCTCAGCGCTGCCGCGCAAGCACAACCGACCCAGCAGCAACTGATCGACGATTTTTCCGGTCCGTATGTCGGCGCCAAACTGGGCGTGAATGTGTCGAGCGCATCGGGCGCGACGGACAAGCCGACGCACTCGACGGTCTTCCCCGGTTTCGTTGCCGGTTATGGCTTCAACGCAGGCCCCGTAATGCTCGGCGCGGAAATCTTCGCGGATCTGCATCACGGTTCGGCGACCTTCAAGGACGGCGGCATCGACGCGAAGATCGGCTATCCCGTTGGTCAGTTCATGCCGTATGCGCGTCTCGGTGTGACCACCGACTGGCCGGCCTCGCGCTTCAACTACGGGCTTGGCGTCGAATACATGTTCATGAAAAACGTGAGCCTGTTCTCGGAATGGACGCACGATGCCACGCATGCGGACAACACGCACTGGACGAACGACAGCCTCACGATCGGCGCGAATTACCGCTTCCGGTAAGCAGTTGCTCCAAAACAAAAACGGCGATTATCTGCACGATAATCGCCGTTTTCATTGCCTGTTTGCGCTTGAATCCGGATCGTCACTCTGGCAATTCCGCCGCGCCCATTCTTCGCGCGATCACCCGCGCGCGCTGCGCGAGGTACCCCGAACTGCGATGCTCATCGAAGTATTTCGGTCTCGGCAGCATGACCGCGAGCCGCGCCGATTGTCCCGCCGTCAGCTTCGCCGCCGATGTCCTGAAGTAGTAGCGCGCCGCCGCTTCCGCGCCGTACACGCCGTTGCCCCACTCGACCGAATTCAGATAGATCTCGAAGATTCGCTCTTTGTCCATCAGCGTCTCAAGCATCCACGTGATGATCAGTTCCTGGCCCTTGCGGATATAGCTCTTCTCACGCGACAGAAACAGATTGCGTGCAAGCTGCTGCGTGATCGTCGAGCCGCCTCTGACGATCTTGCCGCGCGCCTTGTTTTTCTCCCATGCCTGGAGAATCGCGTCCGTCTCGTAGCCGTTGTTATTGACGAAGTTCGCATCTTCCGACGCGATGATTGCGCGCTTCAGATTGCGTGAGATCTGGTCGTAGGACACCCACGTGTGCTGGATCGACAAGTCCGGACGATCTTGAGAAAGACGCCAGGCATCGGAACGCATGAAAGCCGTCGATTGCGGATTCACGTAGTTCCAGACGGCAATCTGCGCAAAATAGAACAGTTGTGTCGCGATCCACGCGACGGCGAAGACCGCGCCGGCGTACATCAACCAGCGTGCGGGACTGGCGGCTTGCCCCTTTGCGCGCTTCGTTCTTGTCATCGTCGTCGCCATATCGTCGCCGTGCCGTGAGATGAGCGAATGAGCGGCGCTTACGCCGTCACGCGCTCTGCGGTGCGCGCAGCATCTCGCGCAGTGCCGCCAGCACGGGCGCGCCGTCGGGACGCACGCCGCGCCACACGAAGAACGACTCCGCCGCCTGTTCGACCAGCATGCCGAGACCATCCGCCGCGCGCGCTCCCAGCTTGCTCGCGTGCTGCATGAAGACGGTTGGCTGCGCGCCGTACATCATGTCGTACGCGAGTGTGTGCGCGCCGAACGCGCTATCGCCGCACTCGGGCAGCGATGCATCGAGGCTGCTTGCCGTCGCGTTGACGATCACGTCGTACGCGCCTGCTTCGATTGCCTGTGCGCTGCCGCCCGTCAGACGGCACGCGGCGTCGCTGGCCGCGTCCGAAAATTGCGCGACGAGTTCGTCGGCCTTCGATGCCGTGCGGTTCACGATGGTCAACGACTGCGGCTTGCGTTCGAGCATCGGCAATACAACGCCACGCGCCGCGCCGCCCGCGCCGAGCAGCAGCACGCGCGCGCCCTTGAGCGACACGCCCAGGTTCACTTCGATGTCGCGCACGAGGCCGAAGCCATCTGTGTTGTCGCCGTACACGCCGCCGTCTTTTTCGAAACGCAGCGTGTTGACCGCGCCCGCTGCCGCCGCGCGCGGCGACAGCGTGGTCGCGAACGCGTGCGCGTCGAGCTTGAACGGCACGGTGACATTCATGCCACGGCCGCCTTCGTCGATGAACGCACGCACGTGCCCGACGAACTGGTCGACGGGCGCCAGCAGCCGGCCATATTCGACGGGCTCGCCCGTCTGTTCGGCGAACTGCGCGTGGATCAGCGGCGACTTGCTGTGCGCAATCGGATTCCCGATCACCGCGTATTTGTCGCGCGGCGTGGTCTGGTTCGAACTCATTGGCCTTGCTCCGTCGCGTGCTGCGTCGAGTCGTTGTTCTGCTGATCGGCAGCTTGCTCGCCTTCCGCCGCGCCTTCCGTGTCGGCTTCGGCCTTGGCTTCGGCTTCGCTTTCGGCGGATTCGTCGGTGGCGTCGATGATTTCTTCGTCGGCCTCTTCCTCTTCTTCCGTGCCGCTCGTCACGGTCGGCGCGTCGATCACGTGCAACAGGCGCACGGACGCTTCGACCGTCAGCTCATCCACCGACATCACGTCGAGCATCAGTCGCGTGCCGCGCGCGTGCACGCCGAGACCCGGCACATGCAGTAGCAACGGCACTTCTTCGAGACGCACCAGATCGCCCTTTACGACAGACGCCGCGACCTGCTTGCGGTTTTCCTGCGTGAGCCAGCGCAGACACCAGAAATACTCCATGCGGCGCTGATGATCGGCGTACGCGGTGTACGTATCGTCGAAACCTTGCACGACGGCGAACAGATCAGCGTCCTTCGGCTTGAACGGCGCGGCGAGCTTCGCCGTCACGCCGTGCTGCACGCACGCGATCAGTTGCCATTGATTGACGAGGTCGACGTAACGGCGCAGCGGCGACGTGCTCCACGCGTACTGCGCGACGCCGAGGCCTTCGTGCGGCGCGGCCGTCGTCTGCATGCGGGTGCGCTTCGGGCCCGTCGGCGCGCCGAACGCGCGCTGCGAACG
Source organism: Paraburkholderia sabiae (assembly GCF_030412785.1). NCBI lineage: Bacteria > Pseudomonadati > Pseudomonadota > Betaproteobacteria > Burkholderiales > Burkholderiaceae > Paraburkholderia > Paraburkholderia sabiae. The sequence continues at coordinate 6,051,657 of NZ_CP125295.1, forward strand.
ATAGATGCCCGGCACGCCGTGATCGTGCAGGAACGCGCCCCACGTCGAGTTCGCGAGAATCGCCAGTTCGGCGACGATCGTGTCGAGCGGCGAACCGCGGCGGCGCGGCGTGATCGAGATGTGCTCGCCGTCGACGTAGAAGTTGTAGTCCGTATTGCGCTGCACTTCGCGCTTCAGGCCGTAACCGGCGCGCGCGACCTGACGCTTCTCGAACAGCGCCTGCGCGAACGGCCACAGCACCGCGATGTCTTCCTTGTGCGGATACTCGCCCGTACCGTTGGCGAGCGCGTCTTCCGTCACCAGTTCGTCGAGCGTGTTGTGGCGCAGATTGTTCTTCACGTAGACGAGTTCGGCGCGCGTTTCACTCGCGACGATTTCCTGCGTCTCGCGATTGACGATGCTGTACAGCGACAGCGCCGGACGCAAGCCGCCTTCGGCAAGCGTGAAGCGGTCGACTACACCGTCGGGCAACATCGTGATCTTGTCGCCCGGCATGTAGACCGTGGACAAACGGCCGCGCGCGATTGCATCGACGGCGTCGCCGCGTTCGATGCCCAGCGCCGGCGCGGCGATGTGAATGCCGATCCGCACGCGGCCATCGGACAGATGCTCGACGGAGAACGCATCGTCGATTTCAGTCGTCGTCACGTCGTCGATCGAAAACGCTTCGACTTCCGCTTGCGGCAGATCTTCCGGCAATTCGCCGACCGTGACAGGCGGGAAACCGGTGCCGTGCGGGAAGAATTCCGACAGGAAGCGCGCTTCGTGCAGCGCGCGGGCCGACGGAATGCCGCCGCATTCGAGCATCAGACGCGCCGCCGAAATGCCGCGCGCCGCCGCCGCCGCTTCGAGCGCCTTGTATTCGATCGAATTCTTGTCGGGCTTCGTCAGCAGACCGAGCGCCTTGCTCTGGAAGCCGTCGGGCAGACGGCCCGCCTTCATTTCGTCTTCGTAGCCCTGCTGCACGAGCGCCTGCTGGCGTTTGCGTTCGAGCGACGCGAGCGCCATTTTCAGCTGCTCTTCCGGCGCGCGCTGATACTGGCCGCGCCCCTTGCGACGGAAATAGATGGGCGAGCCGTGCATGCGCAGAATCAGCGCGGCGCGTTCGACGGGCCCGAAGGTGTCGCCGAAATAGTCGGCGCCGAGCGTCGCAAACGGAAACTCGTCTTCGGGCGCGCATTCCCACAGGAAGTCCAGATCGATGTCCTGCGCGACGACGTCGGCCTGTTCCATCAGCTCGCCCGCCGTCGGCTTGTCGAACTCGATCAGCACGTCTTTCGCGCGGACCTTCGCGCGGCGTCCGCCCGGCAGTTCGACCTGAAACGCGTCGCCTTGACGCGACAGCACGCTGCCCGCCTTGAAACTACCCGATTCCTCGAAGAAAACGTTCACTCAATACTCTCGTTCTGGCTTGCGTCAGCCGGCGCGCGGTGCTGCATGCTGCTTGCGTCTGCGCGCGTCGGCGTCGTGTTCGGTGTGGTGCTCCGCAACGCGCGTGCCTTTCGGGCGCGCTCCGGCTGCGGATCATCGGATCATGCCGCCTCGCGTGGCGCGGGCGGCTCGGCGTCGGCGGCGTCGCAAAATGCGAGCACGTCGTCGACATAGTCGGGAAATTCGCTGATCGCGTGGTCGCTGCCTTCGATCAGCTTCGTCCGCACGCCGGGATAGTGCGCGAGCATTTCGCGATAATCGAGCACTTCGTCGCCGGTGGCAGCAAACAGATAATAGCGTTCGGGATGCGTGATCTGCGCGACGCCTAACGCACGCAACTCATCAAGATGATGCGGCTCGACGACGATGCTGCCGCCGCCATGCCACAACGGCTGCTCGCCGAGATAGTGGCTCAGATCGCGCTGCGGCACGACGGCCGGGTTCAGCAGCACCGCGCGCCAGCCGTGCTTCTCCGCGAGATGCGTCGCGAAGTAGCCGCCGAGCGAACTGCCAACCAGCGTCACGCGCGCCGGCTTCTCTTTCGCGACGATTTCTTCGACGAGCGCCACCGTTTCCAGCGGCGACACGGGCAGCATCGGACAGCACCATTCGGCGCGGCGTCCCAGCGCCTCGAGACGCTCGGCCATCACGCGCGCCTTGAAGGAATTGGGCGACGAGCGGAAACCGTGCAGATACAGAATCACGCGACGCCCCGCGCCTGCGCCGTCGGCCGCACCGACAGCGCGTCGAGCAGCTTCTGATGCACGCCGCCGAAACCGCCGTTGCTCATCACCAGCACCTGATCGCCCGGCTGCGCGGCTGCCACGACCGCCTTGACGAGCGTATCGATGTCGTTGAATGCCTGCGCCTTGTCGCCCATCGGCGCGAGCGCTTCGGCGAGATCCCAGCCGAGCGCGTCCTTGCCGGACGGCGCGCCGTAACCGAACACGAGATCGGCGTCGGCGAGACTCGACGGCAGTTGCGCTTTCATCACGCCGAGCTTCATCGTGTTCGAGCGCGGCTCCAGCACGGCGAGAATCCGCGTATTCGTACGACCGATGCGCGTGCGCAGACCGGCCACCGTCGTTTCGATCGCCGTCGGGTGATGCGCGAAGTCGTCGTACACGGTCACGCCGTCGACGCTGCCGCGCACTTCCATCCGGCGCTTCACGTTACGGAACGTCGCCAGCGACTTCGCGGCTTGCGCGGGCGGCACGCCGATATGACGCGCGGCAGCGATTGCGGCGATCGCGTTCATCCGGTTGTGATCGCCCTGCACCTGCCAGTCGACCACGCCGACGCGCTCGCCGTTGTGATACACGGCGAAGCGTTCGTCGACGGCGACGCCGTCTTCAGCGGGCAGCGCCTGCCAGCCGCCTTCGACGCCGAAGCGCTCGACTTCGCTCCAGCAGCCACGCGTGAGCACTCGGTCGAGCGCGGCTTCGCGGCCATTCGAGATGACGCGGCCGATGCCCGGCACGGTACGCACGAGGTGATGGAATTGCGTTTCGATCGCGGCGAGATCGGCGAAGATGTCCGCGTGATCGAATTCGAGATTGTTCAGGATCGCAGTGCGCGGCCGGTAATGGACGAACTTGGAGCGCTTGTCGAAGAACGCGGTGTCGTATTCGTCGGCTTCGATCACGAAGAAGCTCGAATCCGTCAGCCGCGCCGACACGCCGAAGTTCAGCGGCACGCCGCCGATCAGAAAGCCCGGATTCATGCCCGCGTCCTCGAGCAGCCACGTCAGCATGGAAGTCGTCGTGGTCTTGCCGTGCGTGCCCGCCACGGCCAGCACCCACTTGCCGTTCAGCACATGCTCGCCGAGCCACTGCGGGCCGGACGTGTACGGCAGCCCGCGATTCAGGATTTCTTCCATCAGCGGATTGCCGCGCGTCACGACGTTGCCGACCACGAACAGATCGGGCTTCAGTTCGAGTTGCTCGACGCCCCAGCCTTCGATCAGCTTGATGCCTTGCGCCTCCAGCTGCGTGCTCATCGGCGGATAGACGCCGGCGTCGCAGCCCGTCACCGTGTGACCGGCGTTGCGCGCGAGAACCGCGAGACCACCCATGAACGTGCCGCAGATGCCGAGGATGTGAATGTGCATAAAGCTGTCGCGCCGCAAGGCGTGTTTTGCGTGGAAAAAGATGCGCGCCGGGAGCGAAAAAGCCCTCGTGCAAAGGACGACTATTGTAACCGACAGCCCCGCCCGTTCTTGATCGTGCGTGCTATTCGGCAGAGCCCTTCGGGGCTCGCGCGGGCGGGTGGCGGCGTCAAAAGGCCGTCAGGCTTTCTCTAGTATGATTGTCGGATGGTTCGCAAATCACACTTCGATCCGCAGCGCGTGCGCGAGGAAATCGCCATCGCGGCTGCGCGGATGATCGCCGAAGACGGTCTCGATTACTCGACGGCCAAGCGCAAAGCCGCGCGGCAAGTCGTCGGGGAGACGCGCGTCGCGGGCGAATGGCTGCCGGATAACGACCAGATCGAGGAAGAAATTCGCGAATACCAGTCGCTGTTCCAGGGCGACAGCCAGCCGGCCGTGCTGCGCCGGCTGCGCGAGATCGCGCTCGACTGGATGCAGCGGCTCGCGCCGTTCAACAGCTATCTGACGGGCGCCGTGCTAGGTGGGACGGCCGGCGAACATTCCGATATTCATCTGCAAGCGTTCTGCGACAACCCCAAGGAAGTCGCCATTTACCTGCTCAATGCCAACGTGCAGTACGACGTTTCGGAGACACGGCACTTTGCGGGCCGCGGCTACGTCGAAACCTTGAGCTTTCTCTGGCGTCCGGCGAACGAAGGCCGGGACACCGAACCGGTAGGCATCCACGTCGCGCTGTACGGCACCGACGATCTGCGCGGCGCCGTGCGGGCCGACGCGCGCGGCCGTCTTGCGCGCGCCGACATCCGCGCCGTTCAGGCGCTGATCGACGAAAGCGGCGCGGCGCCTTCCACGAACTGAACACCTCGATCGGGCACATGCACTATATGAAGCGAATTCTGGCAGTCGCGGCCGTCGCCGTCGTCGCGACCGTGGGCGGAGCGGTGGCGGGCCACTGGCTCCTCGGCAACAACGATCTCGCGGGCGTGGCGAACGCGGCGCCCGCCGACAGCGCGAACGCCGTCAATCAGCTGTGGGCAGCGAAAGTCACCAACGCCGACGGCGCGCCGCAGTCGCTTGCCGGCTTCAAGGGCCATCCCGTCGTCGTCAACTTCTGGGCGTCGTGGTGCGGACCGTGCGTCGAAGAAATGCCGTCGCTGTCGGCGTTGCACAAGGAATACTCGAAAAAGGGTATCGAGTTCGTCGGTCTGGGCGTCGACTCCGACAAGAACATCAAGGCGTTCCTGCAGAAAGTGCCCGTCAACTATCCGATCTACGTCGCCGGCTTCGGCGGTGCGGACCTCGCGCGCGCGTTCGGCAACAACGCGGGCGGTTTGCCTTACACGGTCGTAATTGATGCCAAAGGCGTCGTACGGTCGACAAAACTCGGCCAGATCAAGCCGGACGAGCTGAAACGCACGCTCGACGCGCTATAACGCCAACAACTTTTTGACATTTAGTTGAGAACCTTTGGCCTCAGGTTGGGCGATATTCGCACTTAAATGTCAGAAGTTCTGCTAGTTGCTGCTATCCTGGTAAGGGCGCGAGACGTGCCGCCCGTTCGAGAAACTAGACAAATTTCTCTAATCGGCGCTAAAGTGCGCCCAATTCCACGGAAAACGAAGCGACCATGACGCGACTGCTGGTTCTGCACGGCCCCAACCTCAACCTTCTCGGTACACGGGAACCCGAGGTGTATGGCCGCGTTACGCTCCCGCAGATCGATCAGGCGCTGGCCGACCGCGCAGCGGACGCCGACGTCGAACTGGCCACCTTCCAGAGCAATCACGAAGGCGCGCTCGTCGACCGCATCCAGGCCGCGCGAACCGAGAAGACCGATTTCATCCTGATCAATCCCGCAGCGTACACGCATACGAGCGTGGCGATCCGGGACGCACTGGCGGGCGTCGGCATCCCGTTCGTCGAGATTCATCTGTCGAACGTGCATCGTCGAGAACCGTTTAGGCATCACTCGTATTTTTCCGACCAGGCAGAGGGCGTGATTTGCGGCCTCGGCTGGAAGGGTTATCTGTACGCACTCGAATATGCGCTCGACCGGTTGGCCGTTGGGGCGGCCGGATCGTCGCGCAACTGACAACCCAAAACACGAATTCGGCGCTGGCGGCAACCCGCCGGCGCTTCACGCATTGAAGGGGAAAGCCCATGGATCTACGTAAACTGAAGACTCTGATCGACCTCGTCTCCGAGTCCGGCATCTCCGAACTCGAAGTGACCGAGGGCGAAGGCAAGGTGCGCATCGTCAAGAACGCGCCGCCGGTTTACGTCCAGCAGCCCGGCAACTTTGCGCCGCAATTCGCGGGTTCGGCACCGGCCGCCGTCGGCCACGCAGAGCAGGCGCCTGCCGGCGCTGCAACGCCCGCCGCTGCCGCACCGCAAGGCCATGTCGTGACGTCGCCGATGGTCGGCACGTTCTACCGCGCACCGTCGCCGGGCGCAGATCCGTTCGTGCAGGTCGGCGACACGGTCAAGGAAGGCCAGACGATCTGCATCATCGAAGCGATGAAGCTGCTGAACGAGATCGAATCGGACCAGGCTGGCGTGATCAAGGAAATCCTCGTCGAGAACGGCCAGGCGGTCGAGTACGGCCAGCCGCTGTTCGTGATCGGCTGATACGGCGCGCTTTTAGCCAGCTCGCCGTTCGCCATCCGCGCGCCCTACTTCTTCGGGCGCGCAACCGATCCTCTGAGGCAGCCGCCCGCCCTTTCGAACCAACCGGGCCCGCGGCGCCCATTGATGAGTCGAATATCCGCTATGTTTGAAAAAATCCTCATTGCCAATCGTGGCGAAATCGCGCTCCGCATTCAGCGCGCGTGCCGCGAACTCGGCGTCAAGACGGTCGTCGTCTATTCCGAAGCCGACAAGGAAGCCAAGTACGTGAAGCTCGCCGACGAGGCGGTCTGTATCGGACCGGCGCCGTCGAACCTGAGCTACCTGAACATGCCCGCGCTGATCAGCGCGGCGGAAGTCACGGACGCCGAAGCGATTCACCCCGGCTACGGCTTCCTGTCCGAGAACGCGGACTTCGCCGAGCGCGTCGAACAATCGGGCTTCGTCTTCATCGGCCCGCGTCCCGACACGATCCGCCTGATGGGCGACAAGGTCACCGCGAAGCAGACGATGATCAAGACGGGCGTGCCCTGCGTGCCCGGTTCGGAAGGCGCGTTGCCGGAAGATCCGAAAGAGATCGTGAAGATTGCGCGCGCGGTCGGCTACCCGGTGATCATCAAGGCGGCAGGCGGCGGCGGTGGCCGCGGCATGCGCGTGGTGCACACGGAAGCCGCGCTCGTGAACGCCGTCAACATGACGCGTGAAGAAGCCGGCCGCGCATTCGGCAATCCGCAGGTCTACATGGAGAAATACCTGGAGAACCCGCGGCACATCGAAATCCAGATTCTCGCGGACTCCTTCAAGAACGCGCTGTGGCTCGGCGAACGCGACTGCTCGATGCAGCGCCGCCACCAGAAGGTGATCGAAGAGGCGCCGGCGCCCGGCATCGCGCGCCGTCTGATCGAGCGTATCGGCGATCGTTGCGCGGACGCGTGCAAGAAGATGGGCTATCTCGGCGCGGGCACGTTCGAGTTCCTGTACGAAAACGGCGAGTTCTACTTCATCGAAATGAACACGCGCGTGCAGGTCGAGCACCCGGTCACGGAACTGATTACGGGCATCGACATCGTGCAGGAACAGATCCGCATCGCGGCTGGCGAAAAGCTTGCCATCCGTCAGCGCGACATCCAGTTCCGCGGACATGCGATCGAATGCCGTATCAACGCCGAAGATCCGTTCAAGTTCATTCCGTCGCCGGGACGTCTGACGTCGTGGCATATGCCGGGCGGTCCCGGCATTCGCGTCGATTCGCACGCGTACAACGGTTATTTCGTTCCGCCGAACTATGATTCGATGATCGGCAAGCTGATCGCTTACGGCGCGACGCGCGAGCAGGCGATCAAGCGGATGCGTATCGCGCTGTCGGAAATGGTGGTCGAAGGCATTCAGACCAACATCCCGCTGCATCGCGAGCTGATGCTCGACGCGAAGTTCGTCGAGGGCGGCACGAGCATCCATTACCTCGAAAACCGGCTGGCCGCGAAGCTGCAAGCCGCACCGGAAGAAGCGTAATCAATGAGTTACCGGGAACTGATCGTCGAACTCGCGCGCGAGCATGCGGAAGCGTTGTCGGATGCGTTGCTCGAACTGGGTGCGTTGTCGGTGTCCGTCGAAGACGCGGATGCCGATACGCCCGACGAGCAGCCGCTGTTCGGCGAACCCGGTCTCACGCCGGAGCGCACCGCGTGGACGCACTCACGCGTGATCGCGCTGCTGGCGCCGGAACACGAACCGGCCGTGCTGCTGGCGGCCGCTGCGAATGAACTCGGTCTCGCCGATACGCCGTCGTTCAGCGTGCGCGAGGTCGAAGAACAGGACTGGGTGCGCCTCACGCAATCCCAGTTCGATCCGATTCCGATCGGCGAACGCATCTGGGTCGTGCCGTCATGGCACGACGCACCCGATCCGAACGCGCTCGTACTCGAGCTCGATCCGGGCCTTGCATTCGGCACGGGCAGCCATCCGACCACGCGTCTGTGCATGGAGTGGCTCGAGCAGTCGGTGCAGAAAGATCAGTCGGTGCTCGACTACGGCTGCGGCTCGGGCATTCTCGCGATTCTCGCGAAGAAGTGCGGCGCGAATCCCGTGATCGGCATCGACATCGATCCGCAAGCCGTCGAATCCGCGCGCCACAACAGCGAGCGCAATCACGCTGATGTGACGTACGGTTTGCCCGACGATTGTCCCGAAGGCGAGTTCGATATCGTCGTCGCGAACATTCTGTCGAATCCGCTGAAGCTGATGGCCTCGATGCTGTCGTCGAAGGTGAAGCCGGGCGGCCGCATTGCGCTGTCGGGCATTCTCGCGCGACAGGCAGAAGAAGTGGCGAGCGTCTACCGGCAGTGGATCGACATCGCCGTGTGGCGCGAACACGAAGGTTGGGTATGTCTTGCGGGAACGCGACGCGAAAGCAATTAGAATAAGGCATATTTGTTTGCTTCCGGCCCCATTCGGCACCTCATTTGGCATCTTGGCGGCTCACCGGTCTTTCGGCTCGATATGCTTCTAGCGACACGCTGTCCCTTCTGCGAAACCGTCTTCAGGCTCCAACCGGAGCAGCTCACGCTGCGCCGCGGACTCGTGCGTTGTGGCCATTGCAAAGAAGTATTCGATGCATCGAGCAGCCTGTTCGACGTGAGCAACGGCGTCAGTATCGACAAGGCGAAGCCCGTGACGATCGACGATGTCACGGCCTACACGCTCGGCTCGCTCGCGAACGGCGGCGCTGAAGCTGCGGTGCGGGAAACGAAGCCGGTGGCGCCGCCTGTCGTGACGCAGGTGCAGGAAGCGGCGCCCACGCAGCCGGTGGAAACGCAAAACGAGCGCCCCGCCGCTGCCGAACCCGAATCCAATCGCGAAACGGCGCGCGCAGAACAAGCGCCTGCGGGACCGCGCGTCGAAACCGAGGCGGCAGCGCAACCGTCGCCCGCCGCCGACGCGCAACACGCGCCGTCCGAACACGAGCCCGACTTCCGCGCGGAAGCATGGAATCCGTGGGCGCCCGCGCCCGATGCGTCGATCGACCGGCGCATCCGCCATAACGCGTCGACGATTCCGTTCAACCCCGTCACGATCCCGCGTTCCGCGCAACCGCCGCTCACGCTCGAACTCACCGAGTCCGAGCCGATGAATCTCGAGAAGGCGATCGCGCGCAACCCGGTCGAGCGCGACCCGGTCGAGCCGCACATCAAGGCGAGCGCCGAACAACAAGTCGAACAGCGCGTCGAGCCGACCGTCGCCGTGCAGACGGAGCCGAAGGTCGGACCGACTGCCGAAGCGCAATCGCAACCTCGCGTCGAAGAACCTGCCGTGGCGCCCGCACAGTCGAAAGCGGAGCCGGCCTTCGACGGCGCGTCCGCGCGCGACTTCGAACGCGACATGCGCGAATCGACGACGCACGCATGGCGCGAACCGGAATCGCTGCGCGAATCCGCAGAGACCCAGCGCGGCCAGGCAGCGCCAAAGCCCGAAGCCAAAGCGCCGCTGCACGATCCGTTCGACGACGATCTGCGCGAACCGCCGCGCGACAAGCCCAGCAAGCCCGCGTTCGAAAACGACGACCGCACCGTTTCGCCGTCAGCCGATCACGCCGGACAGCCGCGCGAGCGCGAACCGTACTTCGGCGCACCATCGGCGGAACCCGATCTCGAACCGCGCTTCGGCGCCGACGCGGGCGCACGCGATCAATACGGCGAGCCGTATCGCACGCCATTCGCGGCACCACACGGAGGCGACGACGATGCCTTCGCCGTCACGCGTGAGCCGCGCGAGCCTGAAGCGAAGCGCCTCATGTGGCACATCGGGGGCGGCGTCGCGGGCGGCCTGCTCGCCTGTTTGCTGCTCGTGCAACTGGCGTGGTGGCAGCGCGAATCGGTGATGGTCGCGTGGCCCGATTCGCAGGCGCTGTTCGTCAAGGCCTGCTCGAATCTGGGCTGCAAGATCGAACCGCCGCGCGATATCGACGGATTGCTGGTCGAGCCGTCGGATCTGCGTCAAGTCGACGGTCCGCACAAGCTCGAACTGAAGATGCCGCTGCGCAACCGTTTCGATCTCGCGCTCGCGTATCCCGCCGTCGAACTGACGTTGCTCGACGAGAACAACAACATCGCCGTGCGGCGCGTGCTGTGGCCGCAAGACTATGTGAAGCCCGGCACGCCGATCGCGGCGGGCCTGCCCGCACGCACGACGCAGACGATGATCGTGCGCCTCGACACCGGCGACACGGTCGCCTCGAACTTCCGCGTGCAGATCTTCTATCCGTAATCCGTCGATCTGCAGCGCGTGCAGCTTGTCCGCGCGTCCGGCGCAAACCGGCCGCGCATCCCGTCAATCCCTGACGAATCTTCGGAGCACAACATGAGTCAAGTCACGCTGGGTGGCAACCCGATCGAAGTCGCTGGCACGTTCCCGTCCGTGGGCCAGGCGGCGCCCGCCTTCTCGCTCGTCGGCAAGGATCTGAAGCCGCTCACGCTCGGCGACTTCGCTGGCAAGCGCAAGGTGCTGAACATCGTCCCGAGCCTCGACACGCCGACCTGCGCAACGTCCACGCGCAAGTTCAACGAAGCGGCTGCCAAGCTGAACAACACGGCCGTGATCGTCGTGTCGGGCGACCTGCCGTTCGCCGCGACGCGCTTCTGCACGACGGAAGGCATCGAGAACGTCGTCACGGCTTCGACGTTCCGCGGCCATGAGTTCGCGCAGGCGTACGGCGTCGACGTGACGAGCGGCCCGCTGACGGGCCTGACAGCACGCGCCGTCGTCGTCATCGACGAAAACGACAAGGTCGTGCACGCCGAACTCGTCGGCGAAATCAAGAACGAACCGAACTACGACGCAGCGCTTGCCGCGCTGAAGTAAGCTTCATATTTGCGTCGATACAGCGCCGCGCCCGTATCGCATCGGGCGCGGCGCTGTCACATCGTCGCGCCCTTTTTCTTCTCCGACCGACACTTATAGGAACGCTCGCCTTGGCTACGCTGATTTGCGGCTCGCTCGCCTACGACAACATCATGACCTTCGAAGGGCGCTTTCGGGAGCACATCCTGCCGGAACAGGTCCACATCCTGAACGTCAGCTTCCTCGTGCCGACGATGCGCCGCGAATTCGGCGGCTGCGCGGGCAATATCGCCTACTCGCTGCATCTGCTCGGCGGCGATGCGCGCATCATGGCGACGCTCGGCGCCGTCGACGCGCAACTCTACGTCGACCGTCTCGACACGCTGGGTCTGTCGAAAGAACACGTGCGCGTGCTGCCCGACACGTACTCGGCGCAGGCGATGATCACCACCGACCTCGAGAACAATCAGATCACCGCGTTCCACCCGGGCGCGATGATGCAGTCGCACCTGAACCGCGCGGACCAGCCCGGCGTGAAGCTCGGCATCGTCGCGCCGGACGGCTTCGACGGCATGATCCAGCACTCCGAACAGTTCGCCGCGGCAGGTACTCCGTTCATCTTCGATCCGGGTCAGGGGCTGCCGCTGTTCGACGGTGAGTCGCTGCGCCGCATGATTGAACTTGCCACTTACGTCGCAGTCAATGATTACGAAGCTGCGTTGGTGAGCAACAAGACGGGCTGGTCGATCGAAGAAATCACGAGCCGTGTCGATGCACTGATCGTCACGCGCGGCGAGCACGGGGCACAGATTCACCATGCAGGCGGCATCGAAGAGATTCCGGCCGTCAAGGCGAAGCAGGTGCTGGACCCCACGGGTTGCGGCGATGCGTTCCGGGGCGGCCTGCTGTACGGCATCGAGAAGGGCCTCGGCTGGGCGACCACCGGCCGTCTCGCCAGTCTGATGGGCGCGCTCAAGATCGAACATCAAGGGCCGCAAAACTATGCGCCGTCGCGCGCGGAGATCAACGAACGGTTCAAGCAGGCGTTCGGCTACGAACTGCCAGAGGGCGCCTGACACAGCGAGCAGCGAACAGCGCCCGCTGCGCATACGCCGCGCCTGACCGATCGGGTTTGAGGGGCTCGAGGCGAGCCCCGTTTGGAGTTTAGGGAATGAAAACAACGAATCGCAGTTTGGGCCGCCTGGTTGTAGGCGCGGTGATCGTCAGTTCGCTCGTGATGTCGGGCTGTGCGTACAACAGCAGTTCCGCCGACGTGTACACGTCGTCACAGGCGCAGCGCGAAGAGACGGTCCGCATGGGCACCGTCGATAGCGTGCGCGCCGTGAAGATCAGCTCGAACAACGGCCAGCCAAGCGGTATCGGCGCAATCGGCGGCGGCGCACTCGGCGCGGTTGCGGGCAGCGCGATCGGCGGCGGACGCGGGTCCATTCTGACGGGCATCGTCGGCGGGCTGGCGGGCGCTGTTGCCGGCAACACGGTCGAGAACAGCACCGCAATGCGCGACGGCGTCGAGATCACCGTGCGTCTCGACAACGGCGACATGCGCGCGATCACGCAAAGCGCGACGGGCGAAATCTTCCGCGCCGGCGAGCGCGTGCGTCTGCTTTCGAGCGGCGGCGTGACGCGCGTCACGCACTGACGCAAACCCTTTCCCTGTCGGCGGCGCACTTGCGCCGTGTCGGCAACCTCACACGCATGCGCTCCCCTGTGCATGCGTTTTTTTTGGTCCGGCGTTTGCGTCGAGCTGTACTGCGACAAAGCGCGTGACGAAAAAAATCCCGCCGCCAGTGACCCGGCGACGGGATGAGATGTGATCGAGCAATGTCGCTCAATCGACGGACGCATACATGATGCGTCCGTTACGACTTCAGCTCTTACGGACGGCTGCCCGTCGGGAACGGCCATGCTGCAGCCGGGTTCAGAGCCGTCTTCACCGTAGCAGCCGGCGCCGTCGAAGCAGCGGGCGCAGCCGGAGCAGGTGCTGCCTTCTTCGAAACTGCCTTCTTCGCAGGAGCAGCCTTCTTCGCAGGGGCAGCAGCGGCCTTCTTCGCGGCAGCCTTCTTCGCAGGCGCAGCCTTTTTGGCAGCAGCCTTTTTCGCAGGCGCCTTCTTCGCAGCGGCCTTCTTCGCTGCAGCCTTCTTCGCCGGTGCTGCCTTCTTCGCAGCAACCTTCTTCACGGCGACTTTCTTCGCTGCAACCTTCTTCACTGCGGCCTTCTTCGCCGGCGCTGCCTTCTTCGCAGCAACCTTCTTCACGGCGACTTTCTTCGCTGCAACCTTCTTCGTTGCGACCTTCTTTGCAGCGGCCTTCTTCGCCGGAGCTGCCTTCTTCGCAGCAACCTTCTTCACTGCGACTTTCTTGGCTGCGACCTTCTTCACAGCTGCCTTCTTGGCCGGTGCTGCCTTCTTTGCGGGAGCAGCCTTCTTCGCGACGACCTTCTTTGCTGCAGCCTTCTTGGCTGCCGGTTTCTTCTTGGCGAGTGCCATCATTTTCTCCTTCAGGTTTTCAGATGAGAGTCAGTTCAAACTACACCCTTCGTCAAAACCCGCTTCCCGCGGACGCTTCTCACGGCGGCCACTGCGAAGCGGGCTATTCATCGGCGTACGCAGCTCCAGCGCGCTTACGCTAATGAATACGGTAAGGCGCGCCGTGCCATCGGGCACAGCGCGCCAAGTCCTGTCGGCGCCGGATTGCGACACCGTCAATCGTTTGATCGAACCGCTCGCTCTGTAGCGAACGGCTTTTTCCGGGGGGAAGTTTGCCCATCCCACTGAAGGGTTCGCAAAGTGCCTGTGATCTTTATAGGCCGCGGTAGTCCGCGGCACAACGGGCACGCTCTGCATCAGGCGATATTGCTCCTCACCAATTTTGCCGCGGCACAGCCAGCGGCAACCCCATCAAATACATACACGACGCGTTGGGTTATTCCCAGGACAGCGCGCCGCCGGTCTGATATTCGATAACCCGAGTCTCGAAGAAGTTGCGTTCCTTCTTCAGGTCGATCATCTCGCTCATCCACGGGAACGGGTTTTCCTCGTTCGGGAACAGCGGATCGAGACCGATCTGCTGGCAACGGCGGTTGCAGATGAAGCGAAGATAGCTCTTGAACATCGACGCATTGAGGCCGAGCACCCCGCGCGGCATCGTGTCTTCTGCGTAGCGATATTCGAGGTCGACCGCATGCTTGAAGATCTCGCGGATTTCCGCGCGGAACTCCGGCGTCCACAGATGCGGGTTTTCGAGTTTGATCTGGTTGATCAGGTCGATGCCGAAATTGCAGTGCATCGACTCGTCGCGCAGGATGTACTGGTACTGTTCCGCGGCGCCCGTCATCTTGTTCTGACGGCCGAGCGCCAGAATCTGCGTGAAGCCGACGTAGAAGAACAGGCCTTCCATCACGCACGCGAACACGATCAGCGACTTGAGCAGCTTCTGGTCTGCTTCGAGCGTGCCCGTCTTGAAGGCCGGGTCGGTCAGCGTGTGGATGAACGGAATCAGGAATTCGTCTTTGTCACGAATGGACTGCACTTCGTGGTACGCGTTGAAGATCTCGCCTTCGTCGAGACCGAGCGACTCCACGATGTACTGGTAAGCGTGCGTGTGGATCGCCTCTTCGAACGCCTGGCGCAGCAGGAACTGGCGGCATTCGGGCGCCGTGATGTGGCGGTACGTGCCGAGGACGATGTTGTTCGCCGCGAGCGAGTCGGCCGTCACGAAGAAGCCGAGGTTGCGCTTGACGACGCGACGCTCGTCTTCCGTCAGCCCGTTCGGGTCTTTCCAGAGCGCGATGTCGCGGGACATGTTGATTTCCTGCGGCATCCAGTGGTTCGCGCAACCGGACAGATACTTTTCCCACGCCCACTTGTACTTGAACGGCACCAGCTGGTTGACGTCAGTCTGGCCGTTGATGATGCGCTTGTCGGCGACATTCACGCGAGCTTCGGAAGCGACAGCCGATGCAGTTGCTTGCGCCGGCGGAGCGATTGCGATGTCGTTCGCAAAGACCTGTTGAGCCGAGGGAGCTTGATGAGCGGAACGCGTTTCGACTTGCGAACCGACAGCCGTTCCCGCAGCGTTGCGCAACACGTTTTGTTGCGAATCACTCGAGGGAGTTACGGCAGTGATCTCGTCATCCCAGTTGAGCATAAATGTCACCATCAATTTAGATCGGTTTGTACCATCTTTTCACGAGCGTTAAAAGGGTCCGCTCATGAAAAATCCTGTTTTCGAATCGCGTTGCGACCTACATACAACACTTTGTTCATCAGTGTGTGAAGGTCACGCGTTGCGAGTCGATCGAAACGTGTGTCGATGAAGCGCGATGCACGATCAAAAGCGTGTTGCTTCAGTGATGCGTATGCGTTGCTTCCACGTTGCTTCTGCGTTGTTCCGAACTCGAAACATTTGCTGCTTCGCTGCGCGTTGCGCGTGTCTTGCGAAGCGAGCGGGACGCGCGATGCATCGTCACTTCTGTGCTGTCTCGCCGACTTCATCGTGTGTGCGTTCAGGGTTTTCGCGCACTCGTCGATGAGTGGGTAGCACGTGATGTTCCTCGTTGCGTCGTGTGCTTCTCTTCCGACTGAAACTGAAACGAGGATCTGCAACGGGAGCCGCGCCTTCGTGCTGCGATGAGCGATGCGTTCGACGGCCACCGCTCATCTGCTACTCGCTTGCTATCTGTTGCTCGCCGCCGGCGAGCGCCGGCGGCTTACCTGCCACTTCTTACCTGCTACTTATTAGTGAGCGCTCCGGCTTACTGGCAGGCTTCGCACTCTTCGAAGCCAGGATCGCCCGGACGCATCATGCACACGGGACCATCCGCTTCCGGCGCTGCTTCGACAGCAGGAACCGCAGTTGCTGAAGCAGCCGATGCCTGGAAGCCACCCGTACTACCCGACGACGCTGCACCGCCGCCGACACCGAAGCCACCTGCTGCACCACCTGCACCGCCGTCGCCCGACGGCACTGCGTTCAGCGCGCCGTGCGCGACCGTCGACTTCTCGACGTGCGTTGCCGCCATCGTGCGGAGGTAGTACGTCGTCTTCAGGCCGCGCAGCCATGCGAGCTTGTAGACCTCGTCGAGCTTCTTGCCCGATGCGCCCGCCATGTAGATGTTGAGCGACTGCGCCTGGTCGATCCACTTCTGACGGCGCGACGCCGCTTCGACCAGCCACGTTGCATCGACTTCGAACGCCGTCGCGTAGATCGCGCGGAGGTCGGCCGGCACGCGGTCGATGCGCGACAGCGAGCCGTCGAAGTACTTCAGGTCGGCGACCATCACTTCGTCCCACAGGCCGCGCGCCTTCAGGTCACGCACGAGGTAGTCGTTCACCACCGTGAATTCGCCCGACAGGTTCGACTTCACGTACAGGTTCTGGAACGTCGGCTCGATACATGCAGACACGCCGATGATGTTCGAGATCGTCGCCGTCGGCGCGATCGCGACACAGTTCGAGTTGCGCATGCCGTGCGTCGCGATGCGCGAGCGCAGCGACGACCAGTCCATCGATTCGCTCGAATCCACTTCGACGTAGCCGCCGCGTGCATCGGCGAGCAGCTTCAGCGTGTCCTGCGGGAGGATGCCGCGATCCCACAGCGAGCCGCGGTACGTCGAGTAACGGCCGCGCTCTTCCGCCAGTTCCGTCGACGCCCAGTATGCGTAGTAGCAGACGGCTTCCATCGAACGGTCGGCGAACTCGACGGCTTCCTGCGATGCGTACGGCGTGCGCAGCACGTGCAGGCAGTCCTGGAAGCCCATGATGCCCATACCCACCGGACGGTGCTTCAGGTTCGAGTTACGTGCCTTCGCGACCGCGTAGTAGTTGATGTCGATCACGTTGTCGAGCATGCGCATCGCGACGCTGATGGTGCGCTTCAGCTTGTCGTGGTCGAGCGCGAGCGTGCCGTCGGCCTGTTCCTTCAGGTGCGCGACGAGATTCACCGAGCCGAGGTTGCAGACGGCGATTTCGGTGTCGCTCGTGTTCAGCGTGATTTCCGTGCACAGGTTCGACGAGTGGACGACGCCGACGTGCTGTTGCGGCGAGCGCACATTGCACGGATCCTTGAACGTGATCCACGGATGGCCCGTTTCGAACAGCATGCCCAGCATCTTGCGCCACAGTTGCGCAGCCGGAATCTTCTTGAACAGCTTGATCTCGCCGCGCGCGACCTTGTCTTCGTAAGCGGTGTAAGCCGTTTCGAACTCGGCGCCGAACTTGTCGTGCAGGTCCGGGCAGGTGGACGGCGAGAACAGCGTCCAGTCGCCACCTTCGAGCACGCGCTTCATGAACAGGTCGGGAATCCAGTTCGCCGTGTTCATGTCGTGCGTACGGCGACGGTCGTCACCCGTGTTCTTGCGCAGCTCGAGGAATTCTTCGATGTCGAGGTGCCACGATTCCAGGTACGCGCACACCGCGCCCTTGCGCTTGCCGCCCTGGTTCACGGCGACGGCCGTGTCGTTGACGACCTTCAGGAACGGCACGACGCCTTGCGACTTGCCGTTGGTACCCTTGATGTGCGAGCCGAGCGCACGCACGCGCGTCCAGTCGTTGCCCAGACCGCCGGCGAACTTCGACAGCAGCGCGTTTTCCTTCAGCGCTTCGTAGATGCCGTCGAGGTCGTCGTCGACCGTCGTCAGATAGCACGACGACAGTTGCGAGCGGCGCGTGCCCGAGTTGAACAGCGTCGGCGTCGACGACATGAAGTCGAAGCTCGACAGCACGTTGTAGAACTCGATCGCGCGCGCTTCGCGGTCGATCTCGTTCAGCGACAGACCCATCGCAACACGCATAAAGAATGCCTGGGGCATTTCGATACGCGTGCCGTCGACGTGCAGGAAGTAACGGTCATACAGCGTCTGCAGGCCGAGGTAGCCGAACTGCAGGTCGCGGTTCGCGTCGAGCGCGGCGCCGAGACGCTTCAGGTCGAATTGCAGCAGCTTGTCGTCGAGCAGCTCGGCGTTCACGCCGCGCTTGATGAAGAGCGGGAAGTACTCGGCGTAACGCTGGCCCATTTCGGCTTGCGTGACTTCTTCTTCGAGGATCTCGCGGCGGATCGTGTGCAGCAGGATGCGCGACGTGACCTGGCTGTATGCCGGATCCTTTTCGATCATCGTGCGTGCAGCGAGGATGGCCGAGTCGTAGACCTGGCTCATCGGCACGCCGTCGTACAGGTTCTTCACCGTTTCCGCGACGATCGGCTCTGCGTTCACGGCATCGCCCAGGTTCGCACATGCCGATTCGATGATGCCGCGCAGTGCAGCCATGTCGAGCGGACGCGTGACGCCGTTGTCGGTCACGTTCAGACCCGATGCGCCTGCCGGCACGTCGGCCTCATGACCGCGCTCCTGCGTGCGCTTCTCGCGATACAGCACGTAGGCGCGCGCGACGTTGTGCTCGCCCGTGCGCATCAGCGCGAGTTCGACCTGATCCTGAATGTCTTCGATATGGAACGTGCCGCCGTTCGGACGGCTGCGCACCAGCGCGCGCACGACGTTCTGCGTGAGTTGCTCGACCAGTTCACGAACGCGTGCCGATGCCGCGCCCTGACCACCGTTGACGGCCAGAAATGCCTTCGTCACGGCGATGGCGATTTTCGACGGTTCGAACGACACCACGCCGCCGTTGCGACGCATCACCTTGTAGTCGGCGTAGTTCGTCTGCGGCGCGAGCGCTTGCGCGCCATGTGCGAGCGCTTCGGGGCGGCCAGCGGGTGCGCCTTCGAACCGGGTCGTCACGTTGTCGGTGGTTTGCATGTGCAAAGCTCCTGGTCTTGGAATAGTGCGGAGTTACCGCGGATTAGTACAACCGCTGCGCCACCCCGGACGCATGCGATGAGGAAGAAGAAGAGGGACAGCGGGAACCAGGAAACAGCTGGGCCGGATGCGACAGATCCGCGTGGGAGAACTTCAACGTCGTGCGTGTCGCGATCACTTGGCTGCGCCCTTTTCTTCGAATGGGTCGGCGCACCGGTTCTCGTAACTGGTTGCGCCGCATCAGGTTTTTTCAGTGCCGGTAATGCTGACGGCGCCATGCTCATGGAGCGGGGCGCCGCCTGACAAACACTACATCTTGTGCAAAAACTGATTAACGGCACGAAGTATAGTGTACTCAACGGCCATCGCAAATTCTTTTATTTGGTCTGACGATCTTGACTTTTGGATAGGCCGCGTCAGAAAACGGCGACGGGCCAACACAGCGTTTGCGCGCTGTCGGTGCGGCATCGTACAGAGCGGAAGTGACGCGCTTACGACGTTATCGGCGCGCGCGAGGAAGGATGCAGATAGGGGAAATACGGATCGGCGAGCGCCGTATCGCGTTGAAGACGCGGCCAGTCGAAGTGCGGACCGGGATCGGTCTTGCGGCCGGGCGCGATGTCCGAGTGACCCGCGAGAGAGTCGATTGCGTAGTGCGCGGCGAGCGCCTGCACGAGCGGCGCTAGCGTCTCGTATTGCGCCGCTTCGAATGGCGACGCGTCGCTGCCTTCGAGTTCGATGCCGATCGAGAAGTCGTTGCAGCGCTCGCGGCCGAAGAAGTTCGACGCGCCCGCATGCCATGCGCGCTCGTCGCACGAGACGTACTGTTCGAGCGCGCCGTCGCGATGAATCACGAAATGCGCGGACACGCGCACGTCGCGCAGATGCGTGTCGTAGTACGGATGCGCGTCGCAGTCGAGGCGATTGAGGAAGAGATCGGTGATGCCCGTGCCGCCGAATTCGTTCGGCGGCAGGCTGATGTTGTGGATGACGATCAGCGTCGGACGTGCGCCGTTCGGACGCACCTCGAAATTCGGCGACGGCAGCTTGCGCGCTTCGTTGACCCACCCGTTTGCATCGACGGTGAAGCGCGCGGGGATGTGTGCCGTCATCGTGCGTCGCGGCCCGTCGGACGGGCGGCGTAACGCTTCGCGTGATCGTGCGAACAGAAGGTCTGCCCTGCCACGAGCACGGAGTCGCTCTGTGGCGCATGCACGCCGCATTCGGCGCAGCGGATCATCGGCTCGGCGAGTCGGGGCGCGCTCTTGCCGTTCGCGCTTCCGTTCGCCTGACCGCTAGCGTGACTGTTCGCGCGCGCACCCGGGCGCGCGTTCGCGCCGGCGGCGTCGCCCGTACCCGTGCGCGTCGTGCGCGATGCCTCTGCGCGGCGCAGCGCCTTCACCAGCCATTGGCCGACGATGAACAACAGGATCAGCAGAAAAATTTGTCGCATGATGCTTGGATCAACCTGGAACAACTCAGACCACAGGACGGTGCAACAGCACCTCGAAAACGAAACGGCTGCCGACATAGGCGAGCAGCAGCGCGACGAACGACGCGAGCACCCAGCGCAACGCCGCGCGTCCGCGCCATCCCGACACCTTGCGCGCCGTCAGCAGCGCGCCGAACATCACCCACGACAGCAGCGCGAACACGGTCTTGTGATCGAGTTGCAGCGCGCGGTCGAGCAGCTGTTCGTTGAACAGGATGCCCGACACCAGCGTGAGCGTGAGCAGCACGAAGCCCGCGCCGATCAGACGGAACAGCAGCGTCTCGAGCGTGAGCAGTGGCGGCAGCGAGTCGAGCCAGCTCGACAGCCAGCCGTTGCCCGCCGCGGCGCTTTGACGCGCTAGCGCGCCGCCGCGCATCGCGTGCAGGCGCCGTTCGACGAGCAGCATCAGCACGGCATGCAGCGCGGCGATCACGAACAGACCATACGCGATGTTCGCGATCAGGAAGTGCAGCTTGAAGAGAGGATCGGCGGCATACGACAGCACGTGCACGCCGTTGAACACGAGCGGCAGCAGCGACGCGATGCACGCGAGCGGCAGCACGAGCAGACGCAGACCGTCGAGCGGAAAAAAGAAGCTCTCGATCCAGTAGATGCCCGCGCCGAGCCAGAACATCGCGGACAGCGCGAACGCGAAGCCGAACACCATCGCGTCGTGCGGAAAAATAGTGGTGTGCAGCAGCACGCCGTGCGCAAGCAGCGCGACGAGCAACACGATGCGCGTCGTCATCGACATGCCGGCGGACGCGCCCGCCAGCCCTCGCCCGCCCGCAGGCAGCGGCGCAGCAGCGGGAAGCGGCGGCACGCTTTCGAGCATCGGCGCGGCGCTCGCCTGCCGGTGCGCGCGCCAGCCCGCGACGGCAAGTCCGCCGTACAGGAGCGCAGTGAGGGCATACAGTACAATATCCATATTGGAAGTTTACACCAGGCCCTCCAAAGTCCGCCGCTCTCGCGCTGCGACAGGGGCGGCCGCACTGCTCATCGCCCCCATGCTCGACAACCTCACTCAACGGATGGCGCGCGTCGTCAAGACGCTGCGCGGCGAAGCCCGGCTCACCGAGGCGAACACCCAGGAGATGCTGCGCGAAGTGCGCCTCGCACTCCTCGAAGCGGACGTGGCGCTGCCCGTCGTGCGCGACTTCATCGCGAAGGTGAAGGAAAAGGCGCTCGGCGAGGAAGTGATCGCCAGCCTGTCGCCGGGCCAGGCGCTCGTCGGCGTCGTTCAGCGCGAGCTGACGGCCGTGATCGGCGGCGACTACGAAGGCAAGGCCGCTGAACTCAATCTCAGCGTCACGCCGCCTGCCGTCATCCTGATGGCGGGTCTGCAGGGCGCGGGTAAGACGACCACGGTCGGCAAGCTCGCGAAACTGCTGCGCGAAAAGTACAAAAAGAAAGTGCTGACGGTGTCGTGCGACGTGTATCGCCCCGCCGCTATCGCGCAGTTGAAGACGGTGACCGAACAGGTCGGCGCCGACTTCTTCCCGTCGCAGCCGGACCAGAAGCCCGTCGACATCGCGCGCGCCGCCGTCGACTGGGCCAAGCGTCACTATCACGATGTGCTGCTCGTCGACACGGCCGGTCGTCTCGGTATCGACGAGGCGATGATGAACGAAATCGCCGCGCTGCATAAGGAATTGAATCCGGCGGAAACGCTGTTCGTCGTCGACGCGATGCTCGGTCAGGACGCCGTGAACACCGCGAAGGCGTTCAACGACACGCTGCCGCTCACGGGCGTCGTGCTGACCAAGCTCGACGGCGATTCGCGCGGCGGCGCGGCGCTTTCCGTGCGTCACGTGACGGGCAAGCCGATCAAGTTCGTCGGTGTCGCGGAAAAGCTCGACGGCCTCGAAGTCTTCTACCCGGATCGCATGGCGAACCGGATTCTCGGCATGGGCGATATTCTCGCGCTCGTCGAGGAAGCGCAGCGCGGCGTCGACGTTCAGGCCGCGCAAAAGCTCGCCGACAAGGTCAAGAAAGGCGGCGATTTCGATCTGAACGATTTCCGCGCGCAGCTTTCACAGATGAAGAAGATGGGCGGTCTGTCGTCGCTGATGGACAAGCTGCCCGCACAGTTTCAGCAGGCCGCGTCGAATGCCGACATGGGCCAGGCCGAAAAGCAGATGCGCCGCATGGAAGGCATCATCAATTCGATGACGGCCGCCGAGCGCGCGAAGCCCGAGCTGATCAAGGCGACGCGCAAGCGCCGTATCGCTGCCGGCGCGGGCGTGCAGGTGCAGGAAGTGAACCGCCTGTTAAACCAGTACGAGCAAATGCGCACAATGATGAAGAAGCTCAAGGGCGGCAATCTGCAAAAGATGATGCGCGGCATGAAGGGCATGATGCCGGGCATGCGCTAATGTTTTACGGCCGTCGCTCGCCCGTTTGTCCGGGCGTGCGACGGCCATCGCGACCCGGCGCGTATGCCGGATCGAGGCGCGGGTATTTGCTGTAGCGCGCCGGGTCGTTGTCTCTCACACTATGTATACAGTTACCGCCCGCCAGACGTCATGAATCGCGAAGAAGCTCTCCACATTTTCAGTCACTCCGAAGAAATCGTTTCGGCCAGCGACGTCAACGCCTCTATCGGCCGTATGGCCGGCGCCATTCGCGCGGAAATGGCCGACGAGTTTCCGCTCGTGCTGTCGGTGATGGGCGGCGCGGCGGTGTTCACGGGCATGCTCCTGCCGCACCTCGATTTTCCGCTCGAGTTCGACTACATCCACCTCACCCGCTATCGCAACGCGATCAAGGGCAGCGCCGAAATGCAGTGGCGCGTCGCGCCGTCGGGTTCGGTGAAAGACCGCGTGGTGCTCGTGCTCGACGACATCCTCGATGAAGGCGAGACGATGGCCGCGATCCGCGACCGCATCATGGGCATGGGCGCGAAGCGCTTCATGAGCGCGGTGCTGTGCGAGAAGATCATTCCGAAGGCAAAGCCGCTGCGTCCCGACTTCTGCGGCTTCGAAGTGCCCGACCGTTACGTGTTCGGCTGCGGGATGGATGCGAAAGGCTACTGGCGCAATCTGCCGACTATCCGCGCATTGACGGAAGGCGCGTGACTCTCAGGCTGCGCTGCCGCAAATAAAAAAGCGACCCGCGGGTCGCTTTTTTGTTGCCTCGACGGCCATGCTCACTTCTCAAGCTGATGCACGAAAGTGCGAATCCCGCCGAGCATCATCTCCACCGAAATCGCGACGAGCACGAGGCCCATCAAGCGCTCGAAGGCCATCACCGTGCGCTCGCCGAGCCACTGCTGAATGCGCTCCGCCATCACCAGCACGATCGCGCACACGATCATCGTCACCGTCAGCGCCGCGACCCATTCCAACATCTTGTTCGGCGCCTGCGACGTCAGCAGCATCACCGTGGCCAACGCTGACGGACCGGCGAGCGCGGGAATCGCGAGCGGCACGATCAGCGGTTCGGCGGCGCGCGTGTCGGCGCCGAACGGGCCATCGGGATGCGGAAAGATCATCCGCAGCGCGATCAGAAACAGCACAATGCCGCCGCCGATCCGCAGCGACAGATCCGTCAGGCTCATCATCCGCAGAAAGCGGTCGCCGACGAGCATGAAGATCAGCAGGATCACGAACGCGATGGCGACTTCGCGAAGAATGACGCGAATGCGCCGATGAGGCGCAACACCCCGCAGGCAGTTGATGAAGAGCGGGATGTTGCCGAGTGGATCAGTGATGAGAATCAGCAGGATGGTCGCGGACAGGAAGTTGTACTCCACCGTCCGCTCCTATCAGCGCGCGAGCGCTGCCTTGATCTTTTCGATGACAGCCTGCGCCGCGCCTTCGACAGGCAACAGCGTGGCTTCCGTATCGCGGCGACCCTGATACTCGATCTTGCCGTCCTTCAGGCCACGGTCGCCGATCACCAGACGATGCGGCACGCCGATCAGTTCCCAGTCGGCGAACATCACGCCCGGACGCTCGCCGCGATCGTCGAGAATCACGTCGATGCCGGCTGCCGTCAGTTCGTCGTGCAGCTTGTCAGCCTGCTCGCGCACGGCGTCGCTGCGGTCGTAACCCATGGGGCACAGCACGACTTCGAACGGCGCAATCGATTCCGGCCAGATGATGCCCTTGTCGTCGTAGTTCTGCTCAATCGCCGCGCCGAGAATGCGCGTGATGCCGATGCCGTAGCAGCCCATCTGCATCGGCTGCGGCTTGCCCGATTCGTCGAGGAACGTCGCGTTCATCGCTTCCGAATACTTCGTGCCGAGCTGGAACACATGGCCGACTTCGATGCCGCGGCAGATGTCGATCACACCCTTGCCGTCCGGCGACGGATCACCCTTCTTCACGTTGCGGATATCCGCGACGACGGGCTCGGGCAGATCGCGGCCCCAGTTGACGCCCGTCGTGTGGAAATCGACTTCGTTCGTGCCGACCACGAAGTCGCTCATGTTCGCGACCGTGCGGTCCGCGATCACCTTGACCGGCTTCTTCGTGTTCAGCGGTCCGAGATAGCCCGGCGGCGTGCCGAACCACTCGACGATTTCTGCTTCCGTCGCCATACGGAACTCGCCGAGACCCGGCAGCTTGTTGACCTTGATCTCGTTCAGATCGTGGTCGCCGCGCAGCATCAACAACCAGATGGTCGGTTCGGCGCCTTCGTTTTCCGTGGCGAGGATGATCGACTTGATCGTCTTTTCGAGCGGAATGTTGAGGTGTTCGGCGACGGCTTCGCACTTCGCCTTGCCCGGCGTCGACGTCTTCTTGAGCTCTTCCTTCGGCGCGGCGCGTTCGGCGATCAGCGGCAAGGCTTCGGCCGCTTCGACGTTCGACGCGAAGTCGGACGTCGGGCAATACGCGATGTCGTCTTCGCCCGTATCGGCGATCACGTGGAACTCATGCGAGCCGCTGCCGCCGATCGAGCCGTTGTCCGCAGCGACCGCACGGAAGTCGAGACCCAGGCGCGTGAAAATACGCACGTATGCGTCGTACATCTTGCGATACGACTCGCGCAGACCGTCCATGTCCTTATCGAACGAGTACGCGTCCTTCATGATGAATTCGCGACCGCGCATCACGCCGAAACGCGGACGGATCTCGTCGCGGAACTTCGTCTGCACCTGGTAGAAGTTCACCGGCAGCTGACGGTAGCTCTTGATCTGACCACGCGCGATGTCCGTCACGACTTCTTCGTGCGTCGGTCCGATCACGAAGTCGCTCTGCTTGCGATCCTTGAAGCGCAGCAGTTCGGGACCATATTTTTCCCAGCGGCCCGATTCCTGCCACAGCTCCGCCGGCTGCACAGCCGGCATCAGCAGTTCGATCGCGCCTGCCCGGTTCATTTCCTCGCGCACGATCGCTTCCACCTTGCGGATCGAGCGCAGGCCAATTGGCAGATAGTTGTAGATGCCGCCAGCCACGCGCCGGATCATGCCGGCACGCACCATGAGCTTGTGACTGACGATTTCCGCGTCGGCGGGCGCTTCCTTCAGGGTGCCAATAAAGAAACGGGAGGCTTTCATTCAGAATTTTCCAAAAGCGGCGGACCAAAAGGGCCGCCCGAAAGGGTAAGACGATGGATTTGCGCACCTGAGCGCCTGGCCAACCGGCGCACGTCGAACAGCGATTGTCGCACGCGCGTGACACTTGTCCGACGACGCGCAAAAAGTGCCGGAAAGAGGCTTTCGCAACGACGAATGCGGGTTGTTACGGACAATCGCGCCAATCTGGTGCGAGGCGGTGCGTCAGACCCGTTATCTGTTTATAATCAAAGCAATTTTAAAGGATTCGAAGGTGGTTGTATGCTGGATCGTGAAGGCTTTCGCCCGAACGTCGGCATCATCCTCTTGAACGCTCACAACGAGGTGTTTTGGGGCAAGCGGCTCCGTGAACATTCCTGGCAGTTTCCGCAAGGGGGCATCAAATACGGTGAGACCCCCGTGCAGGCGATGTATCGGGAGTTGCACGAAGAAACCGGCCTGCTTCCGGAGCACGTCAAGGTTATCGGTCGCACGCGCGACTGGTTGCGTTACGAGGTGCCTGACAAGTTCATCAAGCGTGAGGTCCGCGGCCATTACCGCGGCCAGAAGCAGATCTGGTTCTTGCTCCGGATGGTCGGACGCGATTGCGACATATGTCTGCGCGCAACCGACCACCCTGAGTTCGATGCCTGGCGCTGGAACGAGTACTGGGTGCCGCTCGACTGTGTGATCGAGTTCAAGCGGGATGTGTATCAGCTGGCGTTAACGGAATTGTCCCGTTTCCTGCGGCGGCCTGCGCCGCGTACGGAACGGCCCGGTGGACATCATCACGGGCAGCGCTATCCTCGGATGGCGTCGTCGGTGAATGCGCCGCCCGGGGCGTCGATGGTCTCCGCAACGGTGACGACCGTCACCACGACAATTGCGGTCGAGACTACGCTGCGTGCGACAATCGAGTCGGACTGTTCGTCGACGGAAGACCCAGCCGTTCAGGCACCGGGGCTGCGCGACTGACGCAAAGCGGCTGTCCACGCCGCATCTGCCGGTGCGGCGTGAGACACGCTGCGCCGGCGTTTCGAGGAAATCACATTGAAAGTATCTGCTTTCGCCGTGGCGTGCGTCGCCGCGGGCGTTCTGCTGGCTGGCTGTTCGAGCACCAAGAATCCGACCAATACGTCCGATTCGTCCGCGTCCGACGGACCCAGGAGCGACTTTCAGTATCTGTTCGACCGGCCGTCGACGTGGACCGAAAAGAAAGTCGATACGCTCCCGGCCATGCCTCAGCCGGCCAATCTGCTGCCGTTCTCGGTGTCGCAGAACACGCCGCTTCAATTCGCTGTCGATGCGAAGTCGCTGACCGTCGACAACGACGGCGTGATTCGCTACACGGTGGTGATCACGAGCCCGAGCGGCGCGCGTAACGTGAACTACGAAGGCATTCGCTGCGAAGACTATTCGTGGAAGCTGTATGCAGGCCTCAACGCTGACCACGACGGCTGGGACCGCACCGTCGAAAACGAGTGGACGCGCATCGAGAACGGCGATCTGAACGCGTATCACGCGGCGCTCTATCAGGATTACTTCTGCACGAGCAAGCTGCCCGTCGGCAAGGCGGATGTGATCGTGAACAATATCAAGTACAAGCGCGCGAACAGCACGCTGATTCGCGGCGGCGGCGGCTAAACCGAAGCGTCGTGCGCTGCTGGCGCAAAAAAAAGCCGTCCCATCTTCCGATGGGACGGCTTTTTGATTTTTGGAAGTCGTCTTTAGACGAGCACCAGGTTGTCCCGGTGGATCAGCTCAGGCTCGAGCATGTAACCCAATACGGATTCAATCTCGCCGCTCGGACGACGCTGGATCAGCTTCGTCTCCGCGCTGCTGTAGTTCGTCAGTCCACGCGCGACCTCTCGCCCAGACGCGTTTAGACACGCGATCACCTCGCCGCGCGCAAACGCACCCTGCACGCCGACTACGCCGATCGGCAGCAAGCTCTTGCCGCCTTCCGTGAGCTTTTCGACGGCGCCGTCGTCGATTACCACGTGCCCGCGCACCTGGAGGTGATCCGCCATCCACTGCTTGCGCGCGGCCATCCGTGCCGTGCGCGCGATCAATTGCGTACCGATCGCCTCGCCCGATGCCAGCCGCGCCAGCACGTCCGCCTCCCGGCCACTTGCGATCACCGTATTCGCACCGCTGTGGGCCGCGCGCTTCGCCGCGAGAATCTTCGTCAGCATGCCGCCACGGCCGATGCTCGACCCTGCGCCGCCCGCCATCGCTTCGAGTTCCGGCGTGCCGGCATCGGCCTGCTGGACGAGCGTTGCGGAGGGATCTTTGCGCGGATCGGCGGTGAAGAGACCTTGCTGGTCGGTGAGAATGATCAGTGCATCGCCTTCGATCAGATTCGCGACCAGCGCGCCCAGCGTGTCGTTGTCGCCGAACTTGATTTCGTCGGTGACGACAGTGTCGTTCTCGTTGATGATCGGCACCACACCGAGACGCAGCAGCGTCAGCAGCGTTGACCGCGCGTTCAGATAGCGTTCGCGATCGGCAAGATCGGCGTGTGTCAGCAGAATCTGCGCGGTCCGGATGGAGTGCTCGGCGAAACGGCTCTCGTAGACTTGCGCGAGTCCCATCTGCCCAACGGCGGCCGCCGCCTGCAACTCGTCGATTTCACGCGGGCGCTTTGTCCAGCCAAGACGCTGCATGCCTTCGGCAATGGCGCCCGAACTGACGAGCACGACTTCCTTGCCCTGCTCGCGCAGCGCGGCAATCTGCGCGGCCCAGCGGCCGATTGCTGTGTGATCGAGTCCGCGCCCGTCGTTCGTGACGAGGCTGGACCCGACTTTCACGACCAATCGCTTCGAATCTGCGATAACGGAACGCATTCTGCGCGGTCTCCAAGATGATTCGTAAGACCGGCGCATGCTGGGAGTGCGCCGGCATCCAGATTACGGCTCCTGCTTACTCCTGCGGCCCAACGGGCGCGTTCGCGTCACCGCTGCCTTGCTGCTGCTCGCGGAAACGCACGTCAGCGGCGAGATCTTCCGCTTCCGCCGCGCGCTGCGCATCCGAATGCTCCGCGAGGTAGTCGTACACCGCGTAGCAGAGGTTTTCGCAGCCCTGACCCGTGAGCGCCGAAATTTCGAAGACCGGGCCGTCCCATTCGAAGTCCTTCAGGAACGCGGCCACGCGCGCCTCGCGCTCGTCTTCGGGGACCATGTCCAGCTTGTTCAGCACCAACCAGCGTGGCTTGTTGTACAACAGCTCGTCGTATTTGCGCAGTTCGTTGACGATTGCTTTCGCTTCCGCGACGGGATCGACGGACTCGTCGAACGGCGCGAGATCGACGATATGCAGCAACAGGCCCGTGCGCTGCAAGTGGCGCAGGAACTGGTGACCGAGGCCCGCGCCTTCCGCCGCACCTTCGATCAGCCCGGGAATGTCGGCGATCACGAAGCTGCGGCTCGGCCCGACGCGCACCACGCCTAGATTCGGCGCGAGCGTCGTGAACGGATAATCGGCGATCTTCGGCTTCGCATTCGACACCGACGAAATGAACGTCGACTTTCCCGCGTTCGGCATGCCGAGCAAACCGACATCCGCGAGCACTTTCAGCTCGAGGCGCACCATGCGGCGCTCACCCGGCTTGCCGTCCGTCTTCTGGCGCGGCGCGCGATTCGTACTGGATTTGAAGTGCAGATTGCCGAGGCCGCCCGCGCCGCCCTGCGCGATGCGCACCGTCTGATTGTGCTCGGTAAGGTCAGCGATCAGCTCGCCCGTGTCCATGTCCGTGATGATCGTACCGACGGGCATGCGCAGCGTAATGTCATCGCCGCCCTTGCCGTAGCAGTCCGAGCCACGGCCGTTTTCGCCGTTGCGCGCCTGATGCTTTTTCGAATAGCGATAGTCGATCAGCGTGTTGATGTTGCGGTCTGCAACTGCGAAAACGCTGCCGCCGCGGCCGCCGTCGCCGCCGTCCGGACCACCGAACGGGACGAATTTCTCGCGGCGCATCGACGCGCTGCCATCTCCCCCGTCGCCGGCGATGACTTCGATCCTCGCTTCGTCAATGAACTTCATGCGTTACTCCGTCCCGTGTGTATTGCTATTCTGCCGCGCGCAGCGCGCGTGCACCATTGGCCGAACGGCCAGATTGATCTTGATTCTTGTCCAGTCGCGACAATGACCGCCGCGACGATGCGGGCTTGGCGAATACATCGCCGTGAAACTCGCAAACCCAAACCCGCAAACAAAAAGGCCCCGCAAACTTCGCGGGGCCTTTTTCCGGTCCTGAAGCCCGTGCCTGATTATTCTCAGACAGCCGGGACGACGTTGACCATGTGCTTCTTGTCGGCGCCCTTCGTCGTGAACTTGACGTGGCCGTCCGTCAGCGCGAACAAGGTGTGATCCTTGCCGATACCGACGTTTTCGCCCGGGTGCATACGCGTGCCGCGTTGACGCACGATGATGCCGCCCGCCAGGATGGCCTGACCGCCGTACACTTTCACGCCGAGACGCTTCGACTCGGAGTCGCGGCCGTTCCGGGAAGAGCCGCCTGCCTTTTTGTGTGCCATGTGATTACTCCTTGCCCGATGCGCTTACGCGTTGATAGCGTCGATGCGCAGTTCGGTGTAGTTCTGGCGGTGGCCGCCATGCTTTTGGTAGTGCTTCCGGCGACGCATCTTGAAGATGGTCACTTTCTTGTGACGACCTTGGGACACGACGGTAGCCTTGACGGAAGCCCCACTGACCAGCGGCGTACCGAACTTAATCGATTCGCCTTCGCCCACTGCGAGAACCTGGTCGAGCGTGATTTCAGCGTCAATGTCTGCCGGTATCTGTTCTACTTTAAGTTTTTCGCCGACAGCAACTTTGTACTGCTTGCCGCCGGTTTTTATGACCGCGTACATTGAAAACCTCACTCTAAATTCATTTTCCCGACGCACCACGCGCGGAAACCCTCGATTATACATAGAGTTAGCTTCGCGGTCAAAAACAGTTGACAACGACCGCGCCTCACCGTCCCGCGCGCAACAAACCGGGCGAAAGAATGCGGAAACGGGCCAAAACGGCCATGAACAAATGGTGTACGGCGCGGAAATACCGCAGTTCGCCTTATAATTCGCGGCACTACCCGAATTCGCCACCATGTCGTCAACCGCCACCCCAACCCCCAACGCAGCCAATCTGCTCGCTCCGATCGCCGAAGACATGCAGCAGGTGAATCGCGTCATCCGGCACCGTCTGGCGTCCGAGGTGATGCTGATCAACCAGATCTCCGAGTACATCATCAGTGCCGGAGGCAAGCGGCTGCGGCCCGCGCTGCTTCTGCTCGTAGCAGGCGCGCTCGGCGACAGGACGGGGCATCGGCACGAGCTGGCGGCCGTCGTCGAGTTCATCCATACGGCCACGCTGCTGCACGACGACGTCGTCGACGAATCCGATCTGCGTCGCGGCCGGCAGACCGCGAATGCGCTGTTCGGCAACGCGGCCAGCGTGCTGGTCGGCGACTTCCTGTATTCGCGCTCGTTCCAGATGATGGTCGGCGTGGGCAAGATGCGCGTGATGGAGATTCTTTCGGAAGCGACCAACATCATTTCCGAAGGCGAGGTGCTGCAGCTGCTGAACATGCATGATGCCGACGTCGACGAAGCGCGTTACATGCAGGTCATCCGCTACAAGACGGCCAAGCTGTTCGAGGCGGCAGCCCAGCTGGGCGCGGTGCTGTCGGGCGTCGACGCGACCACAGAAGCCGCCGCGGCGGAATTTGGCCGCCGTATCGGCACGGCTTTCCAGATCATGGACGACTGGCTCGATTACACGGGCACGCCGGAATCGATGGGCAAGAATGCTGGCGACGATCTGCGCGAAGGCAAGCCCACGTTGCCGCTCATCTATCTGATCGAGCGCGGCACGCCGGAGCAGTCGGCGCTCGCCCGTGAGGCCATCGAGCAAGGCGGCACCGACCGTTTCGACGAAATTTTCGAGGCGATTACGCGCTCGGGCGCGCTCGATCACACGCTCGAATGCGCGAAGCACGAAGCGCAAGCGGCAGCGGCAGCAATTTCTTCGTTTCCCGGTTCCATTTACAAAGAAAGCCTGCTAGAATTATGTTCTTACTCGACGACGAGGCAGTCTTAAACGAGACTGAATCAACGGATTAGTCCGAATCGAGTGGCAGTACCAAATCGGGGTGTAGCTTAGCCTGGTAGAGCGCTACGTTCGGGACGTAGAGGCCGGAGGTTCGAATCCTCTCACCCCGACCAGATTTTGAAAAAACCGCGCATTGCGCGGTTTTTTTTCGCCTGTCTTTCCGGAAAGCGGCCATTGCGCACCGCGAAGCGTCGAACACCCGCGCAAGATCAAGCCGTCCGTCCGCCCACTGAGGGCTCCTAGCCCCTCTGCTATATTCTCCCCATCCCTCCCCTTCTCTTATTCACGTCGCGTGGAACAACTTCCCTTATGGGCGCAAATAGGCGCCGTCGTCCTGCTTCTCATCTGCTCCAGCTTCTTTTCCATTACCGAGACAGCGATGATGGCGATCAACCGTCATCGGCTGAAACATCTCGCGACCAAGGGCGCGCTCGGCGCAAAAACGACCCAGGGCCTGCTCGCGCGCACGGATGAGCTGCTGAGCGCCGTCCTGATCGGCAATAACCTGTTCAACACGATCATCCCGGTGCTCACGACGTCGATCGCGCTGCACACGTTCGGCAGCAACAACGTCGTGCTGTCGATCGCCACGGGTATCGTTGCGTTCCTGATCATCGTGTTCGCCGAAATCACGCCGAAGATCGTCGGCGCGACGTTTCCGGAGAAGATCGCGCTGCCCGCCAGCCTGCTGATCGCGCCGCTGATGCGCGTGTCGAAGCCGCTGATCTGGTTCGTCAACCTGTTCGCGAACACGATTCTGCGCGTGCTGCACATCAACACGAAAGGCGCGCACGACCAGCGGCTGTCGACTGAGGAACTGCGTACCATCGTGCTCGAGTCCGGCAGTTTCATGCCGACCAAGCACCGCAGCATTCTGCTGAACCTGTTCGACCTCGAAAACATTACCGTCGACGACGTGATGATCCCGCGCCGCCGTATCGAAGCGCTCGACTTCGACGCGCCGTTCGAACAGATCCTGCATCAGCTCGAGACCTGCTATCACAACAAGCTGGTCGTGTATCAGGGCGATTTCGACCGTGTGCTCGGCGTGCTCCACGTGCGCAAGACGCTGTCCGCGCTGCACAACCAGGAACTGGAGCGCGAGACGCTGCGCGAACTGCTCGCCGAACCGTACTTCGTGCCAACGGGCACGCCCGTCTTCCAGCAGCTTCAATTCTTCCAGGAAAGCCGCCATCGCACCGCCCTCGTCGTCGACGAATACGGCGAACTGCAGGGGCTCGTGACGCCCGAGGACATCATCGAGGAGTTAATCGGCGAGTTCACGACGTCCGTGCCGCGTAGCGCGAGCTCGCGCGGCGGCTGGAACGAAGCCGGTGAATGCATCGTCGCGGGCAGCATGCCGCTGCGCGAACTCAACCGCTGGCTACAGCTGAAATTGCCGACGGACGGCCCGAAGACGCTGAACGGATTGATCCTGGAAATTCTCGAAGAAATTCCTGAAGGCGATGTTTGCGTGAAGATCGCGGACGTCAAAATCGAGGTTATGCGCAGCGACGATCAGGCGATCAGAACCGTCAAGATTTTTCGTCCCGGTCCGCCGCCGGGCTCCAAGATCAAACGACTCGTCGGCCGCTGACACCCACACCTGGCCATTCGGCCGAATAGCGGCCATACACGCGGACCGGGATGATGAAGCCGTCATGTTCTACAGGCGGCCCGCAGCCGGTCTTCGATGCGCACCACTTCCCACGCCTCAACACCCGCACCCAACGTCACGGCACACAGGCCGGCGCTGCAACCCGTCGCGCCCGACGCCGATAATCCGCCCGCCGTCCGTCTGCTCGCCGACACGCTGCAGGAAGCCGCGCGCCGCAACGCATCCGACCTGCACATCGAGCCGATGGAGCACGGCTGGCGCATGCGTCTGCGTGTCGACGGCGTGCTGCACGAACTGGCGCGACCACCCGCACATCTGCGCGACGCGTTTATCACACGCGTGAAAGTGCTCGCGCGCATGGATATCGCCGAGCGGCGCGTGCCGCAGGACGGTCGCCTGCGACTGCCCGTGACGGCGGGACGCGTCGAAGATTACCGCGTGAATTCGCTACCGACGCTGTTCGGCGAAAAGCTCGTGCTGCGGCGGCTCGAAGCGCTGCCAGCCGATCTTTCGCTCGATTCGCTCGGACTGGCGGCCGGGCAGCGCGATATCGTCGACGGGTCGATCCGCTCGCCGCACGGGCTCGTGCTGGTCACTGGTCCGACGGGCAGCGGCAAAACGATGTCGCTGTACTGCTTCCTCCAACTGCTGAATGCCGAGTCGCGCAATCTCTGTTCGGTCGAAGATCCTGCCGAAATCCAGCTCGCGGGCATCAATCAGGTGAGCGTGCGGGAAAAGGCCGGGCTGACGTTCGCCGTCGCGTTGCGCGCGTTTCTGCGGCAGGATCCCGACGTGATCATGGTCGGTGAAATCCGCGACGAAGAGACGGCCGACGTCGCCGTCAAAGCGGCGCAAACCGGGCACCTGGTGCTTTCGACGCTGCATACGAACGACGCGCCCGCTGCCATCGCACGTCTGATCGACATCGGAGTGGAGCCGTACAACCTCGCGGCTGCGCTGCGTCTCGTCACAGCGCAGCGTCTCGTGCGGCGTCTGTGCCCGGCCTGCAAACAACACGCGTCGGAAACGCACGCCTCGTTGCGCTCGGCCGGCGCATCCGACGATCAGATCGCGCAGTGGCAGCCTTTCGTTCCGCGCGGATGCGAAGCGTGCCATGGCATCGGCTTTCGTGGACGCGTCGGTATCCATCAGGTCATGCCGATCTCGGACTCGATGCGCGAACTCATCGTTGCGCGTGCCGGCACGCATGAGATCGCGCGACGCGCGCAAGTCGAACGCGTACAGACCTTGCGCGAAGCTGCGCTGGCCCGCGCATTCGACGGCACGACGAGCCTCGCGGAAGCGTTGAGCGCAATGGAGGTTGCATGAGCGATACGGCGATCAGGGAACAGCGCTTCGAGTGGCGCGCGTTCGACACGCAAGGCATGCGACGCCGCGGAACCGTCATCGCGCCGGATATTTCGACAGCGCGCGCGACGTTGAAACAGGACGCGCTCTATGCCGTCGAATGGATCGCGCGCGGTCCGGCGCCGCAACCAACTGCGCGCGCCGCCGACGTCACGCTATTCACACGTCAGCTATCGAGTTTGCTGCGCGCGGGATTGCCGCTCGCGCCGTCGCTCGAACTGCTCGCGCAGGCGTCGAAAGACAGCACGCGCGCCAAAGGCATGCCGCGCATCGTCAATGCACTCGCCCGCGACATCACCGCAGGCGTTGGCTTCTCGTCGGCGCTCGCCCGTCATCCCGCGCAGTTCAACGCGCTGTACTGCCAGCTGGTCGAAGTAGGTGAAGCATCAGGTGCACTACCGACAGTGCTTGCGAGGCTCGCCGACGACCGCGAACGCGCCGCCGCCCAGCGCGCGAAAGTACGCGCCGCGCTGACCTATCCCGTCGCGATCCTGCTGCTCGCGCTCGCGATTACAACGGCGCTGCTGGTTTGGGTCGTGCCGACGTTCAAGCAGATTTTCGACGGCTTCGGCGCGAAGCTGCCCGCGCCGACACAAATCGTGCTCGCGATGTCGGCTGCCGCTGGACGCTGGAGCGTGCCGCTCGCATCGATCGCCTGCGCGCTCGTATTCGCGATGCGTCACGTGTTGCGTCGCTCGGAAGTGGCTCGTTTGCACTTCGCGCGGACGGCGCTGCGGCTGCCGTTCGCCGGTCCGCTGCTCGCCACGCTATGCGCCGCGCGCTGGAGCCGTGCGCTCGGCACGTTGCTGTCCGCGGGCACGCCGCTCGCCGATGCATTCGATTCGCTCACGCACGCAACGGGCAATGCCTGGTTCGATCGCGCGACGGTGTCGATCTCGGCAGAGCTTCGACGCGGCGTGCGTCTCGCGCCAGCGATGCGGGACGCGCGATGCTTTCCCGAAGAGATCGTGCAACCCGTCGCCGTCGCCGAAGAATCCGGCACGCTGGACACGATGCTGCTCGACGTGGCGTCGCTGAGCGATCGTCAGGTAGACGAAAAGATCTCGGGCCTTGCGAGCCTGTGCGAACCGCTCGTGATCGTCGTACTCGGCGGGCTGGTCGGCGGTCTCGTCGTCGCGATGTATCTTCCCATCATCCAACTCGGCAACGTGGTGTAGTAGCATCGCAGCCAAATCACACAATCGATCATGCCGATCCCGCTCACGTCCTTATCAGAATCGTCCTTCAGCGGCCCGCTCGCCCGTTTCGCGGACAGCCTCGGTGCGGCCTTCGGCATGTTGCCGGCCGGCGCGCAGATCGCGTTCGTCATCGTCTTCGGTCTCGTGATCGGCAGCTTTCTGAATGTCGTCGTGCACCGCCTGCCGATCATGCTCGAACGCGCATGGCGCACTGAAGTCAGCGAAGCGACAGGCCAGGCGTTCGACGAAGACGGCCTGCCCGAACGCTACAACCTGTGGTTGCCTCGCAGTGCCTGTCCTCATTGCGGCCACGTGCTGCGCGCCTGGGAGAACATTCCCGTATTCAGCTATCTGGTGTTGCGCGGCCGTTGTTCGCAATGCAAGTCACGCGTGAGCTTCCGCTATCCGCTGATCGAATTGTCGAGCGCGGCGCTGGCACTGGGCGCGCTCGTGACGTTCGGCGCGACGGGCACGGCGCTCGCTGCATTCGGCTTGTGCGCGACGCTGCTCGCGATGAGCGCGATCGATATCGACACGCATCTGTTGCCCGATTCGATGACCTTGCCGTTGCTGTGGGCCGGCCTCATCGTCAATTTCAATGCCGTATTCGCGAGCCTTCACGATGCCGTGATCGGCGCGATCGCCGGATATCTCGCGCTGTGGTGCGTGCACTGGCTGTTCAAGATCGTGCGCGGCATCGAAGGCATGGGTTATGGCGATTTCAAATTGCTGGCCGCGCTCGGTGCGTGGCTAGGCTGGGCGGCGCTGCCGCAGATCATTCTGATTGCTGCCGTGACAGGCGCTGTCGTAGGTCTCGTCGCAACGTGGATCGGACGCATGCGGTTCGAAGAGCCGCTGCCGTTCGGTCCGTTTCTCGCGGCGGGCGGCGCCGTGACGCTGTTTGCCGGCACGCCGCTCTACATGGCTTTGGGAGGCTGACGCATGTTTGCTGTGGGATTGACGGGCGGCATCGGTAGCGGCAAATCCACTGTCGCCGATCTGTTCGCGAAGCGCGGCGTGACGCTCGTCGATACCGACGTGATCGCGCACCGCGTCACCGCGCCAAATGGTCTCGCGATGCCCGCCATCGCTGCGGAGTTCGGCTCATCGTTTGTCGCCGAAAACGGCTCGCTCGATCGCGCCCGCATGCGTGCGCTCGTCTTCAGCGACGAGAACGCGCGCAAGCGGCTCGAAGCGATCACGCATCCGCTGATTCGCGCGGAGACGGAGCGGCAGCGTCAACAGGCGGCAGGCCCTTACGTGATTGTCGTGGTGCCACTGCTCGTCGAGTCGGGTAGCTGGAAAACACGTGTGAACCGCGTGCTTACCGTCGATTGCAGCGTCGAGACGCAGATCGAACGCGTGATGCAGCGTAACGCGTTCACGCGCGAACAGGTGCTCGCGATCATCGCGCGCCAGGCCACGCGCGAAGCGCGCCTCGCAGCTGCCGACGACGTCATCGTCAACGACGCCCGTTCGCTCGAACAACTCGACGTTGATGTCGATCAGTTGCATCGCACGTATGTTTCGCTCGCTGGCGCATAGTCCGTGAGCGATTCTGTTCGGGGTCTGTAATGTGGGCGCATGTTGTCGGGAACGGCGCCTGGACGCAACGAATGCGCGCAAACCAGCGCAAAAATTGACAGAAGCTCGCCTAAAAAGTGTGTGATTGCGAGGGTAGTCTCACGGCATTAGAATGTCCTGCAATTCCGTCACCGACCACGCCCGAGGCGAGCCCGCTTGATCCTTTACGAGTATCCCTTCAATGAGCGAATCCGGACGCTGCTGCGCCTCGAAGATCTGTTCGAGCGCTTCACGTTCTTTCTGACTCAGGAAGATGCCAGGGAACATCACGTCGCGCTGACTACGCTGTTCGAAATTTCCGAAGTCGCGGGTCGCGCGGATCTGAAGTCCGATCTGATGAAGGAACTGGAGCGGCAGCGTCAAACGCTCGCTCCGTTTCGTGGCAATCCGGGCATCGAGCAGAATGCGCTCGAAGCTGTGCTCGGCGAAATCGAACAGACGCTCGCCGGGCTCACGCAAATGCAGGGCAAGACTGGCCAGCATCTTGCGGACAACGAGTGGCTCGCCAGCATCCGCAGCCGCGCGATCATTCCGGGCGGCACCTGCAAATTCGATCTTCCGTCGTACTACGCGTGGCAGCAGACGCATCCCGATCAGCGTCGCCAGGACATCGCCAAGTGGATCATGCCGCTTCTGCCGCTGCGCGATGCGGCCGCGATTGTGCTGCGGCTCGCGCGTGAATCGGGGCAGGCTTCGAAGGTGATGGCAATGCAGGGCAGCTACCAGCAGATGCTGTCGGGTCGCACGTATCAGCTGATGCAGGTGCGCGTGGCACCGGAATTGCGCGTCATCCCCGAAGCGAGCGCCAACAAGTACATGCTGTGGGTACGCTTCACGGTGCAGGACGGCGATCTGCGTCCGCGTGCCGTCGATGTCGACGTGCCGTTCCAGTTGACGCTGTGCAGTCTTTAATCTGACGCAAACAACCTCACATACGTGGCGTTATTGTTTGCGATTGAACGTCTGATCGAATGGTTACTGTAGTCAAATGCCCGAGCTGCGGAAAGGATGTCCGCTGGACTCCCGAGAACCGCTTCCGTCCGTTCTGTTCCGAGCGCTGCAAACAGATCGATCTCGGCGCGTGGGCTGCCGAAAAGTACAAGATTGGCGGCACCGATGAAGAACCGCCAACCGACGACGCATCCGGCGAACAGCGCTCGCATTGAACCGCGAGCGCGTCAGCACGCCGTCATTTCACTCCGCCGCCAGCCACTCCAGCACGGGAATCGTCGCGGGCAATAACGGCGACACCTGAGCAGGCAGCGTCTGCCACGCGAACGCCTGACCCTCGCGTCCGTGCGGCTCGCCGTCCCACGCGGTCACCTTGCAGAAATAGAGCCGCACGTATGCGTGCGGATAATCGTGCTCGAGCACGTGCCAGCGATGGCTCGACTGCACGTCGATACCAAGCTCTTCGTGCAGCTCACGTGCGAGCGCCGCCTCAACCGTTTCGCCCGGCTCCAGCTTGCCGCCCGGAAATTCCCAATAGCCTTCGTACGGCTTTCCGGCGGGCCGTTGCGCGAGCAGGTAGCGGCCGTCCGGTTGAACGAGCACGCCGACGGCCACTTCCGTGACCGGTCGGCCCGCTTCGTTCACCTCGCCCGCTTTCGCGCTGTTTTGCGACGCGTCGCTCATGCTTGCGCCCGCTTGCCTGACCAGTCGCGCGCGAATTGCCACGCGACACGCCCCGAACGCGAACCGCGCTCCAACGCCCAGATCAACGCGTCGCCACGCGCCGCTTCGACATCGGCGTCATTGCAGCCGAAGTGATGCAGCCAGTGCCCGACGATCGACAGATAGTCGTCCTGTTTGAACGGATAGAAGCTGACCCACAGGCCGAAACGCTCGGACAGCGAAATCTTCTCTTCGACTACTTCGCCCGGATGGATCTCGCCGTCGGACGTGTGCTTGTACGTCTCGTTGTCGCTCATGTACTCCGGCAAAAGGTGCCGGCGGTTCGACGTCGCGTAGATCAGCACGTTGTCGGACTGCGCGGCCACCGATCCGTCGAGCGCCACTTTCAACGCCTTGTAGCCCGACTCGCCTTCCTCGAACGAAAGGTCGTCGCAGAACACGATGAAGCGCTCGGGACGCCCCGAAATCAGATCGACGATATCGCCGAGATCGTGCAGATCGTCCTTGTCGACTTCGATCAGCCGCAGACCTTCCTTCGAGTATGCGTTGAGACAGGCCTTGATCAGCGACGACTTGCCCGTGCCGCGCGCGCCCGTCAGCAGCACGTTGTTCGCGGGCTGCTTGCTCACGAACTGCTTCGTGTTTTGCTCGATCAGGTTCTTCTGGCGATCGATGTTTTGCAGATCGTCGAGCGAAATCGTCGAGATGGCGGGCACCGGCTGCAGATAGCCGCGCCCCTGACGCTTGCGCCAGCGGAATGCAACGGCCGCCGACCAGTCGATCTGAGGCGCAGCAGGCGGAAGCATTGCTTCGAGCCGCACCAGGACGGCTTCGGCACGGGTCAGGAATTGTTCGAGTTTATCCATGTGGTTATCGGAACGAATCGGATACAGATCGGAAGCGGATCAGGAACGGTAATCGGCGTTGATGCTCACGTAGTCGTGCGACAGATCGCACGTCCAGATGGTCGCCTGCGCATTGCCGCGGCCGAGCACGACGCGAATCAGGATTTCGGCCTTCTTCATCACGCGCTGTCCGTCCTCTTCCTTGTAATCGGGATTGCGGCCGCCCGCCTTCGCGACGAGCACGTCGTCGAGATACAGGTCGATCTTGCCGACGTCGAGGTCGGTCACGCCCGCATAGCCGATCGCGGCCAGAATGCGGCCGAGGTTCGGGTCCG
Source organism: Paraburkholderia sabiae (assembly GCF_030412785.1). Taxonomy (NCBI): domain Bacteria; kingdom Pseudomonadati; phylum Pseudomonadota; class Betaproteobacteria; order Burkholderiales; family Burkholderiaceae; genus Paraburkholderia; species Paraburkholderia sabiae. The sequence goes on from NZ_CP125295.1 coordinate 6,092,123, forward strand.
ACGCGTAGAACGCCGTCTTCACGAGCGGCGAATGGCCGATCGCATACGCGATCTGGCGGCACTCGGCGACGCTCGATCCGCCTTCCACCTGCACCGTCATGAACTTCGTCGCGCCCTCGCCGTCGCGCACGATCAGCTGCGCGAGCTGCTGCGCCGTCTCCGTCACGGCGTCGCGCAGCGCGGCGTACGCGGGCGAATCCGTCGACGTGATCGCCGGCAGGCTCGACTTGCCCGACGCGATCAGGATGAACGAGTCGTTCGTCGACGTATCGCCGTCAATCGTGATGCAGTTGAACGAGCGATCGGCCACATGCTTCACCAGTTCGTCGAGCACGGGCTGCGCGACATTCGCGTCGAATGCGAGGAAGCCGAGCATCGTCGCCATGTTCGGCTTGATCATGCCGGCGCCCTTGCTGATGCCCGTCATCGTCACCGTCTGGCCATCGATCTTCACCTGACGCGACACGGCTTTCGGCAGCGTGTCGGTGGTCATGATGGCCTGCGCGGCGTCGTACCAGTGCGCGGCCTGGCGGTTCGCCAGCGCAGCGGGCAAACCGGCCTTCAGCCGGTCGATGGGTAGCGGCTCCAGAATCACGCCCGTCGAAAACGGAAGCACCTGTTCCGGCGCAATGCCTGCGAGCCGCGCGAGTTCGTCGCAGGTCTCGCGAGCGTGCTTCATGCCCGGCTCGCCCGTGCCTGCATTCGCGTTACCCGTGTTCACGACCAGCGCGCGGATGCCCTTGCCGCCCTTGCGCACGCTTTCGAGATGCTCGCGGCACACCGTCACGGGCGCGGCGCAGAAACGGTTCGACGTGAACACACCCGCCACCGTCGCGCCTTCGTCGACGGAAATGACGAGCACGTCCTTGCGATTCGGCTTGCGGATGTTCGCCTCGGCCCAGCCTAGCGTGACGCCAGCGACGGGATGGAGTTGAGCGGGATCGATCGAGGGGAAATTGACAGCCATGTTTGCGACCTGTCGAGACTGAAATGCCGGCGGGCGCCGGCATTGGGGATCAAGGTTGATGGCGCCGGATGGACCCGCGCCACCGCGAAATCACCAGCAATGCACGCTTCAAACGACGCGGCGCGCATGATGCGCGCCGCCTTCGTGTGTCACGCAATCTTGCCGTGGCACTGCTTGTACTTCTTGCCGCTGCCGCATGGGCACGGATCGTTGCGGCCGACCTTCGGCACGCTGTCACCCGACAACGGTGCTGCCGCGCTGCCGCCATGAGCCATTGCGTCGCCGATCATGGCAGCCGCTGCGTTCGCGGCAACGGGCGCCGCCGCGACAGCCGCGCCGCCTTCCGAGTAATCGGCGTGACGGAACTCGACGTTCTCCAGATGGCTGCCCTGCTCTTCCATCTGCTCGGCCGCCTGTTCCAGCTGTTCCGGCGACTGGATCTGCACGTTCATCACGATACGCGTGACTTCGAGCTTCACCGAGTCGAGCATCGCGGCGAACAGTTCGAATGCCTCGCGCTTGTATTCCTGCTTCGGATTCTTCTGCGCATAACCGCGCAGATGGATGCCCTGGCGCAGGTGATCGAGCGCGGCGAGGTGTTCGCGCCAGCTGCGATCGAGCGTCTGCAACATGACCGAGCGCTCGAATGCGCTGAACGACTCGCGGCCAACCTGCTCGACCTTGCCTTCATACGCTTCGTCGGCGGCCGCGGTCACCGCTTCGAGAATCTCGTTGGCGTCGATCTGCTGCGACTCGTTGATCATCTCCTGAATCGCGAGATCGAGCTGCCAGTCGTTGCGCAGCGCTTCTTCGAGTTCAGGCACGTCCCACTGCTCTTCGATACTGCCCGCCGGCACGAACTGACCAACAACGTCCGTAATCACGCCGTGACGCATCGCGCCGATCGTTTCGGTGATGTCGTGCGCTTCGAGCAGTTCGTTGCGCTGCTGGTAGATCACCTTGCGCTGATCGTTCGACACGTCGTCGTATTCGAGCAGCTGCTTGCGGATATCGAAGTTGCGCGCTTCAACCTTGCGCTGCGCCGATTCGATAGAACGCGTGACGATGCCCGCTTCGATCGCCTCGCCTTCCGGCATCTTCAGGCGGTCCATGATCGCGCGCACGCGGTCGCCCGCGAAAATGCGCAGCAGCGGATCTTCCAGCGACAGATAGAAACGCGACGAACCCGGATCGCCCTGACGACCCGCGCGGCCACGCAGCTGGTTGTCGATACGACGCGATTCGTGACGCTCGGTGCCGATGATGTGCAGACCGCCCGCGGCCTTCACCTGATCGTGCAGCGTCTGCCACTCGTCGTGCAGTTTCTGGATGCGGCCGGCCTTTTCGTCTTCGGGAATCGACAGATCGGCTTCGATGAATGCAGCCTGCTTTTCGGCATTGCCGCCGAGCACGATGTCGGTACCGCGGCCGGCCATGTTCGTTGCGATCGTGACGCGCTTCGGACGACCCGCCTCCGCGACGATGGCTGCTTCACGCGCGTGCTGCTTCGCGTTCAGCACTTCGTGCGGCAAACCGGCCTTGTTCAGCAGTTGCGACAGCAGTTCCGAGTTTTCGATCGACGTCGTACCGACCAGCACCGGCTGACCGCGGTCGTAGCATTCGCGGATATCGCGAATCACCGCGTTGTAGCGCTCCAGCGCCGTCTTGTAGATCTGATCCTGCTTGTCGATCCGCTTAGGCGGACGGTTGGTCGGAATCACGACCGTTTCGAGGCCGTAAATCTCGTTGAATTCGTACGCTTCGGTGTCGGCCGTACCCGTCATGCCCGACAGCTTCGCGTACATGCGGAAGTAGTTCTGGAACGTGATCGAAGCGAGCGTCTGGTTTTCGCTCTGGATCTTCACGTGTTCCTTCGCTTCGACGGCCTGGTGCAGACCATCCGACCACCGGCGGCCCGCCATCAGACGACCCGTGAATTCGTCGACGATCACCACTTCGCCGTTCTGCACGACGTAGTGCTGATCCTTGTAGAACAGCGTATGCGCGCGCAGCGCGGCGTACACGTGGTGCATCAGCGTGATGTTCTGCGGCGCGTACAGGCTTTCGCCCTCGCCGATCAGGCCCCACTCGGCGAGCAGACGCTCAGCCTTTTCGTGGCCCGATTCCGTCAGGAACACCTGGCGCGCCTTCTCGTCCAGCGTGTAGTCGCCCGGCTTCTCGACGCCCGTACCGTCCGCCTTCTCTTCGCCGATCTGGCGCTCGAGCAGCGGCGGCAGCGCGTTCATGCGCACGTAGAGTTCGGTGTGATCTTCGGCCTGGCCGGAGATGATCAGCGGGGTACGCGCTTCGTCGATCAGGATCGAGTCCACTTCGTCGACGACCGCAAAATTCAGCGCCCGTTGCACGCGCGCGTCGGTCTCGTAGACCATGTTGTCGCGCAGGTAGTCGAAGCCGAACTCGTTGTTCGTGCCGTACGTGATGTCCGCGGCGTAGGCTTCCTGCTTGAGGCCGTGATCCATCTGCGACAGGTTGATACCCACCGACAGCCCGAGGAAGTTGTACAGACGCGCCATCCATTCGGCGTCGCGCTGTGCGAGGTAGTCGTTGACCGTCACGACGTGCACGCCGCGGCCCGACAGCGAGTTCAGGTACACGGGCAGCGTCGCGACGAGCGTCTTGCCCTCGCCCGTGCGCATTTCCGCGATCTTGCCGTAGTGCAGGACCATGCCGCCGATCAGCTGCACGTCGAAGTGCCGCATCTTCAGCACGCGCTTGCTCGCCTCGCGGCATACCGCGAACGCTTCGGGCAGCAGCTTGTCGAGCGACTCGCCGCTGCTCACGCGTTGCCGGAATTCCTCGGTTTTCGCGCGCAGTTGATCATCCGTCAATTGCTCGATCTGCGGCTCGAGCGCATTGATCGCCGCGACGGTCTTTTGATATTGCTTGACGAGCCGCTGGTTGCGGCTGCCAAAAATCTTTTGTAGAAAACCGGTGGTCATCGGATCGTGGTTGCGTCGCGGTTTCGGTCGGGTTGCAAGGCCGGTTTTTTACACCTCTTCACCTTGTTGCAACCCTTGGCCGAAGAAGCCTCGGCGGCTTAGGTCCAGAGTAAATTCGAATCACGGATTTTAGCACGCGCCCCCGCGTACGCCTGTGTCAGCGGCAAGATGGTTGGCCATCCGGCCAGGGCCGAAGCGCTGCCGATGTAGCCATCCGGCCGGTCGCAAAACGGCATCGGGCGTGCGTACCGCACGGTACAATCCCGGCATGAGCGCGCGCGGGGCGCGTGCTGCCGACAAGATCCCAAATGAGCCGTTTTGCACCGTTTTCAAGGCAATCGCTGAGGCCCGGCCCCAAGCTGGGCTCGCGCTCGTTCGACGTGCGCAGGCCGCAGGCCGTCGCCGAAGTCCTGACTCGCACCGACGCATTCGCCGCATTGCGCGCGGGCGTCGAGCAGATTGCCGCGCTGGAACGCGATCTCACCCAGCTGCTGCCCGATTATCTGGCGACGAGCGTCGAGCCCGGTTTCATCAAGGACGGCGTGCTCGCGCTGTTCGCCGCGCACAACGCGCTCGCCGCGCGGCTGCGGCATCTCGAACCTCGTCTGTTGTCGGAGTTGCAGCAGCGCGGCTGGCCCGTCAATGCTCTGAGGATTCGCGTGCGTCCGCAGCCGGCGAAAGAGGCGCCGCGTGCAAAGGAAGCGCGGATGTCGCGCGTCGGTGCCGATGCGCTGCATGAACTCAGCGAATCGCTGGAACCGTCGCCGCTTCAAGCCGCGCTGGCGCGTATGGCGGCTCGCCACCGCAAGTAAGCCTCATCGTCGACAAGACGCGCGCAAATGAAAAAAGCGGCCTTTTCAGGCCGCTTTTTCGTTACTGCTTGATTTGCCGTAAAACTGCCGGCCTCAGGCAAACGCCGTCTGCGTGTCATAAGCAAAACCGCGCGGCGCCTTCAGCGGATCGTCGAACGTGACGATTTCGTACGAATCTTCGTTCGCCAGCAGTTCGCGCAGCAGCTGGTTGTTCAGGCCGTGGCCCGACTTGTACGCGTCGTACGCAGCCAGCAACGGGTGGCCGACCACGTACAGGTCGCCGATCGCGTCCAGCATCTTGTGCTTCACGAACTCGTCGTCGTAGCGCAAGCCGTCGTTGTTCAGAATGCGGTACTCGTCGAGCACGATCGCGTTGTCCATGCTGCCGCCGCGCGCCAGACCCAGCTCGCGCATCATTTCGACTTCATGCGCAAAGCCGAACGTGCGCGCACGAGCGATTTCACGCACGTACGACGTGTTCGCGAAGTCCACTTCCAGCGCCTGCCCAGTCTTGTCGACAGCGGGATGACGGAAGTCGATCGTGAATTTCAGCTTGAAGCCAAAGTACGGATCGAGACGCGCGAACTTGTCGCCGTCGCGGATTTCAACAGGCTTCGTGACCTTGATGAACTTCTTCGCCGCGTTCTGCTCTTCGATTCCCGCCGACTGGATCAGGAACACGAAGGACGCCGCGCTGCCGTCCATGATGGGAATTTCTTCGGCCGTGACGTCGACGTACAGATTGTCGATCCCGAGGCCCGCGCACGCGGACATCAGGTGTTCGATCGTCGACACGCGCGCGCCGTCTTTCTGCAACACCGATGCAAGCCGCGTATCGCCGATCGCCATCGCCGACGCGGGAATGTCCACCGGCGTGGGCAAATCCACGCGGCAAAACACGATACCCGTGTCCGGCGCCGCCGGGCGGAGCGTCAGGTTGACCTTGCGCCCCGAGTGCAGGCCAATGCCAACCGTTTTGACGATCTGTTTGATAGTGCGCTGCTTCAACATGGTGGTCTTCTATTCGATTGAAAATCCCAATCAGGATTTTTTAATTCATAGCACGAATTATACTCCAATCGTTTCCGGAGCGTCGTTGCGCTGGCGTTTCAATCTGTTTCTCTACGTTACCTGATCGGGAAGCGTGACGGGCCGATGCCCGGAACGGAGGCGTTTCCGGTCATCGGCCCGCGTTACGGCCTGTCACAACGGGGTCACACAAAGCGTTGCCGCAGCGCAACAACCAACTGGTTTGCAACTGCGACGAAGCTTCAGCGCCGTGTCATGCCTGGCTCAACGTCGCGAGAATACTGGCCGCATCGCTCACTTCGAACTTGCCGGGTGCTTCGACGTGCAGCGTCTTGACCACGCCGTCATCGACCACCATCGCGTAGCGCTGGGAACGGACTCCCATGCCGCGCGCCGACAGATCCTGCTCCAGACCGAGGGCCCTGGTGAAAGCCGCGCTGCCGTCCGCCATCATGCGCACCTTGCCCGAGGTTCGCTGATCGCGTGCCCACGCGCCCATCACGAACGCGTCGTTGACGGATACGCACCAGATCTCGTCGATACCGGCAGCACGCAACTTCTCTGCCTGTTCGACGAAGCCCGGCACGTGCTTCGCCGAACAGGTCGGCGTGAACGCGCCCGGCAATCCGAAGATCACCACGCGCTTGCCGGCCGTCTGCTCGTGCACGTCGAAGCTGTTCGGCCCGATCGTGCAGCCCGCGCGCTCGTCTTCGATCAACTCGTAAACGATCGCCTGGGGAAGCTTTTCACCTACCTGAATCATGCTCGTTCCTTCGCATCGATGCGGAGCACGCTCGCACGTACTCGTGCCGCAGTGGACGTTTCATCTGGCGACAGTGACCCGAACCGCTTCGTGCTAACGAAGAGGGCACCTGTCCATGCCGCGTGCGCTACCCAACGCGGCCTGTTCGCCATTCCACCCGCCACGCTCGTGCAGTTCTGCTGCGCGTAATCAGACAACCATCAGATTACGCCGCAGAAAGCCCGCTCCTGCGTGAGCCTCAGTCTGCCTGCTTGCGCAGGAAGGCCGGGATGTCGTACGTATCGACGCCCTTTTCCTGCAGCGCCTGCACGTGCGAAGCAGCCGTGTCACGCGACGTACGCCACACTGCCGGCGTGTCCAGCGAACCGTAGTCCGCCGTCGTTGCGTGTTGCGGCGTGTACGCATGTTGCATTGCGCCGACCGGCTGGTTGTCCGTGCCCGTGCGCAGCAGCGTCATCGGCGTTTGCTGCTGCTTCTTCGCAGCGCGGCCCAGACCCGTTGCCACCACCGTCACGCGCAGCGCATCGCCCATCGCGTCGTCGTACACCGCGCCGAAAATCACGGTCGCGTCATCAGCAGCATAGCTCTTGATCGTGTTCATGACTTCGCGCGTTTCCGACAGACGCAGCGAACGGCTCGACGTGATGTTCACCAGCACGCCACGCGCACCCGACAGATCGACGCCTTCCAGCAGCGGGCTGGCGACAGCCTGTTCTGCCGCGAGACGCGCGCGATCGACACCGGCGACCGTCGCCGTGCCCATCATCGCCTTGCCCTGCTCGCCCATGACCGTCTTCACGTCTTCGAAGTCGACGTTCACCAGACCGTCGACGTTGATGATTTCCGCGATACCGGCCACTGCGTTGTTGAGCACGTCGTCAGCGCACTGGAAGCACTTGTCCATTTCGGCGTCATCGCCCATCACCTCGAACAGCTTGTCGTTCAGGACGACGATCAGCGAGTCGACGTGATCCTCCAGTTGCTGCGAACCGGCTTCAGCGACGCGCATACGCTTGCCGCCTTCGAACTCGAACGGCTTGCTGACGACGCCAACCGTCAGAATGCCCATTTCCTTGGCGATTTGCGCAACCACGGGTGCTGCGCCCGTGCCCGTGCCGCCGCCCATGCCTGCCGTGATGAACACCATGTGCGCGCCACGCAGTGCGTCCGCGATGCGCTCACGTGCTTCTTCTGCTGCTGCGCGGCCCATCTCCGGCTTTGCGCCTGCGCCAAGACCCGTGTTGCCCAACTGGATGACGTTCGGTGCGCGCGAGCGCGACAGCGCCTGAGCGTCCGTGTTCATCACGATGAAGTCGACGCCCTGCACGCCGCGATTGATCATGTGCGTTACTGCATTACCGCCCGCACCACCGACGCCCACCACCTTGATGATGGTGCCGTTGGTTTCCGTTTCCAGCATCTGGAATTCCATGTTGCCTCCGTCAAGAAAAAAAGTACCCGCTACTCGGCCGTTATTCGGCAGGAGATCGGGCAACCTCCTGTCGCGCGCCAGCCGCCGGCACCGGCGCGAATTTCCCTTTACTTCGAATTCTTCTTAGAAATTGCCGAGGAACCAGTCCTTCATCCTCGTGAATACCTGCCCCATCGATCCCGACTGCACCGCGACCTTGCGACCACGCATGCGCTGCGAACGTCCTTCGACGAGCAGACCCATTGCCGTCGAATAACGCGGATTGCGCACCACGTCCGCGAGACCGCCTGCGTATTCCGGTACGCCGATCCGCACCGGTTTCAGGAAAATGTCTTCACCCAGCTCGACCATGCCCGGCATCATCGACGCGCCGCCCGTCAGCACGACGCCCGAGCTCAGCAGTTCTTCGTAACCCGACTCGCGCACCACCTGCTGCACGAGCGAAAACAGTTCTTCGACGCGCGGCTCGATCACGGCCGCGAGCGCCTGGCGCGACAGCGTGCGCGGACCGCGCTCGCCCAGACCGGGCACTTCGATCATCTCGTCGGGATCGGCGAGCGCCTGCTTCGCGATGCCGTAGCTGACCTTGATGTCTTCGGCATCCGGCGTCGGCGTGCGCAGCGCCATCGCGATGTCGCTCGTGATCTGGTCGCCGGCGATGGGGATCACGGCCGTATGGCGGATCGCGCCTTCGCTGAAGATCGCGATGTCCGTCGTGCCGCCGCCGATATCGACCAGCACCACGCCCAGTTCCTTCTCGTCTTCCGTCAGCACCGCGAGCGATGACGCGAGCGGCTGCAGGATCAGATCGTTCACTTCGAGGCCGCAGCGGCGCACGCACTTCACGATGTTCTGCGCCGCGCTGACCGCGCCCGTCACGATGTGCACCTTCACTTCGAGACGGATGCCGCTCATACCGATCGGCTCGCGCACGTCTTCCTGGCCGTCGATGATGAATTCCTGCGTCAGGATGTGCAGCACCTGCTGATCGGTCGGAATGTTGATCGCCTTGGCCGTTTCGATCACGCGCGCGACGTCCGTCTGCGTCACTTCCTTTTCCTTGATCGCGACCATCCCGCTCGAATTGAAGCTGCGGATATGGCTGCCCGCGATCCCGGTGAACACGTTCGTGATCTTGCAGTCGGCCATCAGCTCGGCTTCTTCGAGCGCCCGTTGAATGGACTGCACCGTGGCCTCGATGTTCACCACGACGCCTTTTTTGAGCCCTTTCGATTCGCTCTGGCCGAGTCCGATCACCTCGTAATGACCTTCGCCCTTCAACTCGGCGACGATGGCGACCACTTTCGCCGTGCCGATGTCGAGGGCTACCAGCAGATCTTTATAGTCTTTACTCATAGCGTGCTCATTGCGTGTGATGTCCTGTTACTTCTTGCCCTTGTCGGGTTCCGTAATGAAGCGCATGCCTGCTGCACGAATGGCGAAGCCGTTCGGATAGCGCAAGTCCGCATATTCGATGTCCTTCCCCCAACGTTGCGTCACCGCGCCCCATGCCGCGGTGAGCCGCTTGCAGCGGTCGGCGAGCGTATCCTGATTGCGCTCGCGTCCCAGTTCGACCTGCATGCCGTTCGACAGCTTCACCGTCCACGCGAAACGCGGTGACAGCGTCACTTCATCCGGCGTCGCGCCAACAGGCGCAAACCACTTCCTGAAGTCCTGATAACGCGCGACGACTTCCTTCGCCGACCCTTCCGGGCCATCGAACGCGGGCAGCTCTTCTTCAAGCTCGCCCTGGTTCGCGGTGAACACCTCTCCGTCAGTGCTCACCAGCTGATCGGTACCCCATGTCCCGATCGGCTTGTACTCTTCGAGCGTCACTGCGAGCGCATTCGGCCACACGCGGCGCACGCTCGCATGACGCACCCACGGCATCTGCTCGAACGCCTGGCGCGCCGTGTCGAGATCGACGGTGAAGAAGTTGCCCTTCAACCGGCCGACCACACCTGCGCGCACTGTCGGCGAGTTGATGTGTTCCGTGTCGCCGTCGATGCGGATTTCGCGCAGCGAAAAACTCGGGCGCTGGATCAGCCAGTAGCCGCCTGCCGCCAGCAGCACGACCAGCAACAACGCGTGCAACGCGTTGGCGGCGAGATTGAGCTGGCGAACGTTGTTCCACATGTCGAGGCGTGTTCCTTAATCCTTCAGCGTCAGCGCGAGCACCTTCACCACCAGTTCCTGGTAGCTGATGCCGACGGCACGCGCAGCCTTCGGCGGCAGCGAGTGATCCGTCATGCCGGGCGCCGTGTTCACTTCCAGGAAATACGCGTTGCCCTCGCCGTCCAGCATGAAATCGGCACGGCCCCAATCGGTGCAGCCGAGCACGTCGAACGCCTGGCGCGCGAGCTTCTTCAGACGCGTCTCTTCTTCAGCCGCGATACCGCACGGAATCAGGTACTGCGTGTCGTTGGCGATGTACTTCGCGTGATAGTCGTAGAACTCGCCGGCGGGCACGATGCGAATGATGGGCAGATCCAGATCGCCCGCGATGCACGCCGTGTATTCGCCGCCGCCTTCGATGCTCTTCTCGACCACGACGATCTTGTCGAACTTCACTGCTTCTTCGAGCGCGGGCACGAGCGCGTCGGCCGTCTTCACCTTGATCACGGCGACGCTCGAACCTTCGCTCGCCGGCTTCACGAAGAGCGGCAAGCCGAGCTTCGCGACGATGTCTTTCGCGCGCGTGGCGTAGTCGTCGCCGCGCAGGACGGCTTCGAACGGCGGCGTCGGAACGCCGAGCTGCTGCCACACGAGCTTCGTGCGGAACTTGTCGAGACCGAGCGCCGAGCCGAGCACGCCGCTGCCCGTATAACGGATGCCGTAGAAGTCGAGCGCGCCCTGAATCTGGCCGTTCTCGCCGTAGCCGCCGTGCAGCGCGTTGAATGCGCGCACGAAGCCTTCGTCCTTCAACGCCGCGAGCGGACGCTCGGCGGGATCGAACGGATGCGCGTCGACGCCCGCATCGCGCAGGCCTTGCAGCACGAGACGTCCGGAGTTCAGCGACACTTCGCGTTCGGCGGACGCACCGCCGAGCAGCACGGCAACCTTGCCGAAAGATTTAGGATCGATACCGCTCATTTCACACCTTCGTTTCCTGCGAGCCGACCCGGCACGCCGCCGATCGAACCCGCGCCCATCGTGATCACCACATCGCCGTCGCGCACGATTGCAGCGAGCGCGTCCGGCACTTCATCCACTGTTTCTACGAACACCGGCTCGACCTTGCCCGCGACGCGGATCGCGCGCGTGAGCGAACGGCCGTCCGCCGCGACGATGGGCGCTTCGCCTGCCGAATAGACTTCCGTCAGCACGAGCGCGTCGACCGTCGACAGCACCTTCACGAAATCTTCGAAGCAGTCGCGCGTACGCGTGAAGCGGTGCGGCTGGAACGCGAGCACGAGACGCTTGTCCGGGAATGCGCCGCGCGCCGCCGCCACGGTCGCCGCCATTTCGACGGGGTGATGGCCGTAGTCGTCGACGAGCGTGTACGCGCCGCCGCTCGCGACGCTCACTTCGCCGTAACGCTGGAAACGCCGGCCGACGCCGTTGAAATCCGCGAGCGCTCGCTGGATATCGGCATCTTTCACCTCAAGTTCAGTCGCAATTGCAATTGCGGCCAGCGCGTTCTGCACGTTGTGCAGGCCAGGCAGGTTCAAAACGATGTCGATGGCGGGCGCGTCTTCGCGCATTGCCGTGAAATGCATCTTGCCTTCGCGCGCTTCGACGTTCACCGCGCGCACCTGCGCGTCGGGCGCAAAGCCGTAGCGGATGATCGGCTTCGACACGAACGGCAGGATTTCCTTCACATTCGGATCGTCGACGCACAGTACTGCAATTCCGTAAAACGGCAGACGGTGCGTAAATTCAATGAACGCCTGCTTGAGCCGCGCGAAATCGTGGCCGTAGGTGTCCATGTGATCGGCGTCGATGTTCGTGATGACTTCGATCACCGGAAACAGATTCAGGAACGACGCATCCGATTCGTCCGCTTCGGCGACGATGAAATCGCCCGTGCCGAGACGCGCATTCGCGCCCGCGCTGATCAGACGTCCGCCGATCACGAAAGTCGGATCGAGACCGCCCGCCGCCAGCACGCTCGCGACCAGCGACGTGGTCGTGGTCTTGCCGTGCGTGCCCGCGATCGCGATGCCCTGCTTCAGGCGCATCAGTTCCGCGAGCATCACGGCGCGCGGCACGATGGGAATACGGCGATGGCGCGCGGCCAGCACTTCGGGGTTGTCGCTGCGCACGGCCGTCGATACGACGACGGCATTCGCGCCTTCGATGTTCTCTGCGTCGTGACCGATCGCGATCCGCGCGCCGAGCGCGGCGAGGCGCTCCGTCACCGCGTTGCGCGACAGATCCGAACCGCTCACCTGATAGCCGAGATTGACGAGCACTTCGGCAATGCCGCTCATGCCCGCGCCGCCGATCCCGACGAAGTGAATGTGTTTGACGATATGTTTCATTGCTGCTTTCCTTCCGGGCTCAGGCTCGGGGTCACGCCCGCCACCGTTGCGCAGATCTGTGCGACCTGTTCGGTGGCGTCGGGTTTCGCGAGCGAGCGCGAACGCTCCGCCATCGCCGCGAGCGAGGCCCGCGTCTGGCTGCGCAACCAGTCGGCGAGTGCATCCGCCGACAGATCGCGCTGTTGTACGAGCAGCGCCGCGCCGTTGTCGGCGAGAAACGCTGCGTTGGTTGTCTGGTGATCGTCGACGGCGTACGGGAACGGCACGAAGAATGCCGCCACGCCCACCGCCGCGATCTCGGCGACCGTCATCGCGCCCGAACGGCAAACCACGAGGTCCGCGTTCGCGTAGGCGCTCGTCATGTCGTCGATGAACGGCACGAGCTGCACGTCGTCGCCTGCCACAATGCCCGCGGCTTCGTAGTTCGCGCGCAATGCGTCGATATGCTTCGCGCCCGCCTGATGCACGATGCGCGGCCGCTCTTGCGGCGCGAGCTTCGCGAGCGCGCGCGGCACGACTTCGTTCAAAGCCGACGCGCCGAGACTGCCGCCCACGACGAGCACATTCAGCGGACCGCTGCGCGCCGCGTAGCGTGCTTGGGGCGCCGGCGTGCGCGCAAGTTCCTCACGAATCGGATTGCCCGTCCACTCGGCGTTCGGCAGCGCGTTCGGAAACGCGACCAGCACGCGCCGCGCGAGCTTCGCGAGCACCTTGTTCGCGAGACCCGCGATCGAATTCTGTTCGTGCAGCACGAGCGGTGTGCCGCTCAATGCCGTCATCACGCCCGCGGGGAACGTGATGTAGCCGCCCATGCCGAGCACGACATCGGGCTTCACGCGACGCAGCACCGACAGACTCTGCATGCACGCGCGCAGCAGATTCACGGGCAGCATCAGCTTGGTCTTCATGCCCTTGCCGCGCAGCCCGCCGAATTGCACGTACTCCATCGGAATGCCGTGTTTCGGGACGAGCGTCGCTTCCATGCCGTTGGGATTGCCGAGCCACACGACGCGCCAGCCCCACGCCTGCATCAGGTGCGCGACCGCGAGGCCCGGGAACACGTGTCCCCCGGTGCCCCCCGCCATCACCATCAGCGTGCGTTGTTGCATCGTCATACCTTGCCCCCGCGCATGAGGACACGGTTCTCATAGTCGACGCGCATCAGCACGGCGACGGCGACGCAGTTCAGCAAGATGCCCGAGCCGCCGTAGCTGACGAGCGGCAGCGTGAGACCTTTGGTCGGCAGCAGGCCGAGGTTCACGCCCATGTTGATAAAGGTCTGCGCGCCGAACCAGATGCCGACACCCTTCGCGACGAGACCTGCGAACGTGCGATCGAGCGCGAGCGCCTGACGGCCGATTTCGAACGAACGACGCACGATCCAGTAGAACATCAGGATCACGACGAGCACGCCGACGAAACCGAGTTCCTCGCCGATCACGGCGAGAATGAAGTCGGTGTGCGCTTCGGGCAGATAGTTGAGCTTCTCGACACTGCCGCCAAGACCCACGCCGAACCATTCGCCCCGACCGAACGCGATCAGCGAGTGCGTCAGCTGATAAGCCTTGCCCTGCGCGTAGCGGTCGTCCCACGGATCGAGGTACGCGAAGATCCGCTCGCGACGCCACGGCGACGCCCACACGAGCAGGGTAAATGTACCGACCGCCGTCGCGACCAGTCCGCCGAAAATCTTCCCGTTCACGCCGCCGAGGAACAGCACGCCCATCGCGATCGCTGCGACCACCATGAACGCGCCCATGTCGGGTTCGAGCAGCAGCAGCATGCCGACCGCGCCGACGGCGAAGCCCATCGGCAGAAAGCCCTTCGCGAAGCTGTGCATGTACTCCTGCTTGCGCACCGTGTAGTTCGCCGCGTAGATCGTCACGGCGAGCTTCATGATTTCCGACGGCTGCATGTTCGTGATGCCGAGGGGAATCCAGCGGCGCGCACCGTTCACGCCCTTGCCGACGTGCGGAATCAGCACGACGACGAGCGCGGCGAGCGCGATCAGGAAGAGCTTCGGCGCGTACTTGTCCCACGTGGAGATAGGCACGCGGAACGCGATCACGCCCGCCACCGAACCCATCACGACGAAGATGACCTGACGCACGAGGAACGCGTAGTCGCGATACGACGCGTACTTCGGCGAGTCCGGCATCGCGATCGACGCCGAGTACACCATCACGATGCCGAGACCCAGCAGCGCGACGACGACCCACAGCAGCGAATGATCGTAGTCGAGCATCCGCGAGCGCAGCGGACGCACGCCGCTGACGGCGCTCGACAGCCCGCCCGTGCGCGACGTGCGCTCGGACGCAGCCGCGCCACCCGCTGAGCCGCGTTGCTTGCCGAGTTGCGAACCGAAGCGTTCCGTCCAGCTCATATCATCGTCCCCCGTTCGGCAGCGATGTCTTCGACCGCGCTGCGGAAGACCGCGGCGCGATGTGCGTAACCCTTGAACATGTCGAAGCTCGCGCACGCCGGCGACAGCAGCACGGCGTCGCCCGGCTGCGCGACAGCGCCCGCTGCGCGCGTCGCTTCTTCGAGCGTCGCGTGTTCGGTCATGGCGATACCCGTGTGTTCGAGCGCGGCGCGAATCTGCGGCGCGTCGCGGCCGATCAGCATCACCGCGCGGCACCAGCGCGTCACCGGCTCGGCGAGCGGATCGAACTCTTGACCCTTACCGTCACCGCCCGCGATCAGCACGACGCGTTGCGCGAGACCGTCGAGCGCCGCCACCGTCGCGCCAACATTCGTGCCCTTGCTGTCGTCGACATAGTCGACGCCTTCGATCGACGCGATCAGCTCCACGCGATGCGGCTCGCCGCGATACTCGCGCAAGCCGTGCAGCAGCGGCGCGCCCGGCAAACCGATCGCGCGCGCCAATGCGAACGCAGCGAGCGAATTCGTCGCGTTGTGCAGGCCGCGAATACGCAGGGCGTCGGCGGGCATCAGGCGCTTGAGGGTGATGTCCGGCGGCGTCGCGGATTCGCTCTTGCGACGGCGCGTCGGCACGGGCTCGTCGGTAGCGTCGCGGTCTTGCGCCTGGACGAGCCAGATCATGCCGTTGTCGCGCAGCAGACCGTAGTCGCCGTCGCGCAGCGGTTCGTTGATGCCGAACGTCACGAGTTGAGCGCCGCTCTGCTCGGAAGGCGCGAGCGCCATCACGCGACTGTCGTCGCGATTGAGCACGCGCACCGTGTTCTTGCCGAAAATCTTGCCCTTCGCGGCTGCGTAGGCATCGAGGCCGCCGTGCCAGTCCAGGTGATCTTGCGTGATGTTCAGGATCACGGCCGCGTCCGGCTCGAACGTATGCGCCGTTTCCAGCTGGAAGCTCGACAGTTCGAGCACCCATACGTCGGGCAGCGCGGTGTTGTCGATCGCTTCCGTGAGCTTGTCGAGCGCGGCCGGGCTGATGTTGCCCGCGACGGCGACCTTCTTGCCCGCGCGTTCGCACAACAAGCCGGTCAGACTCGTCGTCGTCGTCTTGCCGTTCGTGCCCGTGATCGCGATCACCTTCGGCGCGTAGCCGTTTTCGCCGAGCGTCTTCAGCGCCTGCGCGAAAAATTCGAGTTCGCCCCACACGGGAATGCCACGCTCGCGCGCGGCGGCGATCAGCGGAACGAGATCGGCGGCGAGCGGCGACAGGCCCGGACTGATCGCGACCAGTTCGACGCCTTCCAGCAGCACGTCCGAAAACGGCCCGCCGACGAAATTGCCTTCGATACCGTGCGCTTCGAGCGCCGACAGGTTCGGCGGCACTTCGCGCGTGTCGGCGATACGCAGGCGGCAACCATGCCGCGCGCACCAGCGCGCCATCGCGAGGCCCGATTCACCGAGCCCCAGCACGAGCACCATCGGCTTTTGCCGATCCCGAAACTTCTCGCCAAACATCGACTGCTTCCCCTTGCTTGCTTTGAGCGCTGCTTATTGCAACTGGATTAGCGCAACTTGAGCGTGGACAAACCGAACAGGCACAACATCAACGTGATGATCCAGAAACGCACGACCACCTGCGTTTCCTTCCAGCCCGACAATTCGAAGTGGTGATGCAACGGCGCCATCTTGAAGATGCGGCGGCCTTCACCGAAACGTGCCTTCGTGAACTTGAACCACGTGACCTGCAACATCACCGACACCGTCTCGGCGACGAAAATCCCGCCCATGATGAACAGCACGATTTCCTGACGCACGATCACGGCAATCGTGCCGAGCGCGCCGCCGAGCGCCAGCGCACCGACGTCGCCCATGAACACTTGCGCCGGGTGCGTGTTGAACCAGAGGAACGCGAGCCCCGCTCCGCCCATCGCCGAACAGAAGATCAACATTTCGCCTGCGCCCGCGATGTGCGGAAACAGCAGGTATTTCGAATAGACGGCGCTGCCCATCACGTAAGCGAACACGCCGAGCGACGAACCGACCAGCACGACGGGCATGATCACGAGTCCGTCGAGACCGTCGGTGAGATTCACCGCGTTGCTCGAACCGACGATCACCAGATACGTCAGCGCGATGAAGCCCCACACGCCGAGCGGATAGGTCATCGACTTGAGGAACGGCAGCAGCAGGTCGGCGCGCGCAGGCAGGCCCATCGACAGACCGCTGCGCACCCACGCCATGAACAGGTCGAACACGCGCACGTTGCTCGCTTCAGACACGCTGAACGCGAGATACACGGCCGCGAACAGACCGATCACCGATTGCCAGAAATACTTTTCGCGCGACGACATGCCGCGCGGATCCTTGTAGACGACCTTACGGTAGTCGTCGACCCAGCCGATCACGCCGAAGCCGAACGTGACGAGCATCACGATCCAGATGAAGCGGTTGGTCAAATCGGCCCACAGCAGCGTGGACACGGCGATGCCGATCAGAATCAGCACGCCGCCCATCGTCGGCGTACCCGATTTCACGAGGTGCGTTTGCGGGCCGTCCTTGCGCACAGCCTGGCCGACCTTCATCTGCGTCAGCTTGCGGATCACCCACGGGCCGCAGACGAGACCGATCAGCAGCGCGGTAATCGTCGCCGCGACAGCACGAAACGTCAGATAACTGAACACGCGCAAAAAGCCGACGTCGTTCTGCAGCCATTGCGCCAGCGCCAGTAGCATACTTCTGTCCTTCTCTTTCAGTGTGCGCCGGGCGCCGTGCCCGGTGCAGCGGGTTGTGGACTCGTAACGGCGTCCACCACGCGCTCCATTTTCATGAAGCGCGAGCCTTTCACGAGATACGTCGCAGCCGCGCCGTAACCGGCCTGCTGCAATTGCGCGACGAGTGCAGTCACGTCGTCGCAGTGGTGTGCTTCGCTGCCGTAGGCCGCGCACGCATCGCGCGACGCGTCGCCGAGTGCGTACAACGCATCGATGCCCTGCGCCTTCGCATACGCACCGACTTCGCGATGAAACTCGGGACCGTTGTCGCCGACTTCGCCCATGTCGCCCATCACCAGAACGCGCGGCGACGGACTTGCAGCGAGCACGTCGATCGCGGCGATCATCGAATCGGGATTCGCGTTGTACGTGTCGTCGATCACGGTCGCGCCCGCCATCGCGCCGAGCACCGCGCGCTTCACCTGCAAGCGGCCTTTGACTGCGCCGAATGCTTCGAGACCGCGCTTGATCGCATCGAGCGACACGCCTGCTGCAAGCGCCGCCGCCGTCGCTGCGAGCGCGTTGTGCGCGTTGTGCGCGCCGAGCACTTGCAGCGTGACGTCGACGTGGCCTTCGGGCGTGTCGATGCTCAACTGGTTACCGTCGAGCGAGCCTTGGACCGCAGCTTCCGTCGTGCGTTCAGCCGTATTGAGTGCGAAATCGAGAATGCGATTGCCCGTCGCTGCGACGCGCCAGATGCTCGCGTAAGCGTCGTTCGCCGGAAACACGGCGACGCCTTCCGGCTTCAGTACGTGAATCACGCTCGCATGTTCGAGCGCGACGGCTTCGACCGTCGCCATGAATTCCTGATGCTCGCGCTGCGCGTTGTTCACGACAGCAACGCTCGGCTCGCTGATCTTGCCGAGCAGCGACGTTTCGCCCGGATGATTCATGCCGAGTTCGACGACGGCCAGCTTGTGCGTATCGTTCAGGCGGAACAGCGTCAGCGGCAAGCCGACGTCGTTGTTGAAGTTGCCCGCCGTCGCAAGCCGCGCCGATTCGCCGACAGCCGCCGCGAAAATCGACGAGATCATTTCCTTGACCGTCGTCTTGCCGTTGCTGCCCGTCACAGCCACGACAGGCATCGAAAAGCGCTTGCGCCAGCCGTTGGCCAGTGCGCCGAGCGCGACGCGCGTATCGCCCGTCACTCGCAGTGCGGGCGTGCCGAAGTTTTCCGGCAGACGTGCGGCGAGCACCGCGCTCACGTTGCGCGCGGCAACGTCGGCGAGAAAGTCGTGCGCGTCGAAACGGTCGCCCTTCAGCGCGACGAACAGATCGCCGGGGCCGCACGTGCGGCTGTCCGTCGACACGCGATCAAACGCGATCGAATCGTTGCCGGCGACCGTTGCGCCCGGAATCACCGCGGCGGCTTCACGCAGCGTGAACATGCTCATTCGCCACCTCCGCGTGCGTGCGTCGCGCGGGCCGCGAGTGCGAGCCGTGCATGATCCTGATCCGAGAACGCGCGCTTCTTGCCCATGATTTCCTGCGTCGATTCGTGACCTTTGCCTGCCAGCACGACGACGTCTTCGCGCGCCGCGCAGCGCACCGCCTGAAGAATCGCGCTCGCGCGGTCCTCGATGCGGCGCGCCTTCGACGCGTCTTTCATACCCGCTGCAATCTGCTCGATGATCTTTTGCGGATCCTCGCTGCGCGGGTTGTCGCTCGTCACGACGACGCCGTCGGCGCAACGCTCGGCGATTTCACCCATCAGCGGACGCTTGGTCGCATCGCGATCGCCGCCGCAACCGAACATGCAGACCAGCTTGCCGCCGCGCGCGTCGGCGATCGGGCGCAATGCCGTCAGCGTCTGTTCGAGCGCATCCGGCGTATGCGCATAGTCGATCACGACGAGCGGCTCGTCGTTCTGCAGACGGCCGCCGAGGCGCTCCATCCGGCCATTCACCGATTCGAGCTTTGCGATCTGCGCGATTGCGGCGTCGAACGGCACGTCGGATGCGAGCAGCGCGCCGAGCACGCCGAGCAGATTGCTCACGTTGAACGCGCCGAGCGTGTTGACTTCGATGTCCGTGTTGCCCCAGTCCGAGGCGATGTGAAATGCGGTGCCCGTCGGCGTCGCGCGCACGTTCGACGCGACGATCGATGCATCGGCCTTCACGTCGGCGTGCGGCTGCAGCGAGTACGCGATCGTCTTCGCGTGACCGCTCGTGCTCGCGATCAGGCGGCGGCCGGCTGCGTCGTCGGCATTGATGACGGCGGCCTTGAGTTCCGGCCACGCGAACAGACGCGCCTTCGCTGCTTCGTACGCAGCGAACGTGCCGTGATAGTCGAGGTGATCCTGCGTGAGATTCGTGAACACGCCGACGCTAAACGCCGTGCCGTTCACGCGCCCCTGATGCAGCGCGTGCGACGACACTTCCATCGCGACGGCCTTCGCGCCCGCGGCGCGCAGTTGCTCGAGGCTGCGTTGCAGTTGCGGCGCATCGGGCGTCGTGAAGCCGGTGTGCACCAACTGGCCCGGCATGCCGCTGCCGAGCGTGCCGATGATCGCGCACGGTTGACCAAGCGCCGTCAACGCGGCCGAAATCCAGTTTGTGCAGGACGTCTTGCCGTTCGTGCCCGTCACGCCGATCACGCGCATCGCGTCGCTCGGATCGCCGTACCACGCGCTCGCGATCGTGCCCGCCAGTTCGTTCAGGTGCGGCACGGCGAACATCGTGGCGGGATCGAGATCGCCTGAAAAACCATCCGATTGCACCAGCACAGCCGTCGCACCTCGCTCGATCGCATTGGCGATGAACGGACGGTTATCCGCGCCGTCGACGGCGTACGCGAGAAATGCGTCGCCCGCCGCGATCTTGCGGGTATCGGCGTGCAAATGTGCACCTGGCTGCGCATGTGCGCGCAGCCAGGCTAGCGCGTCAGCAATCTGCTGTTGCGCCGGATGAGAAGAACGCAGCGCACTCATCTAACTACTCCGGGGCGGTTCTTCGTGTTGTCTGAAATCTGCAGCTTTTTCGGCGCGGCGTGCGTCGAGAGTTTCTTCGCACCGTTCGCGGCCGGTTGCGACGCGGCGGCGGGCGTCGCGGGATTCACTTCGTCCGATACGACCATCTGCTTGACGGGCTGATCGGGCGGCACGTTCAGCGAGCGCAGCGTATCGCCGACGATCGACGAGAACACGGGGCCCGACACCTGACCGCCGAAGTGGCTGCCCGCCGTCGGTTCGTCGACGGACACGGCCACCACGATGCGCGGATTCGGCATCGGCGCCATGCCGACGAACGACGCGCGGTACTTGCTGTGGTCGTAACCGCGACCCACGTGCTTGTACGCCGTACCCGACTTGCCGCCGACGCGATAGCCCGGCACCGCTGCATCCGGCGACGTGCCGTCCTTCGACACGACGGACTCGAGCATCGCGCGAACTTCACGTGCGGTGGTCGGCGAGAAGACCTGCGGGCCCGTCACGGGCTGATCTTTTTGCGTGCGGAAAATCGACACGGGCATGACCTGGCCGTCGTGCGCGATCGCCGTATAGGCGCGGCCCAGCTGGAACAGCGACACAGACAAACCGTAGCCGTACGACATTGTCGCCTGCTCGATGCGGCGCCAGCTCTTCCACGGACGCAGACGACCCGCCGCCGCACCCGGGAAACCGACCTTCGGCGCCTGGCCGAGACCGATGCTGGTGTACATGTTCCACATCTCTTCCGGCCGCAACTGCATCGCGATCTTGGTCGCGCCGATGTTGCTCGACTTCTGGATCACGCCACCGACCGTCAGCACGCCGAAACCAGCGTCGTCGGTGATGGGCGCGCCGTCCAGCACGAAACGGCCGCCACCCGTATCCACCAGTGTAGTCGGCGTGACGCGGTGCAGGTCGAGCGCGAGCGACACCGTGAACGGCTTCATGATCGAGCCGGGCTCGAAGGTATCCGTGAGAATGCGGTTGCGCAGCTGCTCGCCCGTCAGGTGCGTGCGGTCGTTCGGGTTGTACGTCGGGTAATTGACGAGCGCGAGCACTTCGCCCGTGCGCACGTCGATCACCATCGCCGCGCCCGCTTTGGCCTTGAACTTCTGCACGGCCGCTTTCAGGTTCGTGTAGGCGATGTACTGGATCTTGCTGTCGATCGACAGATCGACGTCCTGACCGTTGTGCGGCACGACCTGCTCGTCCACGTCTTCGACGATGTGCCCGAGACGGTCCTTGATCACGCGCCGGCTCCCTGCCATGCCGGCCAGCAGCTTCTGGTCGCCGAGCTCGACGCCTTCCTGACCTTCGTCCTCGACGTTGGTAAAGCCGATCAGGTGAGCCGTGATCTCGCCTTCCGGATAAAAGCGCTTGTACTCGTTACGCTGATAGATACCGGGAATGCCCAGCGCTTCCACTTTCGCGGCGACATCGACGGGCACCTGGCGCTTCACGTAGACGAACGTCTTGTCTTCCGACAGCTTCTTGCGCAGCTCCGGCTGCGTCATGTCGAGCAGCTTGGCCAGATCGGCGAGCTTGTCCGCGCCGAGATCGTCCGGCACCGATTCGGGAATCGCCCAGATGGCGCGCACGGGCAGGCTCGTCGCGAGCACGAGGCCGTTACGGTCGAGAATCTTGCCGCGCGTGGCGGGCAGTTCGAGGCGGCGCTGATAGCGGCTTTCGCCCTGCTTCTGATAGAACGCGTTGCCCGGACCCTGAATCCAGAACGCGCGCGCCGTCAGCGCGACGAACGCCATGAAGAGCAGAAACACGACGAGCTTCGAGCGCCACATCGGCAGACGCACCGACAGAATCGGATTCGCCGAGAACGCGACGCTCTTGTTCTTGTTCGACGATTTCTTCATCGCGTGCCTCCACGCGCTTTCGTGGCAGACGCCGGGTTCGGCGCGGAAACCGGAATGGGCGCGTCTTCAGCCTTCGCGGAGCCGGCGTCGAGCGTCAGATATTGCGTGCGGCCCGTCGTGGCGCCCTGCATCTTCAGCGAGTCAGTAGCGAGTTGCTCGATGCGGGAAGTCTTCGACAGCGCGCTCTGCTGATATTGAAGCTGCGAATAGTCCTGCTGCAGCTGGCGCTCCTGCGATTGGGCGCGCTGCAACTGGATGAAGAACTGGCGCTGCTGATTGGTCGCGTTGACGACGGAAAGCGCACAACCCATGACGACGATCAGCAGGAAGATATTGAGGCGGTTCATGGCGCGATCCGCTCCGCAACGCGCATCACGGCGGAACGGGCGCGCGGGTTCGCGGCGACTTCGGCGTCGCTCGCGAATACGCGGCCAAGCAGTTTAAGAGGCGGGCTCGGCAGGTCGACGGCGCGGATCGGCAGACGGCGATCCACCGCAGGCGCACTCGAGTGCGTCTGCAAGAACCGTTTGACGATCCGGTCTTCGAGCGAATGAAAGCTGATCACGACCAGCCGCCCCCCTTGCTCCAGCAACGACAATGCTGCTTCTAGTACGACTTGCAGCTCCGCAAGCTCTTGATTGATGTGAATCCGTATAGCCTGAAAGGTGCGGGTTGCCGGATCCTTACCCTTCTCACGGGTTTTGACGACGTTAGCCACGATTTGGGCAAGCTCGCCCGTGCTGACGAGAGGCCCAAGACGGTCGGACTCTGCCCGGCGAGCAACAAGCGCCTTTGCAATCTGAAAAGCAAACCGTTCTTCCCCATAATCCCGTATCACCTCCGTCATTTCCTGCACCGTCGCCCGCGCCAGCCAGTCCGCTGCGGATTCGCCGCGCGTCGGGTCCATCCGCATGTCGAGCGGGCCGTCGGCGCGGAAACTGAAACCCCGCTCCGGGTCGTCGAACTGCGGCGACGACACGCCCAGATCCAGCAGCACTCCCGACACACGCCCTACCCCGCGCTCGCTCATCGCGTCGCGCAGTGATGCGAAACTTTCATGCACGATCTCGAAGCGCGGATCGCCGACCTGCTGCGCGGTAGCAATAGCGAGCGGGTCTTTGTCGAATGCGATCAGACGACCCGCTTCACCCAGCTTTGCCAGTACCGCGCGGCTATGTCCGCCGCGCCCGAACGTGCCATCTATATAGAGACCGTCCGCGCGCGTGACGAGCGCATTCACCGCTTCTTCGAGCAGCACCGTGCGATGCTGCAATTCGTTACCCATCGCAGGCGCCATATCTATTACCTGCGATCAGAATGTGAAGTTCTTCAAAGACTCGGGCATGCCTTGCGACATCGCTTCCTGCTCCTGCGCGTCGTAGGTTTCCTTGTCCCAGATCTCGAACCGGCTACCCATTCCCAGCAACATCACTTCCTTTTCCAGCTTCGCCGCCTGGCGCAATTCCGGCGCGATCAGCACGCGACCGGCTGTATCCAGTTCGACGTCCGCTGCGCTGCCGAGAAAGATGCGCTGGAACCACTTGGCATCCATCGGCAGGTTGACGATCTTGGCGCGAAAGACTTCCCACTCGGGGCGCGGAAATAGCAACAGGCAGCCGTCCGGATGACGCGTAATCGTCATTCGGCCTTCTGCCTGTCCTTGCAGCGCGTCACGATAGCGAGACGGGACGGACATCCGCCCCTTCGCATCGAGTGTCAGCGCTGACGCCCCTTGGAACACTTCACTCCCCTTTTGTCAGGGCGCTGAAAGATGTCGCCCGATTCTGGAAATTTACTGGAGAAAGCGCGTTGGATCACACAAAAATACACTTTCTCACACTGTCTCCCACTTTAGAGTAACCCCATACACCGGTCAAGGGAGCGGCGCGGATTTTTCGCGGATTTTGTTTGCTAGAACAAGGACTTAGCGCTGCTTGCTCACGCCGCGTCTAAAACGGAAAATCGTTATAAATGAATGAGCTAGTGAATGTTGTGAAGGTGATACGTGAAAAGTGCGGGGGAAGAGCGTGGAATAAAAGCGTTCCGGGAGGGTGAAAAGCGCGGAGTAACTGTGGATTTGGAGCGATTTTCAGGACGGCGCGCAGAACGCCGTCCCACTTCGAACAGACTGTCTTAATTAGCGTTAAACGTGATACGCGGTGCGCGTCATGATTTTCGACGCCGCACGCATCAACGCGCGCGCCGGAAACGGCAGCTCGATACCGCCTGCATCCGTCGCCGCCTTGCCATGCGCAGCTTCGTCGACACGCATCTGCTCGACGATCGCACGCGACTCGTGATCGCCTTCCGGCAGCGTCGTCAGATGGCCGTCGAGGTGAAGCTCCACCTGCCGCTCCGTTTCCGCCATGAAGCCGAGGCTCACACGGTCACCGAGACGACCGGCCGCGAAGCCGATCGCGAGGGCGCCAGCATACCAGAGCGGATTGAGCAGACTCGGACGCGACTCGAGCGCTTCGAGGCGCTTGTACGTCCACGCGAGGTGATCTTCCTCTTCGCGCGCGGCGTGCTCGAAGGCCTGCTTGAGCGTGGGCGAACGCGTCGCCAGCTTTTGGGCCTGGTAGAGCGCCTGCGCGCAGACCTCGCCTACATGATTAACGCGCATCAATCCCGCCGCATGCGCGCGCTCTTCGTCGCTCAGTTCGACATGCTCCGTCGATGCCGGTGGAACGGGTAGCGGTCGCGACATGCGCGACACCCCGGTCATTGAGCGTAAACCCCGATCGAACTCGGTTATCAATTCATCAAGCAGCATTCTGGCCTCCACAACCCGGCGCGCGGACCGCTTCTCGCAAACCCTTGTCCTGCAAGGATTTTTGCGCGGTAGCAGAAGGAATTCCGAAGCGTTTCCGACAGCCGATTTTGGATTTTAGACCATGTTGCGTAAACGAAACAGCGGTCCGATCCGCGCCCTGCTTTTTCTTTGTGCGCTTAGGTGTCTTTGTTACATTACGGTGCAACTTCCTGACGAAGTTACGCAAGGTCGCAACACAGATAACTACTTGCCTTGCTTGAAAATAATTTGCAAATCCTTGGAGATCTTTCGATGAAAAAGTCGCTTCTCGCTCTTGCAGCACTGGGCGCATTTGCTGGCGTCGCTCATGCTCAGAGCAGCGTGACGTTGTACGGCATTATCGACGAAGGTTTTAACATCAATACCAACTCGGGCGGCCATCACCTGTACAACCTGTCGAGCGGCGTGCTGCAAGGCAGCCGTTGGGGCATGCGCGGTACGGAAGACCTCGGCGGCGGTCTGAAGGCAATCTTCGTGCTGGAAAGCGGCTTCGACGTGAACAATGGCAAGGCCGGTCAAGGCGGCCTGCTGTTCGGCCGTCAAGCGTACGTCGGTCTGGGTAGCCAGTTCGGTACGGTCACGCTGGGTCGTCAGTACGACTCCGTCGTCGACTACGTCGGTCCGCTCGAAGCAGGCGACCAGTGGGGCGGCTACATCGCTGCTCACCCGGGCGACCTGGACAACTTCAACAACGCGTACCGCACGAACAACGCGATCAAGTACACGAGCGCGAACTACGCTGGCCTGACCTTCGGCGGCATGTACAGCCTGGGCGGCGTTGCTGGCGACACCACGCGTAACCAGGTCTGGTCGCTGGGCGCTGGCTACAACAACGGTCCGCTGGTCTTGGGCGTCGGTTATTTGAACGTTCGTAACCCGAACGTTTCGTTCTTCGGCAACAGCACGTCGGGCACGGTTGCGACGACCCAGTCGAACGTTGCGTCGCCGGTGTACAGCGGCTACGCTTCGGCTCATACGTACCAGGTCATCGGTGCGGGCGGCGCGTACACGTTCGGCGCAGCAACGATCGGTGCAACGTACTCGAACACGAAGTTCTACGGCATCGGCAACGGCTTCGCGTCGGCATCGTTCCAAGGTCAGAACGCAACGTTCAACAACGGCGAAATCAACTTCAAGTATCAGTTGACCCCCGCCCTGCTGGTTGGCGCTGCGTACGACTACACGCACGGCAGCAGCCTGAACGGCAACGATTCGGCCAAGTACCATCAAGGTTCGGCTGGCGTCGACTACTTCCTGTCGAAGCGCACGGACGTCTACCTGATCGGCGTGTACCAGCACGCTTCGGGTACGGACTCGTTGGGCAAGGCAGCTGTCGCCGCGATCAACAACCTGACGCCTTCGTCGAACAGCAACCAGTTCACGGCTCGCGTCGGTATCCGTCACAAGTTCTAATAAGTCGTGAATGCGTAGTACCCTCGAGGGCGTCTTCGGACGCCCTTTTTTATTGGTGCTGCCGGCGTCATCCGTTCAAGTTCGCAAAGAAAAACGGCCCAACGGGTTTGAACCGTCGGGCCGTCGTTTTTATGCCGGCTGTCGTGCCGGTCTGTTCGCGGCTGGTCTCTCTCGCCTATCGATTTGCCTTAGCCGAACAGCACTGTCACACGCGGCCGTCGCGCAATTCGCGACGAAGGATCTTGCCGACATTGCTCTTCGGCAGCTCCTTGCGGAATTCGACCGTGCGCGGACGCTTGTAGCCCGTCAGCTGCGTCTTGCAGTACGCGAAGATGTCGGCGTCGGTGATCGCATCGTCCTTCTTGACGATGTAGAGCTTCACCGCCTCGCCCGAATGCTCGTCCGGCACGCCGACGGCCGCGACTTCGAACACGCCGGGGTGCTTCGCGACGACATCCTCGATTTCGTTCGGATAGACGTTGAAGCCCGACACCAGAATCATGTCCTTCTTGCGGTCGACGATTTTCACGAAGCCGTCAGCATTGATGGTCGCGATATCGCCTGAACGGAAGAAGCCATCGGCCGTCATGACCTTGGCCGTTTCGTCCGGCCGGTTCCAGTAACCCGCCATCACCTGCGGACCGCGAATGCACAGCTCGCCGGCCTGACCCGGCGGCAGTTCGTTGCCATCGTCGTCGCGGATCGAGACTTCCGTGGAAGGCAACGGCAGCCC
The DNA here is from genome assembly GCF_030412785.1 of Paraburkholderia sabiae. Classification (NCBI taxonomy): domain Bacteria; kingdom Pseudomonadati; phylum Pseudomonadota; class Betaproteobacteria; order Burkholderiales; family Burkholderiaceae; genus Paraburkholderia; species Paraburkholderia sabiae. The sequence goes on from NZ_CP125295.1 coordinate 6,119,478, forward strand.
GATCGTTCCGCTGTATTCGGTGACCGTCGTCGGATTGCAGGTCACGCACGGCGACGTTTCCGATAGACCGTAGCCTTCGACGATCGGCGCATGCGTGCGCTCGTACCAGCGATTCGCGACGGCCTCCTGAACAGCCATCCCGCCAGCATTCGCGACCAGCAGGTTCGAGAAATCGAGCTTCGCGAAATCGGGATGATTGAGCATCGCGTTATACAGTGTGTTCACGGCCGGGAACGTCGTGATCTTGTAGCCCTCGAGCGACCTGATCATGCCCGCGATATCGCGCGGATTCGGAATCAGCACGCCGAGGCCGCCCGTGCGGATCGTCAGCAGCCCGCACACGGTCAGCGCAAACACGTGATACAGCGGCAAAGCGACAACGGTCACGAACTGGTCGATGTCGCTGCGTTTGCTACGCGCCGGCTCGACCCACGCGTGCGACTGCAGCACGTTCGCGACGAGATTGCGATGCGTCAGCGTCGCGCCCTTCGCGACGCCCGTCGTGCCGCCCGTGTATTGGAGGAACGCGACGTCGTCGGGAGTCTGCTTCACCGGCTTGAATTGACTGCGCGCGCCTTCAGCAATCGCGTCGTTGAAAGCGACGTGCCCCGGCAGATTCCAGGCGGGCACCATCTTCTTCACTCGACGCACGACGAAATTGACGAGCAAACCCTTCGCGCCCATCAGGTCGCCCATCGATGCCACGACGACATGCTTGATCGCCGTATTCCGGACGATCGCCTGCAAAGTCACCGCGAAGTTCTCGAGCAGAATGATCGCCTCGGCGCCGCTGTCTTTCAGCTGGTGTTCGAGTTCGCGCGGCGTGTAGAGCGGATTCACGTTCACGACGACATAGCCCGCGCGCAAGACCGCTGCGAGCGCGACGGGATACTGCAGCACATTGGGCATCATGATCGCGATGCGCGCGCCGCGCGCTATGCCCTTCGACTGGAACCAGGCGGCCAGCCGCGTCGACAGGCTGTCGAGTTCGCCGTAGCTGATCTGCTTGCCCATGCAGGCAAACGCAGGCTTCGCGCGGTTCTCGCGGAAGCTCTCTTCGAGCATCGCGGTGACCGACTCGTATTGCGTCGGGTCGATCTCTTTCGGCACGCCGGGCGGATACGACTCCAGCCAGACTTTTTCCATACGGCGTCTCCTGCGTGATTTTCGAATGGTCGTGCTAAAAGCCGCATCGTAGCATGCGCCAATGCACCTATATTCGGGATAAGCCCCCAGTTAGACGATGCACTCGAAAGCGCAAAACCGGGGGCGCGAGGGCGCAGCGTACGCCGCGCTTGTGAAAGTCTCAGGCGGGCTCGACTTCGACGAGGCAGTCGTAGAAAGTGGCCGATCCGCCGAGATCGGTCAGCGCCTGGCTCGTCACCTCGTTGGCATTGCGGCCGTCCGGTGCGAGCTTTTTCCACCAGATCGACAGGCCGACCACGAGGCCTTCGCGCGACTTGTCGGTGACACGCACGCGCGCGCTCATCGAGCCACGATCGTTGAAGATGCGGACATGATCGCCGTCGTTGATGCCACGTTCGCGGGCGTCGGCGGGATGCATGTCGAGATGCGGCTCGCCTTCCGTGGCGCGCAGGCTTTCGACGTTGACGAACGTGCTGTTTAGAAAATTGCGCGCGGGCGGCGAGATCATGGCCAGCGGATACCGCGCGGCGAGTTCCGGCGCGCCATCCGCCGATTCGTGCGGCGGCAGATAGTCCGGCACGGGTTCAAGGCCTGCTTGCGCGAGACGTTTGCTAAAGAACTCGCATTTACCCGATGGCGTGCGATAACCGCCGTTCGCGAACGGCGTATCCGACACCTTCAGCTTCGCCCAGCCGTCACGCTTGAGCGTGTCCCACGTCACGCCTTTCAGCGATGCATCGTCCCAACGGAACGCCGACGAAGCGACCACCTCGTCGCTCTCGTAGAGCGCCGGTTCGTCGAGATCCATCGACCGCGCGATTCCACGGAAGATTTCGGTATTCGGACGCGCTTCGCCGACGGGCGCGATCGCGGGCAGATTCACCATCACATGCGTGTGCCCGTACGACTTGTGTACGTCGAGATGCTCGAGTTGCGTCGTCGCCGGCAGCAGCAGGTCGGCGTAGTCCGCCGTGTCCGTCTGGAAGTGTTCGAGAACGATCGTGAACAGATCTTCGCGCGCGAAGCCCGCCGCGACGCGCGCCGAGTCGGGCGCCACGGCCACGGGATTCGAGTTGTACACAACGATCGCCTCGACCTTCGGGCCAAATGCGTCATCGCCCGGATGACACAGCGCATCGCCGATTGCGTTCATGTTGATGACGCGCGCCTGCTTCGACGGCCAGCCGGGCATCAGATCGGGACGCGACAGTGCGTGCGAATCGACGGGCGCCCAACCGGATGACGACAGCAGCATACCGCCCGCGCGCTCGCGCCAAGCGCCCGTCAGCGACGGTAGACAGGCGATCGCGCGCACCGCGTTGCCGCCGCCGCGCACCCGTTGCATGCCGTAGTTCAACCGGATCGCCGCCTTTTTCGTGCTGCCATAGAGACGCGCGAGATCGACGATCACCTGTTCTTCGATCCCGCAAATCTCGGCGACACGCGATGGCGGATAGTCGAGTACGCGCGCCTCGAGTTGTTCGAAACCGAGCGTGTGATCGGCGATGTAAGCGCGGTCGAGCAAATTTTCAGCGATCAGGACGTGCATCATGCCGAGCGCGAGCGCGCCGTCGGTACCGGGCTTCAGCGCAATGTGCTGATGGCACTTTTCGGCCGTCAACGAGCGATACGGATCGATCGCGATCAGGCGCGCGCCGTTACGCTTGGCTTCCTGCGCGCGTGTCCAGAAGTGCAGGTTCGAGGCGATCGGGTTCGCGCCCCAGATCAGGATCACTTCGCTTTCGGAGAAAAACTCCGTGTGCATGCCGAGGCTCGCACCGTACGTGTATTTGAGACCCGCCGCGCCAGCCGCCGCGCAGATCGTCCGATCGAGCTGCGAAGCGCCGAGCTTGTGGAAGAAGCGTTGCGCGATGCTGTCGCCTTGCACGAAACCCATCGTGCCGGCGTAGCTGTACGGCAGGATTGCTTCCGGCGCGCGAGCGGCGATTTCCGAGAGACGCTCGCCCGCGAGGCGCAGCGCCTCATCCCAGCTGATCGGCTCGAAACGCCCCTCTCCTTTGCGTCCGATGCGCCGCATTGGTGTGGTCAGACGGCGCGGATGATGAACGCGGTCCGCGTAACGGCTGACCTTTGTGCAGAGCACGCCTTGCGTCGGCGGATGGTCCGGATCGCCGACGACCTTGATCGCGCGGCCGTCCTCGACCGTCACGCGCATCGCGCAGGTGTCAGGGCAATCGTGCGGGCAGACGGCGCGGGCGAATTCGGCGGGAGCGTTCATGTTTGTTTCGAAGGGGGCTGCGCGGATGAAGGTGTTGATTTTATTACGTTCTGGCCTTCAGATTTGACACATGACCGTCAAAAATGGGGATGGGCGTAGAATCGATTTTGACTTTCTCCGGGATCGACTGTCCGGATCACACTGCTCCCAGCCAGACACTCAATTCATCATGAAACTACTCCCCGAAATCCAAGCCGCTCGCGGCGAAATTCAGACCCTCCGACGAACCATCCACGCCAATCCGGAATTGCGATACGAAGAGACGCAGACTGCGTCGTTAGTCGCCAAGACGCTGGCCGGATGGGGCATCGAGGTGCATGAGGGAATCGGTAAAACCGGCGTCGTCGGTGTGCTCAAGCGTGGCACAGGAACCAAATCGATCGGCTTGCGTGCCGACATGGACGCGCTGCCTATTCAGGAATTGAATACGTTCGATCACCGCTCGAAAAACGAAGGAAAAATGCACGCGTGCGGTCACGACGGACATACGGCCATGTTGCTCGGCGCGGCGCGGCATCTCGCAAAACATGGCGATTTTGACGGCACGATCGTGTTCATTTTCCAGCCTGCCGAAGAAGGCGGTGCCGGCGCGCAAGCGATGATCGAAGACGGCCTGTTCACGCGCTTTCCCGTCGATGCCGTGTTCGGCATCCACAACTGGCCGGGCATGCCGGCCGGGCACTTCGGCGTGACGGAAGGCCCGATTATGGCTTCGAGCAATGAATTCCGCATTGAAATCAAAGGCGTAGGTTCACACGCGGCTTTGCCGCATAACGGACGCGACCCGGTTTTCACCGCGGTGCAGATCGCGAATGGACTGCAAAGCGTGATCACGCGTAACAAGAAGCCGCTCGATACGGCCGTTCTTTCGATCACGCAAATCCATGCCGGCGATGCCGTCAACGTCGTTCCCGATCAAGCATGGCTTGCGGGTACGGTGCGGACTTTCACGACGGAGACGCTCGATCTGATCGAGTCACGCATGCGAAAGATCGTGCAAAGCACGGCTGAAGCGTACGAGTGTTCCGTCGAAATGACCTTCCATCGTAACTATCCGCCGACGATCAATAGCAGCAAGGAAGCACAGTTTGCGGCGAGCGTGATGAGGGAAGTAGTTGGAGACGAAAATGTGGACGACTCCGTGGAGCCGACAATGGGCGCGGAAGACTTTTCGTTCATGTTGCTAGCGAAACCGGGATGCTACGCGTTTCTTGGCAACGGAGAGGGCGGCCATCGGGAAGCTGGACATGGCGCAGGTCCGTGCATGCTGCACAACGCGAGTTACGATTTCAATGACGAACTGCTGCCGGTTGGGGCTACGTATTGGGTTCGGTTGGCGCAGAAGTTTTTGGCGGCGGAGTAGGCAGATGATGCCTGGCGTGCACGCTGTGTGAGTACGTAGCGTGAATGAATTGCTCGCAGTGGACGTCGAGCGGAAAGTGCTGATTCAGCGATGCACGCTGTCGAGCGAATCGTGAAGCTGTTGCCGCTGCGGGAGCTACATGCGGAACTCGCTTGGCTCTGCAGCGCAACGGCCAGTTGGTTTGCGGGTTTGCGCCTTGCAATTGGAGCGCCAGAACTTCGTCTGTAGAAACGCCAAGACCCCGCTTTTGAGGGCGGGGTCTTGTCTGGGTAAGGAGCCTGACGATTACCTACTTTCACACGGGCAATCCGCACTATCATCGGCGTGGAGTCGTTTCACGGTCCTGTTCGGGATGGGAAGGGGTGGTACCGACTCGCTATGGTCATCAGGCATGACGGGTTGCTGCGTCGCGCGGGTTGAAGTCAACCTGGCGCCACAGCCAATCTGGAAGAAGCGTAAAGAGTGTGGGATGTGTTGTTTAGTCTGGCACAACAACGATCTCTCAAACATCCTGCATTCCGTGCCCCCTTCGGGGGTTGTTCCGGCTAAGCGCTAAAGCGCTAACCCGAAACGAAACACACCTGTTATAGGATCAAGCCTTACGGGCAATTAGTATCAGTTAGCTTAACGCATTACTGCGCTTCCACACCTGACCTATCAACGTCCTGGTCTTGAACGACCCTTCAAGGGGCTCGAAGCCCCGGGGATATCTCATCTTAAGGCGAGTTTCCCGCTTAGATGCTTTCAGCGGTTATCTCTTCCGAACATAGCTACCCGGCGATGCCACTGGCGTGACAACCGGTACACCAGAGGTTCGTCCACTCCGGTCCTCTCGTACTAGGAGCAGCCCCCTTCAAATATCCAGCGCCCACGGCAGATAGGGACCAAACTGTCTCACGACGTTTTAAACCCAGCTCACGTACCTCTTTAAATGGCGAACAGCCATACCCTTGGGACCGGCTACAGCCCCAGGATGAGATGAGCCGACATCGAGGTGCCAAACACCGCCGTCGATATGAACTCTTGGGCGGTATCAGCCTGTTATCCCCAGAGTACCTTTTATCCGTTGAGCGATGGCCCTTCCATACAGAACCACCGGATCACTATGACCTGCTTTCGCACCTGCTCGACTTGTCGGTCTCGCAGTTAAGCACGCTTATGCCATTGCACTATCAGCACGATTTCCGACCGTACCTAGCGTACCTTCGTACTCCTCCGTTACACTTTGGGAGGAGACCGCCCCAGTCAAACTGCCCACCATGCACTGTCCCCGACCCGGATCACGGGCCAAGGTTAGAACCTCAAACAAACCAGGGTGGTATTTCAAGGACGGCTCCACGGAAACTGGCGTTCCCGCTTCATAGCCTCCCACCTATCCTACACAGATCGGTTCAAAGTCCAATGCAAAGCTACAGTAAAGGTTCATGGGGTCTTTCCGTCTAGCCGCGGGGAGATTGCATCATCACAAACACTTCAACTTCGCTGAGTCTCGGGAGGAGACAGTGTGGCCATCGTTACGCCATTCGTGCAGGTCGGAACTTACCCGACAAGGAATTTCGCTACCTTAGGACCGTTATAGTTACGGCCGCCGTTTACCGGGACTTCAATCAAGAGCTTGCACCCCATCATTTAATCTTCCGGCACCGGGCAGGCGTCACACCCTATACGTCCACTTTCGTGTTTGCAGAGTGCTGTGTTTTTATTAAACAGTCGCAGCCACCAGTTTATTGCAACCCCTTCACCCTTCGCCCGCAGGGGCGTCAAGCTACAGGGGCGTACCTTATCCCGAAGTTACGGTACCAATTTGCCGAGTTCCTTCTCCCGAGTTCTCTCAAGCGCCTTAGAATACTCATCTCGCCCACCTGTGTCGGTTTGCGGTACGGTCAATGTGAAACTGAAGCTTAGAGGCTTTTCCTGGAACCCCTTCCGATTGCTTCGCTCCCGAAGGAGCTCGCGCCACGCCCTTGAATCCCGTGCCCGGATTTGCCAGAGCACCTTCTCCAACGCAGCGACCGGGACTTCCAACACCCGGACAACCTTCCGCGATCCGTCCCCCCATCGCATTTCACACTGGTGCAGGAATATTGACCTGCTTCCCATCAGCTACGCATTTCTGCCTCGCCTTAGGGGCCGACTCACCCTACGCCGATGAACGTTGCGTAGGAAACCTTGGGCTTACGGCGAGGGGGCCTTTCACCCCCTTTATCGCTACTCATGTCAGCATTCGCACTTCCGATACCTCCAGCACGCTTTTCAACGCACCTTCGCAGGCTTACGGAACGCTCTCCTACCATGCACATAAATGTGCATCCGCAGCTTCGGTATATGACTTAGCCCCGTTACATCTTCCGCGCAGGACGACTCGATCAGTGAGCTATTACGCTTTCTTTAAAGGGTGGCTGCTTCTAAGCCAACCTCCTGACTGTTTTAGCCTTCCCACTTCGTTTCCCACTTAGTCATATTTGGGGACCTTAGCTGGCGGTCTGGGTTGTTTCCCTCTTGACACCGGACGTTAGCACCCGATGTCTGTCTCCCGTGATTGCACTCTTCGGTATTCGGAGTTTGCTATGGCGACGTAATCCGCAATGGACCCATCAACCATGACAGTGCTCTACCCCCGAAGGTGATACACGAGGCACTACCTAAATAGTTTTCGGAGAGAACCAGCTATTTCCAGGTTTGTTTAGCCTTTCACCCCTATCCACAGCTCATCCCCTAACTTTTCAACGTTAGTGGGTTCGGACCTCCAGTACGTGTTACCGCACCTTCATCCTGGCCATGGATAGATCACCTGGTTTCGGGTCTACACCCAGCGACTGAATCGCCCTGTTCGGACTCGCTTTCGCTACGCCTGCCCTAATCGGTTAAGCTCGCCACTGAATGTAAGTCGCTGACCCATTATACAAAAGGTACGCCGTCACCCCTTGCGAGGCTCCGACTGTTTGTATGCATGCGGTTTCAGGATCTGTTTCACTCCCCTCCCGGGGTTCTTTTCGCCTTTCCCTCACGGTACTGGTTCACTATCGGTCGATCACGAGTATTTAGCCTTGGAGGATGGTCCCCCCATCTTCAGACAGGATTTCACGTGTCCCGCCCTACTTGTCGTACACCTAGTTCTTCCTCGCTGTTTTCGCCTACGGGGCTATCACCCACTATGGCCGCACTTTCCAGAGCGTTTGGCTAACAACGAAGATAAAGAGTACAGGCTGGTCCCATTTCGCTCGCCACTACTTTGGGAATCTCGGTTGATTTCTTTTCCTGCGGTTACTTAGATGTTTCAGTTCACCGCGTTCGCTCCACACAGCCTATGTATTCAGCTGCGGGTGACCCATTCGGGCCGGGTTTCCCCATTCGGATATCGGAGGATCAAAGCTCGTTTGCCAGCTCCCCTCCGCTTTTCGCAGGCTACCGCGTCCTTCATCGCCTGTGATCGCCAAGGCATCCACCACATGCACTTGTTCGCTTGACCCTATAACGGGTGTGTCTCCCAATGATTGCTCACTGCAAGATCATCCGCTACAGGTTGAGTTTTCGCGTTGTGCCGTATTCCAGGTTCGTCTTTCGATGAACTCAAAAATACTTTCGATACAATCACAACCCTGATTCACCTACTCATGCACCCATCTCTAAGTACACTTTCGTGAATCTCTTTACTACTTCTTCCTGATTGTTAAAGAACGACAGCCGATATCCGCTACTGCCAGATACCGCTCTGACTGGCTCAATTGCCAATGCGAAGTCTTCTGCTTCAGCAGAACACTGTGCATTGGGAATTGGTGGAGGATGACGGGATCGAACCGACGACCCCCTGCTTGCAAAGCAGGTGCTCTCCCAGCTGAGCTAATCCCCCAGTCATACAGCGCACAGAGGTATTCCAGCCGGTTATCATCAACCGCACCAGACAAGGCGTTGGTGGGTCTGGATGGATTCGAACCATCGACCCCCGCCTTATCAAGACGGTGCTCTAACCGACTGAGCTACAGACCCCTGAGCCTGTCTTCAAACAACAGCCGACAAGTGTGAGCGCTCAACTTTGAAACGCTAGCTCTGGAAAGGAGGTGATCCAGCCGCACCTTCCGATACGGCTACCTTGTTACGACTTCACCCCAGTCATGAATCCTACCGTGGTGACCGTCCTCCTTGCGGTTAGACTAGCCACTTCTGGTAAAACCCACTCCCATGGTGTGACGGGCGGTGTGTACAAGACCCGGGAACGTATTCACCGCGGCATGCTGATCCGCGATTACTAGCGATTCCAGCTTCACGCAGTCGAGTTGCAGACTGCGATCCGGACTACGATCGGTTTTCTGGGATTGGCTCCACCTCGCGGCTTGGCAACCCTCTGTTCCGACCATTGTATGACGTGTGAAGCCCTACCCATAAGGGCCATGAGGACTTGACGTCATCCCCACCTTCCTCCGGTTTGTCACCGGCAGTCTCCCTAGAGTGCTCTTGCGTAGCAACTAGGGACAAGGGTTGCGCTCGTTGCGGGACTTAACCCAACATCTCACGACACGAGCTGACGACAGCCATGCAGCACCTGTGTTACGGCTCCCTTTCGGGCACTCCCACCTCTCAGCAGGATTCCGTACATGTCAAGGGTAGGTAAGGTTTTTCGCGTTGCATCGAATTAATCCACATCATCCACCGCTTGTGCGGGTCCCCGTCAATTCCTTTGAGTTTTAATCTTGCGACCGTACTCCCCAGGCGGTCAACTTCACGCGTTAGCTACGTTACCAAGTCAATGAAGACCCGACAACTAGTTGACATCGTTTAGGGCGTGGACTACCAGGGTATCTAATCCTGTTTGCTCCCCACGCTTTCGTGCATGAGCGTCAGTATTGGCCCAGGGGGCTGCCTTCGCCATCGGTATTCCTCCACATCTCTACGCATTTCACTGCTACACGTGGAATTCTACCCCCCTCTGCCATACTCTAGCCCGCCAGTCACCAATGCAGTTCCCAGGTTAAGCCCGGGGATTTCACATCGGTCTTAGCGAACCGCCTGCGCACGCTTTACGCCCAGTAATTCCGATTAACGCTCGCACCCTACGTATTACCGCGGCTGCTGGCACGTAGTTAGCCGGTGCTTATTCTTCCGGTACCGTCATCCTCCACCCGTATTAGGGACGAAGTTTTCTTTCCGGACAAAAGTGCTTTACAACCCGAAGGCCTTCTTCACACACGCGGCATTGCTGGATCAGGGTTGCCCCCATTGTCCAAAATTCCCCACTGCTGCCTCCCGTAGGAGTCTGGGCCGTGTCTCAGTCCCAGTGTGGCTGGTCGTCCTCTCAGACCAGCTACAGATCGTCGCCTTGGTAGGCCTTTACCCCACCAACTAGCTAATCTGCCATCGGCCGCCCCTTGAGCGCGAGGTCCGAAGATCCCCCGCTTTCCTCTCCCGAGCGTATGCGGTATTAATCCGGCTTTCGCCGGGCTATCCCCCACTCCAGGACACGTTCCGATGTATTACTCACCCGTTCGCCACTCGCCGCCAGGGTTGCCCCCGCGCTGCCGTCCGACTTGCATGTGTAAGGCATGCCGCCAGCGTTCAATCTGAGCCAGGATCAAACTCTTCAGTTCAAACCTGTTACTGTTTTTCGGGCTCTTTCGAACCCGGTCGCTCACTCAAAATCACTGACAGATGATTCGATCAAGTCTTTCGACTCCATCAAACCTTCCTCAATTTCTTCCGTGTGAGACTCGATTACTTTCGCTATCCGGCAACCCGAAGATCACCGTGCGCCGCCATCGAGCACCCACACTTATCGGCTGTTAGTTTTTAAAGAACATTCGCAGGAAGCGCCTTGCTTTCACCGCGTTGCTGCGTCAGCAGCAGAGAAACGAGATTATGAAGAACCTTTTTCGTCTCGTCAACCGGTTTTTTTAACTTCCTAACCCGCCGACTTAACTGGAAAGCCCGTCAATGCTGGCTTTCCCGCCCTTCCTCATTTCTCCCGCGCCGCGTTGTCCGCAGCGCGAAAGAGCGGAATTCTAGGCCCTTGCACGGGCACTTGCAAGTGCTTTTTCGATTTATCCGATCACCGATGTTTGAAGACAGGCTTACGCTTCTCGACGAACGCTGCCATCCCCTCTTTCTGATCCTCGGTCGCGAAAAGAGAGTGGAACAGTCGGCGCTCGAAATGCACTCCCTCAGCCAACGTCGTCTCGTACGCGCGATTGACCGACTCCTTCACCATCATCACTGCCGGCATCGGAAACTCGGCAATAGTCGTCGCCGCGGCGATTGCCTCATCAATCAGATTCGCAGCCGGAATCACGCGCGACACCAATCCCGATCGCTCCGCCTCGGCGGCGTCCATGAACCGCGCCGTTAAACACAGGTCCATTGCCTTGGCTTTCGACACAGCCCGCGGCAACCGCTGCGTGCCGCCCGCTCCAGGCATGATGCCGAGCTTGATCTCCGGCTGACCGAACTTGGCGGTGTCCGCAGCGAGAATGATGTCGCACATCATCGCCAGCTCGCAGCCGCCTCCCAACGCAAATCCAGCTACCGCGGCAATGATCGGCTTGCGAACGGATCGGATGGCCTCCCAATTCCTGGTGATGTAGTCGCCCTTATAGACATCCATATAGGAATACGTCGCCATCATTCCGATATCAGCGCCTGCAGCGAATGCCTTTTCGCTTCCGGTAATGACAATGGCGCCGATGTTCTCATCCGAGTCGAGCGCATGCAGCGCCTCCCCCAGCTCGTCCATCAGAGCGTCGTTAAGCGCGTTCAGCGCCTTCGGACGATTCAGCGTAATCAGACCTACGCGGCCACGTGTCTCGACCAGAATGTTCTCGAAAGTCATGCACTCCTCCTAAGTGTTTACCAGCAGGCGCAAGGGGCTCGCGCCGCATCCCAATAATGCTAACATTCACCAACCAACCGGTCGGTCAATAAATCGACAAGGTTCCTTCTCACGTTCAGTCAGAAACTTGCCCGCCATGACCCACTCACTCTTTACGAAGCACGAAGACACGCTGCAGAAAGCACTCGCCGCCATTGAGACCCGCGGCTACTGGAGCCCGTACTCCGAAATGCCGAGTCCCAAAGTGTACGGGGAAACCGCCAATGCGGACGGCGAGTCGGCTTTCAAGGCGCACTTGAACAAGGCCTTCGAACTTGACCAACCGAGCACGGGCGAGACAGTCGGCGCGGAACAATCGCCGTTCGGCTTTCCTCTTGGCATCCGCTACCCGAAATCGGATCCCGACGCTCTCATCGCCGCGGCATCCCAAGCTCAGCGCCAATGGCGCGAAGCCGGCCCGAAAGCCTGGGTCGGCGTAAGCCTCGAAATTCTGGCTCGCATCAATCGCCTGAGTTTCGAGATCGGCTATAGCGTGATGCACACCACCGGCCAGGCTTTCATGATGGCCTTCCAGGCGGGCGGCCCGCACGCCCAGGATCGCGCGCTCGAAGCTGTTACCTATGCCTGGGATCAACTGCGCCGGATTCCCGCAGATGCCCACTGGGAGAAACCGCAAGGCAAGAATCCCCCGCTTGCGATGCAGAAGCGCTTCAACATCGTGCCGCGTGGCACGGGCCTCGTGCTCGGATGCTGCACGTTCCCGACGTGGAATGGCTATCCCGGCCTCTTCGCGGACCTCGCGACCGGCAACACCGTGATCGTCAAGCCGCACCCGGGTGCAATCCTGCCGCTCGCGATTACTGTCCGCGTCGCGCGTGATGTGCTTCGCGAAGCCGGCTTCGATCCGAACGTCGTGACCTTGCTTGCAACGGATCCGAACGACGGCGAACTCGTCCAAGCCCTTGCGCAGCGCCCCGAAATCAAGCTGATCGACTTCACGGGCAGCACCCAGAACGGCACCTGGCTCGAACGCAACGCGCATCAGGCGCAAGTCTTCACCGAAAAAGCTGGCGTGAACCAGATCGTGATCGACTCTGTCGATGACCTCAAATCTGCCGCACGCAACATCGCTTTCTCGCTGGCGCTGTACTCGGGCCAGATGTGTACGGCTCCACAAAACATCTACGTGCCGCGCGACGGCATCCGCACGGCCGAAGGCACGATTACGTTCGAAGCAGTCGCCGAAGCGATTGCCGGCGCAGTCCAGAAGCTCGGCTCGGATCCGGCACGCGCCGTCGAACTGTTGGGCGCGATCCAGAACGACAGCGTCGCGCAGCGCGTCGACGAAGCGCGCAAGCTCGGACGCGTTCTCGCGGACAGCCAGTCGCTCGAGCACCCGGCGTTCGCTGGCGCCCGTGTGCGTACGCCGCTTGTTCTTCAACTCGACGCCGCAACGGACGAACCTAAATTCACGAAGGAATGGTTCGGCCCGATCTCGTTCGTGATTGCGACGGACTCGACCACGCAGTCGCTGGAACTGGCCAGCCGCATCGCCGCCGAACACGGCGCGCTCACGCTTTCCGTCTACAGCACCGACGACAAAGTAATCGAAGCAGCGACGGAAGCCTCGATTCAAGGCGGCGTCGCGCTCTCGATCAACCTGACGGGCGGCGTATTCGTCAATCAGTCGGCAGCGTTCTCGGACTTCCACGGGACGGGTGCCAACCCGGCTGCAAATGCCGCGCTCGCCGACGCCGCGTTCGTCGCGAACCGCTTCCGCGTCGTTCAAAGTCGGGTTCATGTTGAACCGAAGGCCGTCGCCGCGTAAGTCGGCTGAACGATATAGGACGTTTGACCGACGTTTTGGCCTATAACTCCAGGCCGACTGAACATGCGTCGAACGTCGAACTAACATGCAGTCCAAGGGCCGGCGCATTGCCTGCCCTCTCTCCGCAGGAACTCCGACATGACCGACGCTTTTATCTGTGACGCGATCCGCACTCCCTTCGGCCGCTATGGCGGCGCATTGAAAGACGTCCGCGCGGACGACCTCGGCGCTGTCCCGATCAAGGCACTGATCGAACGGAATCCGGGCGTAGACTGGCGCGCGCTCGACGACGTGATCTACGGCTGCGCCAATCAGGCAGGGGAAGACAATCGCAACGTCGCACGCATGTCCGCGTTGCTCGCCGGTTTGCCGACAGACGCCCCGGGCGCCACGATCAACCGGCTTTGCGGATCGGGCATGGACGCAGTCGGCTCGGCGGCCCGCGCGATCAAGGCGGGCGAGGCACGTCTGATGATCGCAGGCGGCGTCGAAAGCATGACGCGCGCGCCGTTCGTCATGGGCAAGGCAACGTCGGCCTTCTCCCGGCAATCGGAGATTTACGACACGACCATCGGCTGGCGCTTCGTCAACGCGCAAATGAAGCGCGCGCACGGCGTTGATTCGATGCCCGAAACGGCAGAAAACGTCGCCGTTGATTTCAACATCAGCCGCGCAGATCAAGATGCGTTCGCGCTGCGCAGCCAGGAGAAGGCAGCGCGCGCCCAACGCGACGGCACGCTCGCACAGGAAATCGTGGCCGTCGAAATTGCGCAAAAAAAGGGCGATCCGGTCCGCGTCACGCTCGACGAACATCCGCGCGAAACATCGCTCGAAGCGCTCGGCAAACTGAAGGGCGTTGTACGTCCGGATGGTTCCGTCACTGCGGGCAACGCGTCGGGCGTCAACGATGGCGCGTGCGCACTTCTGATTGCCGGCCGGGAAGCCTCTGAACAGTACGGCCTGCGTCGGCGCGCTCGTGTGCTCGGCATGGCCACAGCCGGCGTCGAGCCGCGCATCATGGGTATCGGGCCGGCGCCCGCTACGCAGAAGCTGTTGAAGCAACTCAATATGACGCTCGACCAGTTCGACGTGATCGAACTCAACGAAGCATTTGCGTCGCAAGGTCTTGCCGTCATGCGTCAACTCGGTTTGCGCGACGACGATCCGCGAGTGAATCCGAACGGCGGCGCTATCGCGCTCGGTCACCCGCTCGGCGCTTCGGGCGCACGTCTGATTACGACGGCGCTCTATCAGCTCGAACGCACCAGTGGCCGTTACGCCCTGTGCACGATGTGCATCGGCGTCGGCCAAGGCATCGCGCTCGCCATCGAGCGCGTCTGAACAGCCCGAGATTCGAAACCTATGGAGACGAGGAGACAATCGATGCCCTATGAAGCGATCCGCGTAGACATCGACGCGGCCACGCGCGTCGCCACCGTGACGCTGAACCGCCCTGACAAGCTGAACAGTTTCACGCGCGCGATGCATGACGAACTGAGCGCGGCGCTCGACGAGGTCGAGGCTTCGGGCGCTCGTGCCCTCGTACTGACTGGCGCGGGCCGCGGGTTTTGCGCCGGTCAGGATCTGGCCGATCTCGACTTCACGCCGGGCGCGATGACGGACCTCGGCGACCTGATCGACAAGCATTTCAATCCATTGATCCGCCGTCTTCAAGCACTGCCGTTGCCCGTTATCGCCGCAGTGAATGGCACCGCGGCGGGAGCGGGCGCGAATCTCGCGCTCGCCTGCGATCTGGTTCTGGCTGCGCGTTCCGCCAGCTTCATTCAGGCGTTCGTCAAAATCGGGCTGGTGCCGGATTCGGGCGGCACGTGGTTCCTGCCGCAGCGCGTCGGCATGGCTCGTGCGTTGGGACTGGCGCTCACGGGCGACAAGCTCAGTGCCGAAAAGGCCGAAAGCTGGGGGCTCATCTGGCAAGTCGTCGACGATACCGAGCTGCAAGCTGCAGCCGGCAAGCTGGCAGTGCAACTCGCGCAACAACCCACGCGCGCGATCGCCGCCATCAAGCAGGCGATGCGCTCCAGCGCGACGCAAACGCTCGATCAGCAACTCGATCTCGAACGCGACATGCAACGTGAACTAGGCGCGTCGCATGACTATTCCGAAGGTGTCCGCGCGTTCATCGAAAAACGTGCACCGCGCTTCGAAGGCCGCTGACATGTCCACGCAACCCGACCTGAGCAACACAATGACGCCCGACGAACTCGCCCGCGCAACGGCCGAAGCCATGTATGCAAACGACGCCTGCAGCAAGGCGCTCGGCATCGAAATCCTCGAAGTGCGCGCCGGTTATGCGCGCCTTCGCATGAACGTGCGGCCCGACTTCCTGAACGGCCATCAGATTTGCCACGGAGGCCTGATGTTCACGCTGGCCGACTCGGCATTCGCGTTCGCCTGCAACTCATACAACATCAACACCGTCGCAGCAGGCTGCTCCATCGAGTTTTTGCGCCCGGTACAAGGTGACGACGTCCTCACGGCAGAAGCCGTCGAGCAGACATTGAGCGGTCGCAACGGCATCTACGACATTCGCGTGACGAATCGCGCAAACGAGACCGTTGCAATGTTTCGCGGCAAGTCCGCGCAGATCAAAGGCACGGTGATCCCCGTCGACAACTGACGGGCAGCGTCACCCCTTCAAGTAATTGCGTCGCCTTTCGCGCGGCGGCATCCTATTCTGAAAGCAAGGAGACATTCGATGACTAACCCGCTCCCGCTCGACCCGATCGAAAAGGCGAGCCGCGACGAACTCGCTGCGCTGCAGCTTGAACGGCTGAAATGGTCGCTCACGCACGCATACGAAAATTCGCCCGTCTACCGGCGCAAGTTCGACGAAGCGGGCGTTCACCCGTCTGAAGTCAAGACGCTTTCCGACCTGTCGCGCTTCCCGTTCACCACCAAGAAGGATCTGCGCGATAACTATCCGTTCGGTCTGTTTGCCGTGCCGCAAGAACAGATTTCGCGGATTCACGCGTCGTCGGGAACGACGGGTAAGCCAACCGTCGTCGGCTACACGGCGCGCGACATCGACAACTGGGCGAATCTCGTCGCGCGCTCCATCCGCGCAGCGGGCGCGCGACGCGGCGACAAGGTGCATGTGAGCTACGGCTACGGCCTTTTCACAGGCGGTCTTGGCGCCCACTATGGCGCCGAGCGCGCGGGCCTGACTGTCATTCCGTTCGGCGGCGGACAGACCGAGAAACAGGTGCAACTGATTCAGGACTTCCGTCCCGACATCATCATGGTGACGCCGAGCTATATGCTGTCGATCGCCGACGAACTGGAACGCCAGGGCGTCAACCCCAAGGATTGCTCGCTGCGCATCGGCATCTTCGGCGCGGAGCCGTGGACCAACGACATGCGCCGCGCGATCGAGGAACGCATGGGAATCGATGCCGTCGATATTTACGGCCTGTCGGAAGTGATGGGACCGGGTGTGGCGTCGGAATGCGTCGAGACCAAAGACGGCCCGACGATCTGGGAAGACCATTTCTATCCCGAGATCATCGACCCCGAGACAGGCGAAGTGCTGCCCGACGGCGAACTGGGCGAGCTGGTGTTCACATCGCTAACGAAGGAAGCGCTGCCGATCATCCGCTATCGCACGCGCGACCTCACGCGTCTGCTGCCCGGCACGGCCCGCACGATGCGTCGCATGGAGAAGATCACCGGCCGCTCGGACGACATGATGATCATCCGCGGCGTCAACGTGTTCCCGACGCAGATCGAAGAGTTGCTGCTCAAGCAGAACGCGCTCGCGCCGCACTATCAGATCGTGCTGACCAAGGAAGGCCCGCTGGACGTGATGACGCTGAACGTCGAACCATGTCCGGAAACCGCGCCCGACACGGCCGCACTGTCGGCGGCAAAACAGGCGCTGGCTTACGACATCAAGGCCTTGATCGGCGTCACCGCGAACGTGGTGCTGCTCGGCGTGAATGGTATCGAGCGGTCGGTGGGTAAGGCGCGTCGTGTGATCGACAAGCGCAAGGCAGGCGCGTAAGCGTCGATGCCTAGCGCAACTGGCTGACAGAAAGCAAAAGCCCGACGGCAATGACATCTGCCGTCGGGCTTTTCCGTTACAGGCAACCGCTCCGTCTCAAGATCAGGAGTTGGGCAACAGCAGCCACATCCGACCCGCCTGCTTCATCTTGCCGGCCAGATCCCCGGCTTCATCGCCGAGTCCCCAGAAATAGTCGGCACGCACGCCGCCCTTGATTGCCGAGCCGGTGTCCTGCGCGAACACCAGGCGATTCATCGGCGCGTTCGTCATCGGACGCGTTGTCTGCAGGAAGACGGGCGTCCCGAGCGGAATCGACGACGGATCGACGGCAATCGATCGCTCCGGCGTGAGCGGCACGCCCAGCGCACCGATCGGGCCATCGGCGCCGCCCGCGGGCGCAGCCTCATTCGACAGCATCTCGCGGAAAAACACGAAGCGCGGATTGGTATCGAGCAGCGCATCGACACGCGTCGGGTTCGCACGCGCCCAGCCCTTGATGCCTTGCATGGTTGCCTGCGCCGGCGTCAGTTCGCCGCGATCGAGCAGCCAGCGGCCGATCGACTTGTACGGCTGATTATTCGTCCCGCCGAATCCGACCCGCATCACGCTGCCGTCTTCCATCACGACGCGCCCCGAGCCTTGCACCTGCAGGAAGAAGGCCTCGATGGGATCGTCGACCCAGACCAGCTCATTGCCGTTCAGCACGCCCGAGCGTTCGAGTTGCGCACGCGCCGGCATCGGTGAACCGGGACGATACGCAGACGGCCAACGGTACAAGGCCGTCTGATACACGCCATGACGCACGCGCGATCCGCGCAGCAAGGGCTCGTAGTAGCCTGTCACGAGTCCGTCTAGCGAGCCGTCGGTGTTGGCGAACTGGAACGGCGTGAAGTAGGTTTCGAAAAAGGTGCGTGCGCTGGCTACGTCCAGGTCGTCCAGCATCAGCGCAGCTGCGCAGGCGCGCCGCCATGTCGGCTGGGCCGCGAGGCGCGCGCAGTTCTGGCGCAGCGCCGCAGCCGCGCCGATCAGCGAATCGTCCTGCCAGCCCGGCACCTGTTGCCAGGCGACGGCCGTCAACCGCTGCGAAGCGATCTGGCCGGGGATGATCGCGGCGCCCGTGGGCGGCGAAACGGAAGGACGTACGACGCCGCCGCCGCCGCACGACGCGAGCAACACGGCCAGTGACAAGGCGCCCGCCCACGCAACGGTCCGACGGGCAAAGCGCATACAATGATTGTTCTCGATGGAAACTGCCATGTCTGATCTGTTCGACGAATACCCGATGCTCATCTTCGCGCTCGAATCGCTCGTAGCGCTTTTCCTGCTGATTTTCATCGTTGTGTGGACAGCGTCCGGCAAGAAAAAGAATGCCGCACGCCAGAAGCAGGACGCAAAAGCGGTCCCGCCGCAGCAACAGCCGCGTCGCTAACTGACTGCGCGCAGCGCTTTCCGTTCAATGCAGCGTGCGCGGCATGCGCAGAACGAATTCCGGCACGGGCGCGTCCCAGCGCTCGCCGTCTTCCGCCACGCAAAAGTACTCGCCGCGCATCGTGCCGACGGGCGTCGCGATCACCGCATAGCTGGTGTACTCGAACTGCTCGCCCGGCTTCAGCAAAGGCTGATGCCCGACCACGCCCAGGCCTTTCACTTCCTGAACGCGATTTTCGCTATCTGTAATCACCCAGTGGCGCGCGATTAGCTGCGCGGTCACCTGGCCCGTATTGCGGATGGTGAGCGTGTAGGCGAAAGCGTATTTCCGATGCTCCGGGTCCGACTCTTCGGCGATGTACCGCACTTGGGAAGCCACGCTGAATTCGTACTGACTCATGCTGATTCCGATAGTGAGCGAAGCGCGCGAAGGATCCGCGCGAGGCCGTGTGCTGGCGGTTCGCGCGCGAATGGCGGCGTGCCCGCACAGGGCGTTGACATGGTTTGGCATTCTGCTTGATGCCGCGCGGACCCGCAACCGCATTGGCCAACAGGACAAGGCCCGAGAAGATTACGCCAACCGAGCTGCGCGCATGATGCGCCCGAGGCCGCGGCGCGTCCGCCAGCGCTAAAATAGCGCTTTCTGTCTCCCGCCCCACCCCACGCCATGACTCAATTCCGCATCGCTCCCAGCATCCTGTCCGCCGATTTCTCGCGGCTCGGCGAAGAAGTCCGCAACGTCGTCGCCGCCGGCGCCGACTGGATTCACTTCGATGTGATGGACAACCATTACGTGCCGAACCTGACGATCGGACCGCTCGTGTGCGAGGCGATCCGCCCGCACGTGAACGTGCCCATCGACGTGCATCTGATGGTGCGCCCCGTCGACCGCATCGTGCCCGACTTCGCGAAAGCCGGTGCGAACGTGATCAGCTTCCATCCGGAAGGCTCGGACCACATCGACCGCACGCTGTCGCTGATCCGCGATCACGGCTGCAAGGCCGGCCTCGTGTTCAACCCCGCGACGCCGCTGAACTACCTCGATCACGTGATGGACAAGCTGGATCTCGTGCTGATCATGTCGGTGAATCCGGGCTTCGGCGGGCAGTCGTTCATCCCCGAGGCGCTGAACAAGCTGCGCGAGGCACGCGCGAAAATCGACGCGTACAAGGAAAAGACCGGCCGCGAGATCCATCTCGAAGTGGACGGCGGCGTCAAGGCCGACAACATCGCGGAAATCGCGGCAGCGGGCGCGGATACGTTCGTGGCAGGCTCGGCGATCTTCGGCCATCCCGACTACAAGACGATCATCGACAAGATGCGCGGTGCGCTGGCATCGGTCGAGCGCTGAGATGGAATCGACGCCTCTTTTCCCCGCTCCCGCGTTCACGGCCGGCAAGATCCGCGCGGCCATCGTCGATCTCGACGGCACGATGGTCGATACCGCCGACGACTTCACTGCTTCGCTGAACGGCATGCTCGCCCAGTTCGACGCGGAAGAAACCACGCGCGAGGAAGTCATCGACTACGTCGGCAAAGGCTCCGAGCACCTGATTCGCAGCGTGCTCGCGCCGCGCTTCGAGGCCGATCTGGCGCAGTCGCGTTTCGACGAGGCGCTCGCGATCTATCAGGAGGAGTACGCGAAGATCAACGGTCTGCACACGCGGCTCTATCCCGACGTCGAAGCGGGGTTGATCGCGTTGCGCGAAGCCGGCCTTGAGCTCGCGTGCGTGACCAACAAGCCGCATCGCTTCGCGACGCAACTGCTCGAGCATCACGGACTGCTGCGCTACTTCAGCGTCGTTTTGGGCGGCGACAGCGTCGCGGCGAAAAAGCCCGATCCGCTGCCGATGCTGACGGCCTGCGAACGCCTCGGCGTGTCGCCGCAGGACGCCGTCGCTATCGGCGATTCGCAGAACGATGCGTTCGCGGGCCGCGCGGCCGGGATGTCGACGTTGACTGTGCCATATGGCTATAACCACGGCGAAGCTGTGCAAACCATAAAATCGGATGGTATAGTTGTGTCGCTGTTGGGCGCCGCCAAGGCGATCGCAGCGCACAATGCAGCAAACAAGCAGTAAAACGAGCGCCGCTCAGGCGGCACTTAATCATTCGACTTAATCAAAGTCTTCCTCATGTTTCTGAATAAAAAACGGAGTCTGAGCACGATCGACCGGGGAGCCTGGCCCTGGCGTCGCTGGTCGCGCTGATACCTCGCCCTGAGGTACGCTGAAGCTCGTCTTTGGCACCCGTTTTTTCATTCGCTGCGCTTCCGCGCTTTTCCCGACCTGCCGGTTTCGACCGGTACAACCTCGCTGTATCGAGTTTCAGCTAGCCGTCGCGTACCTTGCGTACTATCGTCGTGCTGTGAAGCCGTGCATGCGTCGTCGGGTAAGCGCGCGCCGGTTTCTTTACCTGTGACGAGCACATTCGACCGGTAACGCAGCCATGCCATGTCCGACGCACCACACCGCCGGACACACGAACAGGATCGGAACATGACCGAACTCGAATTTCAGTCCCTCGCCAACGAGGGCTTCAATCGCATCCCGCTGATCGCCGAAGCGCTGGCCGACCTCGAAACGCCGCTCTCGCTGTATCTGAAGCTCGCGCAGACCGAGCGCAACGGCGCGAACTCGTTTCTGCTCGAATCGGTGGTGGGCGGCGAGCGCTTCGGCCGCTACTCGTTCATCGGCCTGCCGGCGCGCACGCTGATCCGCACGAGCAACGGCGTGACGGAAGTCGTAAAGGACGGCAAGGTCGTCGAGACGCACGACGGCGATCCGCTCGAATTCATCCAGCAGTTCCAGAAGCGCTTCAAGGTTGCGCTGCGTCCGGGGCTGCCGCGTTTCGCGGGCGGTCTGGCGGGCTACTTCGGCTACGACGCCGTGCGCTACATCGAAAAGAAGCTCGCGCACACGGCCCCGCCCGACGATCTGAACCTGCCCGACATCCAGTTGCTGCTGACGGAAGAAGTCGCCGTCATCGACAACCTCGCAGGCAAGCTGTATCTCGTGATCTACGCCGATCCGACCACGCCCGAAGCCTACACGCGCGCCAAACAGCGTCTGCGCGATCTGAAGCAGCGTCTGCGCACGACCGTGCAGCCGCCCGTTACGTCGGCGAGCGTGCGCACTGAAATTTTCCGCGAGTTCAAGAAGGACGATTACCTCGCCGCCGTACGCAAGGCGAAGGAATACATCGCCGCAGGCGAACTGATGCAGGTGCAGGTCGGCCAGCGTCTGACCAAACCGTACCGTGACAATCCGCTGTCGCTGTATCGCGCGCTGCGTTCGCTGAATCCTTCGCCGTACATGTACTACTACAACTTCGGCGAATTCCATGTGGTGGGCGCGTCGCCGGAAATTCTGGTGCGTCAGGAAAAGCGCAACGAAGACCGTATCGTCACGATCCGTCCGCTCGCGGGCACGCGTCCGCGCGGCAACACGCCCGAGCGCGATACCGAACTCGCCACCGAACTGCTGAACGACCCGAAGGAAATCGCAGAGCACGTGATGCTGATCGACCTCGCGCGCAACGACGTGGGCCGTATCGCGGAAATCGGCTCGGTTGTCGTGACCGACAAGATGGTGATCGAAAAGTACTCGCACGTGCAGCACATCGTGAGTTCCGTCGAAGGCAAGCTGAAACCGGGCATGACCAATTTCGACGTGCTGCGCGCAACATTCCCGGCGGGCACGCTGTCGGGCGCGCCGAAGGTTCGCGCGATGGAACTGATCGACGAACTCGAACCCGTGAAGCGCGGCCTGTACGGCGGCGCCGTCGGTTATCTGTCGTTCACGGGCGAAATGGATCTCGCCATCACGATCCGCACGGGCGTGATCTGCAACGGCAATCTGTATGTTCAGGCGGCAGCGGGCGTGGTCGCCGACTCGGTGCCCGAATCCGAATGGCAAGAGACCGAAAACAAGGCGCGCGCCGTGCTGCGCGCCGCCGAGCAGGTCCAAGACGGCCTCGATAGCGACTTCTGACGGAGACTGACCATGCTGCTGATGATCGACAACTACGACTCGTTCACCTATAACCTGGTCCAGTACTTCGGCGAATTCGGCGAAGACGTGCGGACCTATCGCAACGACGAAATCACCCTCGACGAGATCGCGAAGCTCAACCCCGAGCGCATCTGCCTGTCGCCGGGACCGAGCAATCCGCAACACGCGGGCATCACGCTCGACGTGCTGCGCGAATTTTCCGGCAAGTATCCGATTCTCGGCGTGTGCCTCGGCCATCAGGCGATCGGCGAAGCGTTCGGCGGCCGTGTGGTGCGCGCGCAGACCATCATGCACGGCAAGGTGAGCCAGATCGAAACCGATTGCAAAGGCGTATTCGCCGACCTGCCGAAGCATTTCACCGTCACGCGCTATCACTCGCTCGCTATCGAACGCGAATCGCTGCCCGATTGCCTCGAAGTGTCCGCATGGACCGACGACGGCGAAATCATGGGCGTGCGTCACAAGACGCTCGCCGTGGAAGGCGTGCAGTTCCATCCGGAATCGATCCTGTCGGAACACGGCCACGCCCTGCTCGAAAACTTCGTGAAGCAGTCGAAAACTGCGGCACGCAGCGCCTGAATAAAAAAGGAGACGTCATCATGATTACGCCCCAGGAAGCGCTGCAACGCACGATCGAGCATCGCGAGATTTTCCACGACGAAATGCTGCACCTGATGCGCCTCATCATGCGCGGCGACATGTCGCCCGTGATGGCAGCTGCGATCATCACCGGCTTGCGCGTCAAAAAAGAGACCATCGGCGAAATCACCGCGGCCGCCACGGTGATGCGTGAGTTCGCACGTCACGTCGACGTGCAGGACAACTCGAACTTCGTCGATATCGTCGGCACGGGCGGCGACGGTTCGCATACGTTCAATATTTCGACGGCCACGATGTTCGTGTCGGCGGCAGCGGGCGCGAAGGTCGCGAAGCACGGCAACCGGGGCGTATCGAGCAAGTCAGGCAGTGCAGACGTGCTCGAAGCGCTCGGCGTCAATATCGATCTGCAGCCGGAACAGGTGGCGGCGTCGATCGCCGAAACGGGCATGGGCTTCATGTTCGCGCCGAACCATCATCCCGCCATGAAGAACATCGCGCCCGTGCGCCGCGAACTCGGTGTGCGGACCATCTTCAACATCCTCGGGCCGCTAACGAACCCCGCCGGCGCGCCAAACCAGCTGCAAGGCGTGTTTCACCCGGACCTCGTCGGCATTCAGGTTCGCGTGATGCAGCGGCTCGGCGCACAACACGTGCTGGTCGTGTATGGTATGGACGGCATGGACGAGGTGTCGCTGGGCGCGGCGACACAGGTCGGCGAACTGCGTAACGGTCAAGTGACCGAGTACGAGATTCACCCCGAGGACTTCGGCATGCAGATGGTGTCGAACCGGACGCTGAAAGTGGCCGACGCGACGGAATCGAAGGTGCTGCTGCTCGAAGCGCTCGACAACAAGCCGGGCGTCGCGCGCGAAATCGTCACGCTGAACGCGGGCACGGCGCTGTACGCGGCGAACGTCGCGGAGTCGATCGCCGACGGCATCCTGATGGCGCGCGAAGCGATCGCGAGCGGCAAGGCGCGCGCGAAAGTCGACGAGCTGGTCCGCTTCACGCAGCAGTTCAAGCATTGATCAAGTAACGGAATTCACATGAGCGATATTCTCGACCGCATCATCGGCGTCAAGCGCGAAGAAGTGCGCGTCGCGCAGCAAAGCGCGCCGCTCGAAGAGCTGCGTCTGCAGGCATCCTCGCGCGATCTGCGCGATTTCGTCGGCGCGATCCGCGCGAAGCACGAAGCCGGTCTCGCGGCCGTAATCGCCGAGGTCAAGAAGGCGAGCCCGTCGAAAGGCGTGCTGCGCGACAACTTCGTCCCTGCCGACATCGCGCGCTCGTACGCGAAGCACGGCGCGGCGTGTCTGTCTGTGCTGACCGACGTGCAGTTCTTCCAGGGCAGCGCGCAGTACCTGGAAGAAGCGCGCGCCGCGTGCCAGTTGCCCGTGCTGCGCAAGGACTTCATCGTCGATCCGTATCAGATCCTCGAAGCGCGCGCGATGGGCGCGGACGCGATCCTGCTGATCGTCGCCGCGCTCGAAACCTCGCAGATGCAGGATCTCGAAGCGTATGCGCACTCGCTCGGTCTCGCGGTGCTCGTCGAAGTGCACGACAAGAACGAACTGGTCGAAGCCTTGACGCTGAAAACGCCGCTGATCGGCGTGAACAACCGCAATCTGCGCACGTTCGAAACGTCGATCGACACGACGCTCGGCCTGCTCGAGATGATGCCGGACGACCGGATCGTCGTGACGGAATCGGGCATCCTGTCGCGCGTCGACGTCGAGCGGATGCGCGCGATGGACGTGAACTCGTTCCTCGTCGGCGAGGCGTTCATGCGCGCGGAAGAGCCGGGCGCAGAACTTGCGCGAATGTTCTTCTGAGTTCGGCGAACGTCAAAAGCGAGTCTGGCGATGGGCATGGAACACGAGATCAAGCTGGCGCTGCCGACCGATCAGGTCGGCGCGGCCACGCAATGGTTCATTCAGCGTGCAGGCGGCGCGGGCCGCACGATCACGCTGGAAAACAGCTATTTCGACACGCCGTCGCTGACGCTCGCGCGCGCGAAAAGCGCGGTGCGCGTGCGCCGCACGCCGGACGGCTGGCTGCAGACGTACAAGACAGTCGGCACGTCGACGGGCGGTTTGCACAGCCGGCACGAGTGGGAAATGCCCGTCAAAGGCAACGCGCTCGAAATCGACGCGCTGCTCGAAGCGTGCGACGACGAGCCGTCGAAAGAAGCGCTGCGCAGCGCGCGTGACGAACTGATTCATCTGTTCAGCACGAATTTCTCGCGCACGATCTGGCATGTGAGCGTCGACGGCGCGGATATCGAAGCGGCCATCGATCAAGGCGAAGTTCTCGCCGACGTGAACGGCGAACAGCGTCGTGCGCCGATCTGCGAAGTCGAGCTGGAACTGAAGCACGGCGAGGCGAGCGCGCTGAACACGTTGTCGGCGGAACTGGCGAACGCCGTTCATGGCTTGCGTCCCGATGACGTGAGCAAGGCGCAGCGCGGCTATCGTCTGCGCGAAGGCGGCTCGAAGTAACCCACTACGCGGGCAGAACGCGGCGGCAAACATGCAAGCGAACGCGACGAACCTTGAGCGCGTGCGCGTTTGCTGCCACACTAGCCCGCCATGAATTCCGCCAAACGCTCCCGCACTCCGCCGACGCAGCCGTCGCTCTTCACCGACGACGACACCAACGCCGCAGCTCCAACTCCAACTGTCGACATCCAGACGCTCGAATCGCAATTCGAAGCGTTGCCGCCAGCATGGCGCGCGCATCTGAAGCCGTTTATCGACAGCGACACGTACGCGCCGTTGTGCCGTTTCGTCGACGGCGAGCGTGCGGACGGCAAGACCGTCTATCCCGCCGACGTGTTCCGCGCGCTGCGCCTAACCAGCCCCGACGACGTCAAGGTCGTGATTCTCGGCCAGGATCCATATCACGGCGAAGATCGCGGCACGCCGCAGGCGCATGGACTCGCGTTCTCGGTGCCGCCTTCGGTGCGTCCGCCGCCGTCGCTGCGCAACATCTTCAAGGAAATCGCCGCGAGTCTCGGCTATGAAACGCCGCAGCACGGCTGCCTCGACGCCTGGGCGCGACAAGGCGTGCTGCTGCTCAACACGGTGCTGACGGTCGAACGCGATCGCGCGGCGAGCCACGCGAAACGCGGCTGGGAAAAATGCACCGACACGCTGATCCACGAACTCGCGATGCGTCACGAAGGGCTCGTGTTCATGCTGTGGGGCGCGCACGCGCAGGCCAAGCGTGCGCTGCTCGAAGGCAAGTCCCATTGCGTGCTGGAAGCGCCGCATCCTTCGCCGCTGTCAGCGCATCGAGGCTTTCTAGGATGCCGGCATTTCGCGCTCGCCAATGAGTTTCTCGAAACGCACGGCCGTCAGGCTATCGACTGGCGCTTGCCGGAAACGGGCGAAGTCTTCGCCTGAAAAGCGCCACACCTCACGCCTCAAACATCACAAAGCAAAACGCCACGGAATCGACATTCCGTGGCGTTTTTTATTGAACGAGCGTCGCGCGCTTACGCTGCGGCGATTGCTTCGCGTGCGCCGGCCAGTGCCGCGCTCGCTGCGTCCGGGCCCATGTTCAGGCCTTCCGCGTAGATGAAGTTCACGTCCGTCATACCGAGGAAGCCGAGGAACGTCGTCAGGTAAGGCGTCTGCGAGTCACCCGGCGTGCCGATGTACTTGCCGCCGCGGGCCGAAACCACGAATACCTTCTTGCCCTTCACGAGGCCTTCCGGACCGTTCGCGCCGTACTTGAACGTGATGCCGGCACGAGCGATGAAGTCGAAGTACGTCTTCAGTTGCGACGAGATACCGAAGTTGTACAGCGGTGCGCCGATCACGACGATGTCGGCGGCTTGCAGTTCGGCGATCAGCGCTTCGCTGCGCGCTGCAATCGCTTGCTGTTCGGCCGTGCGCTGTTCTGCCGGCGTGAAGAATGCGCCGAGAATCGCGTCGTCGAGGTGCGGCAACGCGTCTTCGTGCAGATTGCGGACGACGACTTGCGCGCCCGGATTCGATTGTTGCAGCTTTGCCGTCAGTTCGTTGGCGAGCAGCGTCGATTGAGCGCCTTGCGAGCGAGCCGACGAGTTGATTTGCAGGATCGTGGTCATCTGTGACTCCAGTGAGGGGCGCGCTGTGTTGCGCGAGTGGAGCCATTGTGTTTTTTTACCCGCCTGGGAAAAAGTACCGCGGCGGCGACGGATTGTTGCAACGATAGAACAATCCGCCTCCCGGTTTGGCCGCTTTTTGCTGTTACTTGCCGAGCCAGCGCTTGCGCGCCGTCACGGCCGACGCGCGCTTGTCGTTCGCGGCGAGCTTGTAGCGCGAGACTTCCGGGCCATCCAGCTTGACCTGCGCGACGCGCAGCTCGTCGCGCCGGAACGCATGCACCTCGACCTTCGCGCCCGGCTGATAGCGCGACAGCAGCGTGTCGAGATTCGAGCCCGTCACGCGCAGGCCGTCGACGGCAATCAGCACGTCGCCGGCCGACAGACCGGCCTTCTGCGCCGCGCTGCCGTCATGCACCGCCGCCAGCGTGCAATCCGCGCCGCCGCGCACGCGCGCGCCGAGCGACGGCTTGCCCTTCGGATCGACGTCCGGCTCGACGGTCACGCCGAACGGCGCGAGCAGCGCTTCGAGCGGCAGATCGCGCGTGCCGCGCACCCCTTCCGCGAAAAGATCGGACAAATCGGCGCCCGTCGCTTCGGCGAACAGCGCCTCGACGTCGGACTCTTCGATGCCCTGTCCCTTGCCCTTGTAGAAATCGCGTCCGTAGCGCTGCCACAGCAGACGCATCACGTCATCGAGCGATTTGCGGTTCTGCGTTTGCGCGCGAATCGTCAGATCGAACGCGAGCGCGACGAGCGAGCCCTTCGTGTAATAGCTGACGATCGCGTTCGACGCGTTCTCGTCCTGGCGGTAGTACTTGACCCATGCGTCGAACGAGCTTTCGGCGACCGTCTGCTTCAGACGCCCGCTGCCGCGCAGCACGCCGCCGATCGTCTTGCCGAGCAGCGTGAAGTAGTCGGTGTCCTTGATCAGACCGCTGCGCACCAGCATAAGATCGTCGTAATACGACGTGAAGCCTTCGAACAGCCACAGCAGCGTCGTGTAGTTCTCTTGCGTCAGATCGTACGGCGCGAACGTCGCCGGCTTGATGCGCTTCACGTTCCACGTGTGGAAGTATTCATGGCTGCACAGACCGAGATACGTGCGATAGCCGTCCGTCGTTTCGTCGCGGCCCGTGACGGGCAAATCCGCGCGGTTGCAGATCAGCGCCGTCGACGCGCGATGCTCCAGCCCGCCGTAGCCATCTGTGACGGCCTGCGTCATGAACACGTAGCGGTCCATCGGCGCCTTCTTCGCGCGCGGCTCGAACAGCGCGATCTGCGCTTCGCACACGCGCTGCAAATCCGCCGACAGCCGCACCATGTCCAGTCCGACCACGCGTCCGGCAATCACGATGTCATGCGGCACGCCGTGCGCCTTGAACGTCGCGAGTTCGAATTCGCCGAGCGTGACGGGATGATCGATCAGTTCGTCGTAGTTCTGCGCCGAGTATTCGCCGAAGCCATAGCGCTTCGTGCCGCGCGCTTCCGTCAGCGCCGTCGCGACGCGCCAGTTGCGGAACTGCGGACCCGCCGGCTTCTGGATATCGACGACGCACGGCGCGTCTTCGAAACCGAGCGGCGACAGAAACACGCTCGTGCCGTTGAAAAAGCCCGTCGTGTCGTCGAGATGCGCGGCGCGTACCGACATGTCCCACGCATACACCTCGTAGCGCAGCGTCAGCGCGCCTTTGACGGGCGCCGCCTGCCACGCGTGCTTGTCGGTTTTTTCGACGCGCACCTTGCGGCCCGCGTCGTTGAACGCGCGCAGCGTGACGATGTTGCGCGCGAACTCGCGGACCATGTAGCTGCCCGGAATCCACACGGGCAACATGAAGCGCTGGCCCGCCGGATCGGGTTCGGCGACCGTGACGGTGACTTCGAAGAGATGGGCGGCGGGTTGCTTCGGAACGATGGCGTAGCGGATCGGCTTCATCGGCGCTCGTGTGTGAAAAACGGGTGAGGAAATTCGGCGGGGCTTCAAAACACAGGAGGCGCAGCGCGCCTCCTTTCAAACACATTCAGACGATTTCTGACGCGACTTCAGACGCGATTTCAGACGAAACGCGCTCAGCGTACCGACGACAACGCCTTGTCCAGTTCGTCTGCAGGAACGGCGCCCGGCAGGCGGCGGCCATCAGCGAGGAACACCGTCGGCGTGCCGCTCACGTTCATCGACTGGCCGAGCGCGAGATTCTTGTCGATCGCGGCCGTGTCGCAGGTGCCCGGCGCGGTCGGCGCGCGGTGATCCTGCATCCACGATTCCCACGCCTTCGCGCGGTCGGCGGAACACCAGATCGACTTCGACTTCACCGTCGAATCCGGCGACAGCACCGGGTACAGGAAGGTGTAGACGGTGATGTTGTCCATCGACTTCAGCGTCGTTTCAAGCTGCTTGCAGTACGGGCAGTTCGGATCGGAGAACACGGCGATCTTGCGGCTGCCATTGCCCTTCACCACTTTCACCGCGTTCGCGAACGGCAGGCTCGCGAAATCGATGCGGTTGGTTTCGGACAGACGCGCTTCAGTCAGATTCTTGCGCGTCTTCGAGTCGACCATGTCGCCGAGAATCAGATGATCGCCCGACGCGTCGCTGTAGATGATCTGCGAGCCGAGGTTCACTTCGTACAGACCGTCGATGGGCGACTTCGACACGCTCTTGATCGACGCTTCGCTCAGACGCGCTTGCAGCGTCGACTTGAGCTTGTCGGTGGTCTGGTCGGCCTGTGCCGAACAGCCGAGGCCGATGGTCGCGACGGCCAGCGCCAGCGCGGCGATACGGATATGTTTCTTCATGCTGCTGCTCCTGATTCGGTTCGGCGCGCGGCCGTTTGCCGCCCGATTGCGCCTGTGTTCGCCTGTGTTCAAGTTCCGCGCGCCTTGCGCAGATGGTATGCCTTGTAATCGATCCTGTCAGACGTGTGGGTCGCCCGTCGGTTCAACGCGGGACGCCGTGCGTCAATGCGTCATCAGCCCAGCGCCGCCGACACCAGCCAACGCTTGATCAGCGGCTGCGCGCCGACGAACGCCATGCCCGTGTTGCGGACCGCACGCGCGATATTGCCGGGCAGCCCGAAGAGCTTTTGCAGGCCGTCGGTGGCAATGGTCAGCGCGCGGATGTCCTCGCTGCGCGAACGCTCGTAGCGACGCAACAGCACCATATCGCCGATATCGCGGAACGCCTCTTTTTTCGCGATCACATCGACCAGCGACGCCACGTCGCGCAAGCCCAGATTCATGCCCTGACCGGCGAGCGGATGAATCAGATGCGCGGCATCGCCGACCAGTGCGACGCGCGGCGCGACCAGCTTGTCGACGGTTTGCAGCGCGAGCGGAAAGCCTTGCGCGGGCGTCACGCATTCAAGCGCGCCGAGCGCACCCATCGTCGCACGCTCGACTTCCGCGGCGAGTTGCGCGGGATCGAGCTTGACGAGCGTGTTCGCGTGGTCCGTCAGCGCCGACCAGACGAGCGACACGTGACCGTTCGGCAGCGGCAGCAACGCGATGATCTCGCCGTCGCGGAACCACTGATACGCCGTCTCGCCGTGCGGACGCTCCGCCTTGAAGTTCGCGACGACGCCCGTCTGCCGGTAGTCGCGCCGGTTCGCCTTCGAGCCGATCTGCGCACGCACCCACGAATGCGCGCCGTCTGCGCCGACCACGAGATCGGCTTCGAGCACGTTACCGTTCGCGAGGCCGATCGTCGCGCCGCCCGTTTTCACGTCGAGCCCCTGCGCGCGGGTTTCGATCCACGTGAGGTTGGGCTGGAAACGCAGCGCGGCGTCGAGCGCATGTTCGATCAGCGACGATTCCGCGATCCACGCGAGCTGCGGCACGGACGCCTGGAACGCCGAAAAATGCAGTTCGGCGTGAGCGTCGCCGTAGACCCGCATGTCGTACACGGGCGCAAGCCGCGACGCATCGAGCGCCTGCCACACACGCAGACGTTCGAGCAGCGCCTGCGAACTCGCGGACAGCGCGTAGACGCGCGAGTCGAATACGGCGTCGGCGGCTAGCGGCTGACAGTGCTGTGCGAGCAGCGCGACGCGCAGGCCGCTCTGCGTCAGCGCGAGCGCCGCCGTCTTGCCGACGAGCCCGCCGCCGATCACGGCGACGTCGAAGGACTGATGGTGAGCATTCATCCGGCCATTATAGCCGCGAGGGCTGGCGGGGACGGATCGGCCCGGCCGTCTTTCGGGGGCATTCTGGCTTTGTTTGACGAGGGATTGATGCAGGTCGGGCATGAATTCCGTCGATTGTGGACGGCACGACCGTTGCAGGCCGAAGACGGGTGACACGCACTGCCGAACCTTCGCTGCCGCGAAGGCGCAGCCGGACAGGGTTACAATTGCGGTTTTCGGTAATCCGGCACCCCGGCGCGCGTTTGATTTGATTTGATTTGCAGCGCGGCGGGCGTCCAGCGACAGTCCGCCTGTGCCGCGCCATCCGGCGCGAGCGGATCGGCGGGCCGCAGCCGGCATCGCGCCGCGCCGCGTGCCGCAAGTCCGCTCCGTTCGCCGAAGCCTGTCACCACCTGATTTGTAGAGAACCTCATGAGCCTCAAATGCGGCATCGTCGGCCTGCCTAACGTCGGCAAGTCCACCCTGTTCAACGCGCTGACCAAGGCGGGCATCGCCGCCGAAAACTATCCCTTCTGCACGATCGAGCCGAACGTCGGCGTGGTCGAAGTGCCGGACGCGCGCCTGAAGGCGCTCTCCGAAATCGTCAAGCCGGAGCGCATCGTGCCTGCCGTCGTCGAATTCGTCGACATCGCGGGTCTCGTCGCGGGCGCGAGCAAGGGCGAAGGCCTCGGCAATCAGTTCCTCGCGAATATCCGCGAAACCGACGCGATCACGCACGTCGTGCGCTGCTTCGAAGACGAGAACGTGATTCACGTTGCAGGCAAGGTCGATCCCGTGTCGGATATTGAAGTCATCAACACGGAACTGGCGCTCGCTGACCTCGCGACGGTCGAAAAGGCGCTCACGCGTTACTCGAAGGCCGCGAAGTCCGGCAACGACAAGGAAGCCGTGAAGCTCGCCGCCGTGCTGGAAAAGGTCCGCGTGCAGCTCGATCAGGCCAAGCCGGTGCGCGGTCTGGATCTGACGGAAGAAGAGCGTCTGCTGATCAAGCCGTTCTGCCTCATTACGGCCAAGCCGGCGATGTACGTCGCGAACGTCAAGGAAGACGGCTTCGAGAACAATCCGCATCTGGACGCCGTGCGCAACTATGCGGAAACGGAAAAGGCGCCCGTGGTCGCGGTGTGCGCAGCGATCGAAGCGGAAATCGCCGATCTCGCCGATGAAGACAAGGAAGTGTTCCTCGCCGACATGGGCATGGACGAGCCGGGCCTGAACCGCGTGATCCGCGCGGGCTTCAAACTGCTCGGCCTGCAGACGTACTTCACGGCAGGCGTGAAGGAAGTGCGTGCATGGACGATCCATATCGGCGATACCGCGCCGCAGGCGGCTGGCGCGATTCACACGGACTTCGAACGCGGCTTCATCCGCGCGCAGACGATCGGCTTCGACGACTACATCACGTACAAGGGTGAGCAAGGCGCGAAGGAAGCGGGCAAGATGCGCGCCGAAGGGAAGGAATACGTCGTGCATGATGGCGACGTGATGAACTTTTTGTTCAACGTCTGACGACCAATTGTTAAATGCTCCCCGCCGTCTAAAGCGAGGATCGCAGATCAAAGAAGCCGCGCCTCGACGCGGCTTTTTTTGTGCCTTCGTTGCACGCACACCGAACAATGCTTCGGGTAATCGCCCTTCCTCCGATCATTTTTCCGATGTTAAATTGCGCGTTCGGCAACCAGCCTTACACATAGAAAATCCGCCGACGCTTTCCTGTCATCGACCACAAATAGAATCGCGCGACCGCACACCGCGCAATCCCGACATAGGAGACTCTCGATGCATTGCAAGCCGTTCATCCGTTCGCTATCCGTCGCCGCCGTACTCACCTTCGGCGTCTACCAAAGCGCACAGGCCGCCACCGAAATCCAGTTCTGGCACGCGATGGAAGCCGCGCTCGGCGAGCGCCTGAACACGATCGCCAACGACTTCAATGCCTCGCAGAGCGATTACAAGATCGTTCCCGTCTTTAAGGGCACCTACGACCAGACGCTCGCAGCGGGCATTGCCGCGTATCGCAGCGGCAACGCGCCCGCGATCCTGCAGGTCTACGAAGTGGGCACCGCGACGATGATGCAGGCGAAAAAGGCCGTCGTCCCCGTCTCCGATGTGTTCAAGCAGGCAGGCATGACGCTCGACGACAAGGCGTTCGTGCCGACCATCGCCAGCTATTACAGCGACTCGAAGACGGGCCACCTGATCTCGATGCCGTTCAACAGCTCGACGCCCGTCCTCTACTACAACAAGGACGCGTTCAAAAAAGCGGGCCTCGATCCGAACACGCCGCCGAAGACCTGGGCCGAACTCGAACAGGATGCGCAAAAGCTGAAGGCAGCGGGCATGTCGTGCGGTTATTCGTCGGGCTGGCAAAGCTGGATTCAGCTCGAGAACTACGGCGCGTGGCACGGCGCGCCGTTCGCGACGGAGAACAACGGGTTCGACGGCGCCGATGCGAAGCTCGAATTCAACAAGCCGCTGCAGATCGCGCACATCAGCTTCCTGCAGAAGATGGCCAAGGAAGGCACGTTCACCTATGCAGGCCGCAAGGACGAACCGGTCTCCAAGTTCTATAGCGGCGACTGCGGGATCATCACGAATTCGTCGGGCTCGCTCGCGACGATCCGCAAGTACGCGAAGTTCAATTTCGGCACGGGCATGATGCCGTACGACGCGAACGTGAAGGGTGCGCCGCAGAACGCGATCATCGGCGGCGCGAGCCTGTGGGTGTTGTCGGGCAAGGATCCCGCCGTCTATAAGGGCGTCGCGAAGTTCCTCGCGTATCTGAGTTCGCCGCCAGTCGCCGCGAAGTGGCATCAGGACACGGGTTATCTGCCTGTCACCACGGCCGCCTACGAGTTGACCCAGCAGCAAGGCTTCTACGAGAAGAATCCTGGCAGTGACACGGCCATCAAGCAGATGCTCAACAAACCGCCTCTGCCGTACACGAAGGGCCTGCGTCTGGGCAACATGCCGCAGATCCGCACGATCATCGACGAAGAACTCGAACAGGTCTGGGCCGACAAGAAGACGCCGAAAGACGCGCTCGATTCGTCGGTGTCGCGCGGCGACGAACTGCTGCGCCGCTTCGAGAAAGCGGGTAGCTAAAGCCGGATAGTTTTTCCACCTGGCGGGCGCGCTTCGCGGAGTGTTATCGCAAAGCGCGCCCGTTCGCTCATCTTTGAAAGGGACGTCGATGGACAAGCGCTCCCGCTTCGGCACCAGTTTCCTGCCCTATCTGCTCGTCGCGCCGCAGCTCATCATTACGCTGCTGTTCTTTCTGCTGCCCGCGGGCGAAGCGCTCTGGCAATCGACGCAGACACAGGACGCATTCGGCACGTCGAGCGAATTCGTAGGTTTCAGCAATTTCAGGCAGCTTTTCGCCGATCCGCTGTACCTGTCGTCGTTCGAAACGACGCTGATCTTCTGCGCGCTCGTCACCGTGTGCGGTCTCGTGATTTCACTGCTGCTCGCGGCGTGCGCCGATCGCGTGACGCGCGGAGCGAAGGCCTATCAGACGCTGCTGATCTGGCCGTACGCAGTTGCGCCCGCGATCGCTGCCGTGTTGTGGTCGTTCCTGTTCAATCCGAGCATCGGACTCGTGACGTACTCGCTCGGCAAGGCCGGGATCGTGTGGAATCACGCGTTGAACCCGGGGCAGGCGATGTTCCTGGTCGTGCTCGCCTCGATCTGGAAGCAGGTCAGCTACAACTTCCTGTTCTTCTACGCGGGCTTGCAGGCGATTCCGCGCTCGCTGATCGAAGCGGCCGCTATCGACGGCGCCGGTCCTGTGCGCCGTTTCTTCGGCATCGCGCTGCCGCTGCTGTCGCCGACGACGTTCTTTCTGCTCGTCGTCAATCTCGTCTACGCGTTCTTCGACACCTTCCCGATCATCGACGCCGCAACGGGCGGCGGTCCCGCTCAAGCGACGCGCACGCTGATCTACAAGATTTTCGCCGAAGGCTTCCAGGGACTCGACATCGGCAGTTCGGGCGCGCAGTCGGTCGTGCTGATGCTGATCGTCGTCGGGCTGACCGTCGTGCAGTTCCGTTTCATCGAGCGGAGGGTTCAATACTCATGATCGAGAATCGCCGCGGCTTCGATATCTTCTGCCACGTCGTGTTGATAATCGGCGTGGTGCTGGTCGTGTTTCCTGTCTACGTCGCGTTCTGCGCGGCGACGATGAACGAGCACGAAGTGTTCAGCGTGCCGCTGTCGCTCGTGCCGAGCACGCAGCTGTTCGAAAACATCGCGAACATCTGGACGCACGGCACGGGCAACGCCGCGAGCCCGTTCGGCACGATGCTGCTCAACAGTCTCGTGATGGCTTTGGTGATTGCAATCGGCAAGATCGCAGTGTCGATGATCTCGGCATTTGCGATCGTGTTCTTCCGCTTTCCGGGCCGCAACGTCGCGTTCTGGCTGATCTTCATCACGCTGATGCTGCCCGTCGAAGTGCGCATCTTTCCGACGGTGCAGGTCGTGTCGTCGATGCACCTGAGCAACACATACGCCGGTCTCACGCTGCCGCTGATCGCGTCGGCGACGGCGACGTTCCTGTTTCGCCAGTTCTTCCTGACGCTGCCCGACGAACTGATGGAAGCGGCGCGCATCGATGGCGCGGGTCCGCTGCGTTTCTTCTGGGACGTCGTGTTGCCGCTGTCGAAGACGAATCTGGCGGCGCTCTTCGTGATCACGTTCATCTACGGCTGGAATCAGTACTTGTGGCCGATTTTGATCACGAACCAGCAGTCGCTGACGACGGCCGTGGTCGGCATCAAGAGCATGATCGCATCGGGCGATACCGCCACCGAATGGCATCTCGTGATGGCCGCGACGCTGCTCGCGATGCTGCCGCCGCTCGTCGTCGTGCTGGCGATGCAGCGCTGGTTCGTGCGCGGTCTGGTGGATGCGGAAAAATAAGGATAAACAGACATGTCTGCACTGACGCTCAAGGGCGTGAAGAAATCGTACGACGGCAAGCAGAACGTTCTGCACGGCATCAACGCGGATGTCGAGGATGGCGAATTCGTCGTGATGGTCGGGCCGTCGGGTTGCGGCAAGTCGACGTTGCTGCGGATGGTCGCGGGCCTCGAAGCGATCACGGAAGGCACGATTGCGATCGACGGCAAGGTCGTCAACGAACTGGAGCCGAAGGACCGCAACATCGCGATGGTGTTTCAGAACTACGCGCTCTATCCGCACATGACGGTCGCGGAGAACATGGGTTACGCGCTGAAGATCGCGGGACTGCCGAAATCGAAGATCGAATCGCGCGTGTTGACGGCGGCGAAGATTCTCGAACTCGAACCGTTGCTCGCGAGAAAGCCGCGTGAGTTGTCGGGCGGACAGCGGCAGCGTGTCGCGATGGGACGCGCGATCGTGCGCGAGCCGGCTGTGTTTCTGTTCGACGAGCCGCTGTCGAATCTCGATGCACGTCTGCGCGTGCAGATGCGGCTCGAAATCCAGCGTCTGCATGGGCGGCTCAAGACGACGAGCCTGTACGTGACGCACGATCAGATCGAAGCGATGACGCTGGCGCAGCGCGTGATCGTGATGAATCGCGGGCATGCGGAGCAGATCGGTGCGCCCACCGAGGTTTATGAGCGGCCTGCTACTACGTTTGTGGCTGGTTTCATCGGTTCGCCGGGGATGAATCTGTTGAGTGGGTGGGTGACGGAGGATGGGTCGTCTTTTGAAGTTGCGGGTGAGGGGCCGAAGCTGCCGATTTCTGGTGCGGCTGGGCTCGGCCGCGATGTTACGGCTGGGCGGCCGTGTGTGATCGGGATTCGGCCAGAGCATATGACGCCAGGGTTAGCGGTTGATGCGTCATCCGCGACGCTTTTTGTTGACTCGTGCGAGTTGCTTGGTGCGGACAATCTTGCGCACGGTCGTTGGGGCAAACACGATGTGACTGTCCGGTTGCCGCACGGGCATCGGCCCCAAGCCGGGGAGCGGCTTTCTGTCGCTTTGCCTGCGGCGCATCTTCATTTCTTTGATGAGGAGACGGGGCGGCGGTTGAACTAGGTTTTTTTCTGTCTGCGACGCAGTCGCCATTCTGGGCTTCTTGCGGGCATCCGCTCTATGCTTTTGGTCTATTAGCGTCGCCCCTGTGCGGGGCGGCAGTTACTTTCTTTGCCGCGGCAAAGAAAGTAACCAAAGAAAGCCGCTTTTGAACCTCCGGTGCCCGCAAGCATAGCGCCGCGCCATGCCGCAGTTGAGCTGTCGCGCAGCAACGTCCGCACTCCGTAGATCGCCCGCAGTCAACCACGCACGGCGCGAAAATCCCACACAGTCTGGAACACATACCGCCGCGAACCGACTGCGAACGCAAAAACAACCCGACCGAATGTGCCCCAACTGGGTGTAGTTTTTCACACCGCGCGCCTGACTGCGGGCTTTCTACGGAGATTCGCGTCGCTGCGCGACAACTCAACTGCGGCACGCCGCGGCGTTATCCTGGCAGGCACCGGGGGTTTGAAGCCGCTTTCTTTGGTTACTTTCTTTGCGGCGGCAAAGAAAGTAACTGCCGCCCCGCACAGGGGCAACGCTAATAAACCAAAAACATAGAGCGGATGCCACCGCAAGACCCCAAACCCACCCCAAACCCAAACCCCAACCCCACCGGGAAGTACAATACCGTTTCCGCCCGCCTCCGGGCCCCGACACCCCGTCGGCACCACATTCCACATTCCGCCGTGCGGCATCAACACCACGCGGCATCAACAACACTTCAAAAATGGCCCAATACGTCTTCACCATGAACCGGGTCGGCAAAATCGTGCCGCCCAAACGCCACATCCTGAAAGATATCTCGCTGTCGTTCTTCCCCGGCGCGAAGATCGGTCTGCTCGGTCTGAACGGCTCGGGTAAGTCCACGCTGATCAAGATCATGGCCGGCGTCGACAAGGACATCGAAGGCGAAGCTACGCCGATGCCGAACCTGAACATCGGCTATCTGCCGCAGGAACCGCAACTCGATCCGCAAAAGACCGTCCGCGAAGCCGTTGAAGATGGCCTCGGCGACGTGTTCCAGGCGCAAAAGAAGCTCGACGAAATCTACGCCGCGTACGCCGAGCCGGACGCCGATTTCGACGCGCTCGCCGCCGAGCAGGCGAAGTACGAAGCGATCCTCGCGACGTCGGATGGCGGCAGCCCCGAGCAGCAGCTCGAAGTCGCCGCCGACGCGCTGCGCCTGCCGCCGTGGGACGCGAAAATCGAACATCTGTCGGGCGGCGAAAAGCGCCGCGTCGCGCTGTGCAAGCTGCTGCTCGAAAAGCCCGACATGCTGCTGCTCGACGAACCGACCAACCACCTCGACGCCGAATCCGTCGAATGGCTGGAGCAGTTCCTCACGCGCTTCCCCGGCACCGTCGTCGCCGTCACCCACGACCGCTACTTCCTCGACAACGCCGCCGAGTGGATTCTCGAACTCGACCGCGGCCACGGCATTCCGTGGAAAGGCAACTACAGCAGCTGGCTCGACCAGAAGGAAGACCGCCTGAAGCAGGAAGAGGCGTCGGAATCCGCGCGTCAGAAGGCGATCAAGAAGGAACTGGAGTGGGTGCGCCAGAACCCGAAGGGCCGTCAGGCGAAATCGAAGGCGCGTATCGCGCGTTTCGAGGAACTCAACAGCCAGGAATACCAGAAGCGCAACGAAACGCAGGAAATCTTCATTCCCGTCGGCGACCGCCTCGGCAATGAAGTGGTCGAGTTCAAGAACGTCAGCAAGTCCTACGGCGACCGCCTGCTGATCGACAACCTGAGCTTCAAGCTTCCGGCGGGCGCGATCGTCGGCATCATCGGGCCGAACGGCGCCGGTAAGTCGACGCTCTTCCGCATGCTGACGGGCAAGGAACAGCCGGATTCGGGCGAAATCGTCCAGGGTCCGACCGTCAAGCTCGCGTACGTCGACCAGAGCCGCGACGCGCTCGACGGCACGAAGACGGTGTTCGAAGCGATCTCCGGCGGCGCGGACGTGCTGACAGTCGGCAAGTACGAAACGCCGTCGCGCGCGTACATCGGCCGCTTCAACTTCAAGGGCGGCGACCAGCAGAAGATCGTCGGCAACCTGTCGGGCGGCGAGCGCGGCCGTCTGCATCTGGCGAAGACGCTGATCGCGGGCGGCAACATGCTGCTGCTCGATGAACCGTCGAACGACCTCGACGTCGAAACGCTGCGCGCACTCGAAGACGCACTGCTCGAATTCGCCGGCTCGGTGATGGTGATCTCGCACGATCGCTGGTTCCTCGACCGTATCGCAACGCACATCCTCGCGTTCGAAGGCGATTCGCAAGTGACGTTCTTCGACGGCAACTACCAGGAATACGAAGCGGACAAGCGCGCGCGCCTCGGCGAAGAAGCGGCCCGTCCGAAGCGTCTGCGCTACAAGCCGATCAGCCGTTAAGCGTTCGTTGTACTGCCGTTCGCGTCCGGACCGCTCGTGCGGTTCGATGCGGACGGCATAAGAGTTGCTCTCTTTCCTCGCAGGATCGGATCCGGTCCACGCAGTTCTCCATGCAGGCACTCGCTGCCTGCGCCGCGCGTCGCGAGCTTTATGCGCGGTACTCCACGAGATATAACCCGAACCACGGCCACAGCAAGGACGAGGAGGTGGCATGGCGATGTCGAAAGGCAGCCGCGTGATGGCGGCGGTCGCAGGCTTGATCGTGCTGTTCGTCGTGCTCGCACTGGGCGGCTTGTATTTCGTGCAACGCGAAGTGAAAGCACGCGTCGTCGATGCGCTCGCGCCGCTCGGTACGGCTGAATCGATCGACGTGGGCTTTTCGGCGATCACGCTGCATCGCGTGCGGCTGAGCGCGCCGAAAGACTGGCCGACGCCCGACGCCCTCACCGCCGACGAAATCACGATGACGCCCGACATTCGCGATCTGCTCGCGCATCGGATGCATCTGCGCAGCGTCGTGGTGCGCGGCTTCAATCTGGCGCTCGTGCGCACCGCGAGCGGCCGGCTGGAGATTTTGCCGAAGCTGCGTCAATCGATGAGTCAGGCCGGCCATCCCGCCAGCGAAGCGAGCGCCGCTGCGCCAGACAAGCCGCCGCTGCCCGCCGAAAAACTCATCGACCACGTCGCGTTCGCGGACGGTCAGTTCGTCTTCTACGACGAGATGGTCAGCAAGCCGGCGTACAAGGTCGTGATCAGCGACGCAAGCGCCACCGTCGATCACATCCATCTGCCCGACCTCACCGAGCCGACCAGTCTGTCGATGAAAGGCGCAATCAAGGGCCCGTCGCACACGGGCAGCGTGACGTTCGACGGCTGGATGAAAATTGCCAGCAAGGACTCGCAGACGACCACGACGCTGCGCGGCGTCGACGTCGTCACGCTCGATCCGTATCTGCTGAAAAAAGCCGGCGCGAAGACGCAGGTAAAGGGCGGCACGCTCGATCTGAACCTGCAGGCCACCGTGACGAACTATCACATCCACGCGCCGGGCACGATCACACTGCATCATCTGCAACTGGCCGAAACGGACGATCCGCTCGACACTTTCAT
The DNA here is from genome assembly GCF_030412785.1 of Paraburkholderia sabiae. Taxonomy (NCBI): domain Bacteria; kingdom Pseudomonadati; phylum Pseudomonadota; class Betaproteobacteria; order Burkholderiales; family Burkholderiaceae; genus Paraburkholderia; species Paraburkholderia sabiae. The sequence goes on from NZ_CP125295.1 coordinate 6,160,676, forward strand.
GCAGATTCCGACGAAGGCCGCCGTCGCCGCGTTGAAGAAACACGGCGATGACATCACGCTGCACTTCACGATCGACGGCAATCTGCGCGATCCGAAGTTCAAGCTGAACGAGAGCGTGATGACCGAGCTGCGCGCGAATCTGGCGAAGGCGCTGGGCGTCAGCGCCGAGGGCGTCGCGAAGGGCGCGGGAGAAACGGTGAAGGGATTAGGCAACGCGCTGAAGAATCTGCTCGGGCAATAGCGCCCTCTTCAGCGCATCTTCGCGAGATCAGACGGGCAAACCCAGTTCGCGCAGTTTTGCCTCGGTCTGCACGGCGTTCGTGTGATGCACGCCATGCCAGCCGAGTTCGTTCGCGGCGCGCGCGTTCGCAATGTTGTCGTCGATGAAAACGAGTTCGTGCGCTTCGATGTCCGGCAGATGCGCGCGAATCCGGCGCAGCATCTCGGCGAAGATGGCCGGGTCCGGCTTCACCATCTTCACGCGCCCCGACACGACGATGTCCTTGAAGCGCCGCAGCACCGGATAGTGCTCCCACGCATACGGAAAAGTCTCGTCCGACCAGTTCGTCAGACCGAACAGCGGCACGTTTGCGTCTTCGAGCTTTTCGACGGTCGCGACTCCGTCATCGAGCACGCCCGCCACCATTTCATGCCAGCGCTCGTAGAACGCACGGATCAGCGCTTCGTGCTCGGGAAACTTCGCGATCAGTTCCGCCGTGCCTTCCGCGATCGGCTGGCCGCCGTCCTGGCGGATCACCCAGTCCATCGTGCAGACGTTCGACAGAAACCACGCGCGTTCGGCGTCGTCGGGAATCAGCTGGCGATACAGATACTGCGGACTCCAGTCGATCAGCACGCCGCCGAAATCGAACACGACTGCCTTGATGGTCATGCGAACTCCGTTTGCAGAATGTCAGCGAGAGGGCGCACCTTGACGCGTTTGCCTGTCATCGACGAATTGGCCCAGACGAAGTTCTGGTGCTCGACGATCTTGTCCGCGGCGAGGTGCGGCTTGTCTTGAGTCGTATGCAGATCGGAAACGATCGTCGTGCGCAGTCCGAGCAGTTCGGCGCGGCGCGCCGTAGCGTTGACGCAGAACTCGGACGCGAAACCGCATATCAGCACGCTATCGATGTCGTTTTGACGAAGCTGGTCGGCGAGCGGCGTCTCATGAAACGAATCGCCGACCGTCTTGTAGATGGACGCGTCCGCCTGTTCGCGCACGAGCCCGGCGGGCAATTGCCAGGCGTCGCTGCCGCGCGCGAGCGGGCCGTTGGCGTCGCTCTCGTGCTGCACGAAAAACACGGGCGCGTTCGCCCTGCGCGCCGCCGACGTGAGCCGGTTGATACCTTCGATCACTTCATCGCCTCGATATGCGGCGGACGCTCCGCTGAAAAACATCTGCTGTACGTCGATCACGATCACGGCAACACCGGACATGCGGGCCTCGCTATTCGTTGGCGATTTTCGTTGGTAATTTTTCGGGCAAAGCGGGAAGGTATCGGACGAGCCGCCGTTTTACAGCGGCTCACAGCGTGCTCGTCCCGGCAATGCGTCAGATTGGCTGCGTGCGCGTTTCGAGCCACGCCTTCGCGTCGCCCGACACGTGCGGCGAGACGCGCGCGCGCACCATCTCGTGATACGCGTTGAGCCATGCGCGCTCGTCGTCGCGCAACAGGTTCAGCGCGACGCAGCGCGTATCGATCGGGCACAGCGTCAGCGTTTCGAATTCGAGGAAATCGCCGAACTCGGTCTTCTCGGCTGCACGGTTCAGCACGAGATTCTCGATACGAATGCCCCACTTGCCCGGACGATAGATGCCCGGCTCGATCGACGTGATCATGCCCTCTTCCATCGCCGTCCAGCTTTCGGCGGGCGCGTAGTGCGAGATCACCTGCGGGCCTTCGTGAACGTTCAGGAAATAGCCGACGCCGTGGCCCGTGCCGTGACCGTAGTCCGCGCCCACTTCCCAGATCGGCGCACGCGCGATCGAATCGAGCATCGGCGAACGGATGCCGCGCGGAAACTTCGCGCGCGACAAGGCCATCGTGCCCTTCAGCACCGTCGTGAAGTCGCGGCGATGTTCGTCGTTGATCGTGCCGATGGGCACGACTCGCGTGATGTCGGTCGTGCCGCTCAGGTACTGGCCACCCGAGTCGATCAGCAGAAGGCCGTTGCCTTCGATCGTCGAATGCGACGCGGGCGTTGCGCGGTAGTGCGGCATCGCGCCGTTCGCGTTGAAGCCGGCGATCGTCGCGAAGCTCAGCGTGACGAAGCCCGGCCGGCGCGCGCGCGAGGCCGTCAGCTTTTCGTCGATGGTGAGTTCGGTGATCTTCTCGCGGCCCAGCGCGCCTTCGAACCACGCGAAAAATTCGGCGAGCGCGGCACCGTCCTGCTCCATCGTCGCGCGCACGTGCGCGGCTTCGGCGTCCGTCTTGCGCGACTTGAAGAACGTCGAAGGATTCACCGACTCGACGATCGCCACCGACGCCGGCACCGATTGCAGCAAGCCGAACGTGATGCGACGCGGATCGATCAGCAGCGTCTGGCCGTTCGGCAGCGCGGCGAGCGCATCGGCCGCCTTCGCGTACGACTCGACCTTGATCCCATCACGTGCGAGCGATTCGGCGAGTTGCGCCGGCACCTTGCCGTCCACCACGAACAGCGACGCGCGATCCAGCCCGATCAGCGCATGCGCGACGAACACCGGGTTGTAGTTCACATCGGCGCCGCGCAGGTTCAAGAGCCACGCGAGATCGTCGAGCGTCGAAATGAAATGCCACTGCGCGCCCTTCTCCTGCATCGCGCGGCGGATCTGATCCAGTTTGTCCGCGCGCGACACGCTGGCGTGCGGCGCAACGTGCTCGTAGACGGCGGCCGTCGGCAGCGACGGACGCTGCGGCCAGACGGAATCGAGCAGATCGAGGTCAGTGCGCAGCTTCACGCCGCGCGCCTTCAATGCGTCCGACAGCGCGCGCGCCGCCGCGACGCCGAGCACCGCGCCGTCGACGCCGACCGTCGCGCCCGTCGACACGTTCTGCGCGAGCCAGTCGATGTGCGGCGCCGTCTGCTGGCCGCCGAACATCTTCATCAACTGGATGCCCGTGCCCGCCAGTTGCGCTTCGGCCTGCACCCAATAGCGGCTGTCGACCCAAAGACCGGCGAAATCCGCCGTCACGACCAGCGTGCCGACCGAGCCTGTAAAGCCGGACAGCCATTCGCGCCCTTGCCAGCGGCCGGGCAGATATTCGGACAGATGCGGATCGGCCGATGGCACCAGCCAGGCGGCGAGCCCTTCCTGTTTCATTGCGCCGCGCAGTTGCGCGATGCGCTCAGGGATCGAGGCGGTTTCGGGGAGTCGTACGTTCATCGGTTTCACCTGCAAGTATTCATCGACGGGAGAACAGGCCGACCGTCACGGCAACGGCAACCAGAGCAATAGCGGTGCAGACGGGCCACTCGAGCGTGTCGCCGTCGTGGAAAAGCTGAATGACGTTGCCGGCCATGTGCGCGACGACGGCGCCCACCACGCCGACCAGCATGGCTACCCACAGCGCGACGCGGCTCGCGCGCCGAAGAGGATGCAGCCACCAGCTGGCCCCACCCACGACGGCGCCAAGGATGATCAGTCCCGGCCAGCCCATCAGCGCGAACCGCCCATCAAATTAAGACTGTTCTGATAGGCGGCTGTTTTATCGATGGATAGCATTTTTTTCTCATTCACCAGAAGGTCTGCACGGCTTTCTGCGTAGCGGTTGAGTTTAGGGGCCGGGGTAAGGTTAAGCAAGCTGAAAGCCTCCGCGCCAGATCGCTGCGCCCATCCCACCGTCCATGCGAATCGCCCTTATTGAGCCTGACCTCCGGCATGCGGAAATCGTCGGCCGGCTACTGCTTGCCGGGGGCCATGCCTGCCATCACTTTTCGACCAGCGCGCCGTTTCTCGCGGGCGCCGAACACGAATTCTTCGATCTCCTCGTCACTGACGCCTTTTGCGGCGACGCCGCCGCCGAAGACGTGATCGCGCGCGTGCGCCAGGTTTTGCCCGGCTTGCCCGTCGTCGCACTGATGAACGCGCCGCGCGAAAGCGAACTGGTCGCGATATTGCAGGCTGGCGCCGACGACTGTCTGTCGAAACCGGTACGCGGCCCCGAAATGCTGGCCCGCATCGAAGCGCTGATGCGCCGCGCGGGAATTCGCCGGCCGCGCAATCGCGTGCGCGAAATGTTCGGCGAATACGCGTTCGACGCCAGCCGCTCCATCGTCAGCTTCCGGGGACAGAACATTACGATGACGCCGAAGGAGCTTCAATTCGCGCTGCTTCTGTTTACCAACATGTCGCGGCCGGTGTCGCGCGCGCACATTCTCGAAACCGTCTGGTCACGCCGGCGCGACGTAAAGTCGCGCACGCTCGACACTCATGCGTCGCGCATCCGCACCAAGCTCGAACTGCGGCCCGAATTCGGCTACACGCTGACGCCGCTGTATGGCTACGGTTATCGTCTCGACCGGATTCCCGTCGAAAACCCGGATAGCGCGGATAAACCCGCGCCGACTGAAAGAATCGTGGAAACGCTATAATATTGGGCCTAACCATAGCCCCAATACGTCGCGCCAAAAACGCCGTAGCGTCCCCGTGCAACTGCTAACGATCGGAATCAATCACCACACCGCGCCCGTCGCCCTGCGCGAACGCGTGGCGTTTCCGCTCGAACAGATCAAGCCGGCGCTGTCGACGTTCAAAGATATCTTCCTCGGCCGGACCGCCCGCACGGCGCCGGAAGCAGCGATCCTGTCGACCTGCAACCGCACCGAACTCTACTGTGCCACCGACGACCAGGCGGCCCGCGAAGCCGCGATCCACTGGCTCTCGAAGTACCACAACATCGCCATCGACGAACTTGCGCCGCACGTGTACGCGCTGCCGCAGTCGGAAGCCGTGCGTCACGCATTCCGCGTCGCGTCGGGGCTCGATTCGATGGTGCTGGGCGAAACGCAGATCGTCGGCCAGATGAAGGACGCGGTGCGCACGGCCACGGAAGCCGGCGCGCTCGGCACGTATCTGAACCAGCTGTTCCAGCGCACTTTCGCGGTTGCGAAGGAAGTCCGCACGACGACTGAAATCGGGGCGCAATCGGTTTCGATGGCTGCGGCGGCCGTGCGCCTCGCGCAGCGTATTTTCGACAAGGTCTCGAACCAGCGCGTGCTGTTCATCGGCGCGGGTGAAATGATCGAACTGTGCGCGACGCACTTTGCCGCGCAGCAGCCGCGCGAACTGGTCGTCGCGAACCGCACGGCCGAACGCGGCCAGCGTCTCGCAGAAAGCTTCAACGGCCGCGCGATTCCGCTGTCCGAACTGCCCACGCGCATGCACGAGTTCGACATCATCGTGTCGTGCACGGCGTCGACGCTGCCCATCATCGGTCTCGGCGCGGTCGAGCGCGCGGTGAAGGCGCGCCGTCACCGTCCCATTTTCATGGTCGATCTCGCCGTGCCGCGCGATATCGAACCGGAAGTCGGGCAGCTCGAAGACGTCTTCCTGTACACCGTCGACGACCTCGGCGCGATCGTTCGTGAAGGCAATGCGTCGCGGCAAGCCGCCGTCGCGCAGGCCGAGACGATCATCGAAACGCGCGTGCAGAATTTCATGCAGTGGCTGGACGCGCGCAGCATCGTGCCCGTCATCCGTCACATGCACACGCAGGCCGACACGCTGCGCCGCGCCGAAGTCGAGAAAGCGCAAAAGATGCTCGCGCGCGGCGACGATCCCGCTGCCGTGCTCGAAGCGCTGTCGCAGGCGCTGACGAACAAGCTGATCCACGGCCCGACGCACGCGCTCAACCGCGCCAGCAGCGAAAATCGCGATCAGCTGATCGAGCTGATGGGCGGCTTCTACAAACACGCTCACTCTTCTTCCGAGCGTTAGCGGCGCTCCACGCCGCGGCATCGCGCGGGTGGCCGACCAGGCCCGCACGGTGCTTCATCTGCTGTCATGACGGGCTGTTCCGCCCGCTTCCCCAAGTAGCCGTTCTTTCCGGAGCCCGCTCCGATCGCCCCAATGAAAACGAGCATGCAAGCCAAGCTCGACCAGCTCACCACCCGGCTGGCCGAACTGAACGACCTGTTGAGCCGCGAAGACATCACGGCGAACATCGAGCAATATCGCAAGCTCACGCGCGAACACGCGGAGTTGCAGCCTGTCGTCGAACAGTACGGCCTGTGGCGTCAGTCGATGAACGACGCGGCAACCGCGCAGGAACTGCTGTCGGATGCGTCGATGAAGGACTTCGCCGAAGAGGAAATCCGCGCGGCGCGCGACCGGATGGAAACGCTCGCAGGCGAATTGCAGAAAATGCTGCTGCCGAAAGACCCGAACGACGACCGCAACATCTTCCTCGAAATCCGCGCGGGCACGGGCGGCGACGAATCGGCGCTGTTCGCGGGCGACCTGCTGCGCATGTATCTGCGTTACGCGGAACGCAATCGCTGGCAGGTCGAGATGATGTCGGCAAGCGAATCGGATCTGGGCGGCTACAAGGAAGTGATCGTACGGATTGCGGGCGACGCCGCGTATTCGAAGCTCAAGTTCGAATCAGGCGGCCACCGCGTGCAGCGCGTTCCCGCGACAGAAACGCAAGGACGCATCCACACGTCCGCGTGCACGGTCGCGGTGATGCCGGAAGCGGATGAAATCGGCGAAGTCGAGATCAATCCGGCGGATTTGCGCATCGATACGTTCCGCGCGTCGGGCGCGGGCGGCCAGCACATCAACAAGACCGATTCTGCCGTGCGCGTGACGCACTTGCCGACGGGCATCGTCGTTGAATGTCAGGACGACCGCTCGCAGCACAAGAACAAGGACCGCGCGCTGAAGGTGCTCGCGGCGCGGATCAAGGACAAGCAATATCACGAGCAGCACGCGAAGGAAGCTGCGACGCGCAAGAGCCTGATCGGTTCGGGCGACCGCTCCGAGCGCATTCGCACATACAACTTCCCGCAAGGCCGTCTCACCGATCACCGGATCAACCTGACGCTGTATCGTCTGGAATCGATCATGGAAGGCGATCTCGACGAACTGATCGCGGCGCTCGTGTCCGAGCATCAGGCGGAACTGCTCGCATCGCTCGGCGACGCGGACTGAGCGGCGCGCATGAGTCACATCGATACCGTCGCCACGCTACTGCGCGCATCGCCGCTGCCCGCGCTCGAAGCGCGTATTCTGCTCGGACATGCGCTGGGCTGGCGGCGCACCGAGTTGATCACGCGCGCCGATAATCCGCTGGAGCCGACGCAGGTGGCGGCCTTCCGAGAGCTGGAAACGCGGCGCGTGGCAGGCGAACCGATCGCGCAACTGATCGGCCTGCGCGAATTCTTCGGACTCGAGTTCGACGTCACGCGCGATGTGCTGATTCCGCGGCCGGAAACCGAATTGCTGGTCGAAACGGCCGTGCAGGCTCTGGAAGAACATCCGGCGCGCTCTCGTGTGCTGGATCTCGGCACGGGCACAGCCGCGATCGCGGTGTCGATCGCGTGGTCGCGTCCGGATGCGCGCGTTTGGGCGGTCGATCGTTCGGCAGAAGCGCTCGATGTCGCGAAGCGCAACGCCGTCAAACTGCTCGAACCGAAACGTCCCGGCGGCGATTTGCAGTTCGCGCAAAGCGACTGGTACGCTGCGCTCGACGCCTCGCTCACGTTCGAAGTGATCGTCAGCAATCCGCCGTATATCGCGAGCGGCGATCCGCATCTGTCGCAGGGCGATCTGCGCTTCGAGCCGCGTGGCGCGCTCACCGACGAAGCCGACGGCCTTTCCGCGATTCGGGCGATCGTCGCTGGCGCGCCGGCGCGGCTCGCGCCGAACGGCGTGCTGTGGATGGAACACGGCTACGATCAGGCCGAAGCCGTCCGCGCGATTCTCGTTGCCCAAGGTTTCGCCGACGTGCGCTCGGAGTGCGACCTCGCCGGCATCGAACGCATCAGCGGCGGACGCTGGCCCGGCTGACGCGCGCAGGCGATCCAGCCGTCGGTCGCCATCGGCGAAATCCGCTATCATTTGTCTCTATCCCCAACACATACCGGAATCGCAAGGTCAGTCATGGACACGCAACAACGCATCAAGCAAATCGTCGACGAAAACCCCGTCGTGCTCTTCATGAAAGGCAACGCGCAATTCCCGATGTGCGGCTTCTCGGGCCGCGCAGTGCAGATCCTGAAGGCATGCGGCGTCGATCAGTTCAAGACGGTCAACGTCCTCGAAGACGAAGCCGTGCGCCAGGGCATCAAGGAATTCTCGAACTGGCCGACCATTCCGCAGCTGTACGTGAACGGCGAGTTCGTCGGCGGCTCGGACATCATGATGGAGATGTATCAGTCGGGCGAACTGCAGCAGCTCTTCGCCGCAGCCTGATCGCGCAGACAGGCGCCGCACGTCATGGAAACACGCGCTGCGGCGCCTCGTCGTCTGATCATCGCCATCACGGGAGCGACGGGGGCCGTCTACGGCATCCGGTTGCTTCAGACGTTGCGCAAGCTGGGCGGCGTCGAAAGCCATCTGCTGATTTCCAGCGCCGGATGGCTCAATATCCAGCACGAACTCAAACTGTCGCGTGAAGACGTGCATCCGCTCGCAGATGTCGTTCATTCGGTGCGCGATGTCGGCGCGAGCGTCGCGTCCGGCTCTTTCGCGACCGACGGCATGATCGTCGCGCCCTGCTCGATGAAAACGCTCGCGAGCATCGCGCACGGCCTCTCCGACAATCTGATCACGCGCGCCGCCGACGTCACGCTCAAGGAACGTCGAAGGCTCGTGCTGATGGTCCGCGAAACGCCGTTCAATCTCGCGCATTTGCGCAACATGACGGCCGTGACCGAAATGGGCGGTATCGTCTTTCCACCGCTGCCCGCCTTCTACAATCACCCGGAAACAATCGACCAGATGGTCGACGATACCGTCGCGCGCGTGCTCGATCTGTTTGCGTTGGGCCCGGCGCTGTCGCCTGCCTGGCGAGGCCTGAATAATCCACAGCAGTAGCGCTTCATCCTCCAGTTTCGCGCATTCACAACCGCCGCGAGACAATCAAATGCGGATTTGACCGTTTATCAAACGGTAGTGCGGCCTTATATTGGTTTCAATCTCACCTCTTTCCGCACTGTCATGACCCGCTTGCCTTCCCTTTTTTTGTCGCACGGCGCGCCGACGCTGCCGATCGATCCGTCGATGCCCCGCGCCGAGTTCGCGTCGCTGTCGGCGGAAGTGCCGCGTCCCAAAGCGATCCTGATGCTGTCCGCGCATTGGGGCACCTTGCAGCCGGCCGCCAGCACGTCGGACGCACCCGAGACGATCCACGATTTCTACGGCTTTCCGCGCCAGTTGTACGAAATCCAGTACCCGGCGCCGGGCGCACCCGATATCGCGCGCCGCGCCGCTGCGCTGCTCGGCGACGAAGGTATTCCGACCACGACGCAGCCGCACGGTCTCGACCACGGCGCGTGGGTGCCGATGCTGCTGATGTTCCCGCACGCGGACGTGCCCATTGCGCAGCTGTCGATCCAGCCGCGGCTCGATCCCGCGCATCATTTCCGCGTCGGCCGTGCGCTGCGTCCGTTGCAGGACGAAGGCGTGATGATCGTCGGTTCCGGCCAGATCACGCACAACCTGCGCGAAGCGGATTTCTCGGCGCGTCCGGAAGACGCGGATCCGCGTGTCACCGAGTTCACCGACTGGTTCGAGACGCGTCTCGTCGAACGTGATATCGATGCGTTGCTCGACTACCGGCGTCAGGCGCCGCACGCCGAGTTCATGCATCCGACGGACGAGCATCTGTTGCCCGTCTTCGCCGCATTGGGCGCCGCGCCGGATGACTACAAACTCGGCATTCAATCGCTCGGGACGTTCCAGCGCTCGCTGGCGATGACGAATTACGTGTTCGGCAACGCCTGAGCGCAGCGTCGCGAAATAAAAAAGCCCGCCAGAATCTGGCGGGCTTTTTCTTGGGTCAAGCTGTGGAGCGCTGAGAATCAGGCGCCGATGCCTTCGAGAATCTCATCGTGCGATTCACGCTCGTTCAGATACTCGGTGCGATAACCGGTGTGTACGCCCCAGTAGTAGAAGACCAGCGCGCACGCGATCACGACCAGCATGTCCCAGCCGTACGGCAGCACGCCCATGCCGCCGAACTGCTTGCTGCCGATCAGCGACAGAATCGCCATCACGGGCAGATACGCGACCAGCCACCACGCTGCCTTCAGATCCTGATTGAAGCCCGAGAAACCCGACTTCGCCTGGAAGTAGAAGAACACGGGCAGCGCGACGATCATCAGCAGAATGATTTCGCCCGTCAGAGGCCATTTCGCCCAGTAGAGAATCAGCGAAGCACACACGAACGCGAACGGCGCGATCACACTCATGCCCGGAATGTGCAGCGGGCGCTCGAGATCCGTTGCCGCGCGACGCAGCGCCATCAGACTGATCGGACCCGTCAGGTACGAGATCACGGTCGCCACCGAAATCACAGCCGCCAGCGAACTCCAGCCACGGAAGAAGAACAGGAAGATGAACGACACCAGCAGGTTGAACCACATCGCCGGACGCGGCACGCCGTACAGCGGATGCACGCTGCCGAAGATCTTCGGCATCGTGTTGTTGCGCTCCATCGCGTAAATCATGCGCGTGGTCGTCGCCATGTAGGTCGTGCCCGTACCGCTCGGGCTCACGAACGCATCGACATACAGCAGGATCGCGAGCCAGTTCAGGTTCAGCGCGATCGCCAGCTCCGCGAACGGCGACTTGAAGTTGAACTGGTTCCAGCCCTTCATCACATCGGTGGGGTTCACTGCGCCGATATACGCAATCTGAAGCAGCACGTAGATCACCAGCGCCAGCAGGATCGAGCCGATCACCGCAAACGGTACGCTCTTCGCCGGATTGCGCGCTTCGCCCGCGAGGTTGATCGGGCTCTGGAAACCATTGAATGCGAACACGATGCCGCTCGTTGCGACCGCCGTTAGCACCGCCGACCAGCCGTACGGCGCAAATACGCCCGAGCCGCCGAAGCTTTCGCCGAGGTTTTCCTTGTGGAAGCCGCTCATCATCAGACCGAGAATCGTCAGGCCGGGAATGATGAACTTGAAGATCGTGATCGCCGAATTGGCGCGTGCAAATACCTTGACGCCCCAATAATTCAGCATGAAGTAAATGACCACGAGCACCGCTGAAAGCAGCAAGCCCGGTGTCGTCAACGAGCCTTCGATGAACAGGTTATGCGCCCATTCATACGGCCAGGTGCTCATGTACTGGATCGACGCTTCGGCTTCAATTGGAATCACCGACACGATTGCAATCCAGTTCGCCCACGCGCTGATAAAGCCGACGAGCGCGCCGTGCGAATAACGCGCGTAACGCACCATGCCGCCCGACTCGGGGAACATCGCGCCGAGTTCTGCGTAAGTCAGCGCGATTGCGAGAATCACCACTGCACCGATCACCCATGCGCACAGCGCCGCAGGACCCGCGATCTTCGCCGCCTTCCAGGCGCCGAACAGCCAGCCGGACCCGATGATCGAGCCGAGTCCCGTCAGCATCAGCGCAAACGGGCCGATGTGCCGTTGAATAGAACTTTTCACGTCTTCTCCTGTATCTGAAAGCACGCCGCTGCCGCGGCCATGAGACACGGCTGGAAGTCATAGGAAAGACTAGGGCATACGGCGGGCGGTCGCGAGCGCGATTGCGGGTTTTTCCAGGTGCATCCAGGTGCAACCGGTCGCGTGCGGGGCGTAGTTTAACGGTTGCACCGCCTCATTGCAGTTGAAATCCACTTATGTCTTACAAAAAAATCGGAAAAATAGCAAGCTTTGTAAGCATCGAATGTGCCTAATACCCCGGGCTCATATGAGGATTTAAAGATTACGGTTGACCTTCTCTCGAAATGCCCGTATAAAGATCGTGCAGGATTTCAAGCGGCGAGTGAATTGGTTCTTTCGTAGTTCGCCCATCAACGGTACTCCGGTTGGTCCCATTACCCTTCCTTGATTTTCATGCACCCTCGGGCTTCGGCCTTGTTCACCATTTTTAGGAAAAAGTAATATGGAAACCGGTACCGTCAAGTGGTTCAATGACGCAAAGGGCTTTGGCTTCATCACCCCGGACGCTGGCGGCGAAGACCTGTTCGCGCATTTCTCGGAAATCCGCATCGAAGGCTTCAAGACGCTGCAGGAAAACCAAAAGGTTACCTACGACGTCAAGACGGGCCCGAAGGGCAAGCAAGCCGCTAACATCAAGCCGGCTTAAGCTTAGCTTCCTTCCGGAACGCAAAAAAAACCCCGCCTCGGCGGGGTTTTTTGTTTTTGCGTTAATCGATTTTTCGGCGCGGAATCTGAAATCTTTACCGGAATAAGCGCCGGGCGTGAATGCCCAATCCGGTCGCGACGCTGGCAAGGCGATCGCCGAACACGGGCTTCGCATCGGGAAAAGCCGCAGCCAGCGCGCCCGACAGAAACGCGAGTCCCGTCGATCCCCCCGTGAAGTACAGCGCATCGACATCGCGTGGCGCGACGCCCGCGCGCTGCACCGTCTCACGCGCGGCCTGAACGATGCGCTGCGTCTCGTCCTTGCCGGCCGCGACGAGTTGCGCTTCGTCGAATGCAAGCCGCAAGTCCTCTTCGACGATCTCCAGATCGATCAACGTCTCGCCGCCCGCCGCGACGCCGATCTTCGCTTCTTCCGCATGCGCCGCGAGCGCATGGCCAAAGCGCTGCTCGACGACCCGCATCAGCCGGTCGTGATGCTTCGTGTCCGAATACAGATGCCGCATCAGGCCAAGTTCGGCCGCGCGCTTCGGCGTGTAGATCGTGTTGATCAGATGCCAGGTGGCGAGATCGAAGTAAATGCGGTTCGGCACTTCGCGCCCTTCCGGATCGAGCGACTGATAGCCGAGTTCGCGCAGAATCGTCACGAGCTCGACGCGCCGGTCGAAGTCCGTTCCCGCGACGTGCACGCCGTGATGCGCCAGCACGTCGTCCTTGCGCTCGATACGCTGCATGCGCTCGGGGCCGACCCGCACCAGCGAAAAGTCCGACGTGCCGCCGCCGATGTCCGCCACCAGCACGAGCCCTTCTTGCGTCAGGTGCGCTTCGTAATCGAAGGCGGCTGCGATCGGCTCGTACTGGAAGTGGATTTCGTTCAAACCAACCGAGCGCGCCGCCGCTTCGAGCTGTTGCTGCGCCAGCTGATCGGCGCGCGGATCGTCGTCGACGAAAAACACCGGGCGGCCTAGCACGGCACGGCTGATCGGCGTGCCCGCCGTCTGCTCCGCGCAGCGCTTCAGATGCGTGACGAATATCGCGATCACGTCGGTGTACTTGATCGCCGAGCCGTCGCCGAGATCGGTGGTGTTGTCGGCGAGCGCCGAGCCGAGAATGCTCTTCATCGAGCGCATCAGGCGGCCGTCGAAGCCGTCGATATACGCTTCGAGCGCCGCGCGCCCATAAGCGCGCGAGTTCTCGTCGGTGTTGAAGAAGACGGCCGTGGGCAGCGTCGTGTAGGCGCCTTCGACGGGCGCCAGTTTCAGCGTCGCCTGACCCGACGCCGCGGCGCCAACAGGGACGGCAACTGCCGAATTAGACGTGCCGAAGTCAATCGCGCAATAGGTCATGGCAGGATTCGCCGCTCACGCTGGCGCGAACAGAAAGAGGACGGGCTTTGTAACATGAAAGCGGTGACACCATCAACCGACAACGGACGGTATCCGCCGTCGTGGCGGGGAATGCAGTTTGCTTCATCGAAGGGTCGCGCCGGGCTCGGATGAATCCGACAGGATACGCTGTTCGCCAGCCGGCTTACAGAATCCTCCGAAATTTGCCCGCTGAATGCCCCGTTCGCCATCAGGCTCGTCCAGGAGATCCGATGCAGGAACCTACGGTCCGCACCGACCCGTCCACCATCGTCGAAACCGATCTGCCATCGCGGCTCGACCGCTTGCCGTGGGGCCGCTTTCATTCGCTGATCGTCGTCGCGCTCGGCGTGACATGGCTGCTCGACGGGCTCGAAGTGACGCTGGCGGGATCGGTGGCGAGCGCGCTGAAATCGAGCGACGTGCTGCGCTTCTCGAACGCGGACGTGGGACTCGCGGGCAGCGCGTACATCGCGGGCGCGGTGCTGGGTGCGCTCGGATTCGGCTGGCTGACCGACCGGCTCGGGCGTCGCAAGCTGTTCTTCATCACGCTCGCGCTCTATCTGGCCGCGACGGCGGCGACGGCGTTCTCGTGGAATCTCGCGAGCTTTCTCGTGTTTCGTTTTCTGACGGGCGCGGGCATCGGTGGCGAATACACGGCGATCAACTCGACGATCCAGGAATTCACGCCCGCGCGTGTGCGCGGCCACACCGATCTCGCGATCAACGGCACGTTCTGGGTCGGCGCGGCGCTCGGCGCAATCGGCTCGCTGGTGCTGCTCGATCCGCATCTGCTCCCCGGCGACTGGGGCTGGCGCGCGTGCTTCTTCATCGGCGCGGCGCTCGCGCTGGCGATCCTGCCGATGCGTGTCTGGATTCCCGAAAGCCCGCGCTGGCTGCTGACGCACGGCGAAGAGAAGGAAGCGCGCGAGATCGTCGAAGGCATCGAGGCGCGCTTTCGCGCGGAAAACCACGCGCTTCCCGACGACGCGCTCAAGCGTCTGCGGCTGCGCGCCCGCGAGCGCACGACGCTGCGCGAAGTCTTCCATACGCTGTTCGTGGTGCATCGGCGGCGCGCGCTGGTCGGGCTGTCGCTGATGACGGCGCAGGCGTTCTTCTACAACGCAATCTTTTTCACCTACGCGCTGGTGCTGACGGACTTCTATCACGTGCCGGGCGACCACATCGGCTGGTACATCCTGCCGTTCGCGCTCGGCAACTTCGCGGGACCGCTGCTGATCGGCAGACTGTTCGATGTGATCGGCCGTCGCAAGATGATCACCGCGACCTATGCGATCTCTGCGATTCTGCTCACGTTGAGCGGCTATCTGTTCGAGCAGCAGATGCTGACCGTGACGACGCAGACAATCGCATGGATGGTGATTTTCTTCTTCGCGTCGTCGGCGGCGAGTTCGGCGTATCTGACCGTCAGCGAATCGTTTCCGCTCGAAATCCGCGCGCTCGCGATTGCGGTGTTCTACGCGTTCGGCACGGCGCTTGGCGGCATCGCGGGACCGGCGTTCTTCGGCAGGCTGATCGATACGCAGCAGCGCAGCGAAGTGTTTTCCGGCTATCTGGTCGGCTCCGCGCTGATGCTGGCTGCGGCGGTGATCGCGGCGATCTGGGGCGTCGATGCCGAACGGCGTTCGCTGGAAACGGTCGCTGCACCGTTGTCCGCCGTCGAGGACGAATAAGACGCCCGCGCCATAAAAAAACGCGGCCGATATGGGCCGCGTTTTTGCACATCACCGTTAATGACGGATCAGAACCCCTTGTTCCAAGCCCCGGCAAATGCGATATCGCCGAGCGGCACGCGCGTGCGCGCCGCCTTTTCCCGTTCACGCAGCACGGGATCGAGCTTGTCGACCTCGCCGTAGTGCGCCAGCGAAATCATCGCGATCACCTCGACGTCGTCGGGTACGGCGAACGCCTTGCGGAACGCGTTGACGTCGAACCCACTCATCTGATGCGCGGCGAGGCCCAGCGCATGCGCCTGCAACACCAGCGACAACGCGGCCGCGCCCGCGTCGTACGGCGCACAGCGGTTGATTTCGCCCTTCGACGTCAGCGTATGCGCCGTCACACAGATCAGAACAGGCGCATTCGCGTTCCAGCCCTGGTTGAACGGCACGAGCGTGTCGAACGCCTTCTTGAACGAGACTTCGTCCGTCGAGCGGTCGAACACCAGGAAGCGCCACGGCTGCAGGTTATAGGACGAAGGCGCCCAGCGCGCCGCCTCGAGCACCGCGCGCAGCTGTTCGCGGCTCACCGGCTCCCTCGAATAGGCACGTGGGCTCCAGCGACCGGCGATCAGGTCATGAATGGGAACGTCGGTGGCTGCGGGTTTCTTGGTCATGCGCATCTCTCGGTCGAAATTCATGATCGGCGGGCAGCAGCCCGAGGGCCACTAGCATAACCCGATGTGAGTGCATCCCGCGTTGCAGGTCGCGCAGAAAGATATCGCGTGAGCGCATAAGAAAAGCGCGTCGAGCCTTTTCAGCCGCGACGCGCCGTTTGCACCTTGAACCCGATTACGACGTCAGGCCGCCTGCGCCGCCACGCTCCGCTCGCCGCGATTGATCCGCAGCACGATGATCGACGCGACGATGCACAAACCGCCCGAAATCATCGACGCCACCGTGTACGTACCGAGGCTCGCGCGCAGCATGCCCGCGCCGAGCGCAGCGAACGCCGCGCCAAGCTGATGCCCTGCCACGACCCAGCCGAATACGACAGGCGCCGAGTCCTTGCCGTAGACATCCGTGGCAAGACGCACGGTCGGCGGAACGGTCGCGATCCAGTCGAGGCCGTAGAACACGGCGAACAGCGGCAAGCCGAAGAAATCGATGCCGAACGCGTGCGGGAGATAGATCAGCGACAAACCGCGCAGCCCGTAGTACCAGAACAGCAGCACGCGAGCGTTGAAGCGGTCCGACAGCCAGCCCGACAGCGTCGTGCCGAACAGATCGAAAATGCCCATCGCCGCGAGCAGCGACGCGCCCTGCACTTCCGTCATCCCGTAGTCGCCGCACATCGCGATCAGGTGCGTGCCGACGTAGCCGTTCGTGCTCGCGCCGCAAATGAAGAAGCTGAAGAACAGCAGCCAGAAATCGCGCGTCTTGCTCGCCATCGCGAGCGTGCCGAAGGCGATCGCGAGCGGGTTCTTGTTGCTCATGTCGGAGCGGATCGGCGCGTCGGCGGGTTCGCCGAACGGCCGCAGCGCCATATCGGCGGGACGCTCCGGCAGGAGGAACGCGACGAGCGGCAGCACGACGGCGGCGGCGATCGCGACCGTCCATACGACGGGCCGCCAGCCATGATGCTGCGCAATCGCCGCGAGCAGTGGCAGGAACACCAGCTGGCCCGTCGCCGAGCTGGCCGTCAGGATGCCCATCACCAGACCACGATGCGTGGTGAACCAGCGGTTCACCACCGTCGCCGACAGCGTCAGCGCCGCCACGCCCGTCGCGCCGCCGACCATCACGCCCCACACGAGGATCATCTGCCACGGATGCGTCATCAGCGACGACAGCCCGACGCCCGCCGCCATCGTGCCGAGCGCGATGAGAATTGTCGGCCGCACGCCGAAACGCTGCATCGCCGCCGCCGCGAACGGTCCCATCAGCCCGTACAGCGCGATATTCACCGAAATCGCCAGCGAGATCGTCGCGCGGCTCCAGCCGAAATCGTGTTCGAGCGGCACCATCATCACGCTCGGCGTCGCGCGTGTGCCGGCTGCGGCGAGCAGCACCAGAAACACCACTGCCACGGCCAGCCAGCCGTAGTGGAAGCGCCCACGAATCATTCTTGCTGCCCAGTTCATCGGTTCTCCAAGTTCTTTTTCGGCTGACGGACATCGCCCTGCGAGCCACGTCGGATTTTTACCAACTTCGTAAAAGACTTGTGACTGACCTGTCACAATTGGTGTTGCGATCTTAGTTACCGGTCGGTAACATGTCAAGACATCTCAATATGAACCCCAAGCCCAACATGGCTAATTCCGACACCGCCAAACCCGCCTCGAGCCGTCGCGCGCAGACGGCGGGCTCCGACGCGCAGCAGCATCTGCTGCGCGCCGCCGCCGACCTGTTCTACAAGGAAGGCGTGCGCGCGGTGGGCGTCGATGCTGTCGTCGAGCGCGCGGGCGTCAACAAGATGAGCCTGTACCGGCAGTTCTCATCGAAAGACGATCTGGTCGTCGCGTACCTGGAACAGTCCGACGAGAACTTCTTCGCGCGCTTCGACGAAAGCCTCGCCAGGCATCCGGGCGAGCCGCGAAAACAGCTCGTCCAGTATTTCGACGATCTGGCCGGACGCGCGTCGAAGGAAGACTATCGCGGTTGCCCGTTCGTCAACGTGTCGGCCGAGTTTCCCGATCCGTCGCATCCGGCTCGCGTTTGCGTGCTGAACAACAAGACCAGGCTGATGCAGCGTCTGAACGATCTGTGCGCGGAAGCGGGCGCGCGCGATCCGGCCGAACTCGCGAACGGACTCGCGCTGCTGATCGAAGGCGTGTATGCGTCGAGCCAGACGTACGGCCCGGGTTGCGGACCGATCAAGGTTGCGCCGCGCGTCGCGGAGCAGCTGGTCGCACAGGCTTGCGGAGACGCGCCGGTAAAATAGCGGTTTCGTTTTTTTGCTGGCACCGCCATGTCTTCGCCGTCCCCCGATTCCCACGCTGCCATTCTCGACGCCACGCGCCACTGGCTGACGCGCGCCGTCATCGGGCTGAATCTGTGTCCTTTCGCGAAGGCGGTGCACGTGAAGAATCAGATTCGCTACACGATCAGCGAGGCCGCCGACGTGGAAGGCGTCCTGACCGATCTGGAAACCGAGTTGCGTACGCTGATGGACGCCGATCCCGCCGACATCGACACGACGCTGCTGATCATCCCGCACGCACTCGGCGATTTTCTCGAGTACAACGACTGCCTGTTCTTCGCGGACCGGATGCTCAAGCAGTTGCGCCTGGAGGGCACGCTGCAGATCGCGAGCTTTCACCCGCAGTATCAGTTCGAAGGCAACGAGCCGGACGATATCGAGAACTACACGAATCGCGCGCCCTACCCGATCCTTCACCTGTTGCGGGAAGCGAGCATCGAGCGCGCAGTCGACGCCTTCCCCGACGCCGCCGACATCTACGAGCGCAACGAAGCAACGATGCGGCGCCTCGGTCTCGAAGGCTGGCGCCAATGGATGAGCGAGCCGGCCAAAGACTGAGCCGGCCGAGTTTCTAAGTTAAAGCCTCGGCGTAGAAGCGCTCGCGCAACTCTGTGATGCCGAGCGTCTCCAGCACTTCATTGAGCCGCTCGGTGGGACGCCGACGCGGCAAATCTTTATAGGTCGCGATGATGAGTTCGTTCTTCATCGAATGCTCCCAGCCGACCAGTTCCGTCACGTTGACCTGATACCCGTGCGCTTCCAGTTGCAGGCAGCGCAGCACATTCGTGATCTGGCTGCCGAACTCGCGCGTATGCAGCGGATGCCGCCAGATTTCCGTCAGCGCGCTGCCGAGCGACTTGCCCTTGTTCTTGCGCAGCACGCCCGCCACCTCCGCCTGACAGCACGGCACGACGACGATGTATTTCGCATGTTTTTCGAGCGCGAAGCGGATTGCATCGTCGGTGGCCGTGTTGCACGCGTGCAAAGCGGTGACGATGTCGATGTTCGGCGGAAGTTTGTCCGACGAAATCGACTCGGCTACAGAAAGATTAAGAAACGACATACCCTTGAAGCCGAGGCGCTCCGCAAGCTCCTCCGACTTCGACACGAGTTCCTCGCGCGTCTCAATGCCGAAGATATGCGAGTTATCGCGCAGTTCCTTGAAGAACAGGTCGTAGAGAATAAAGCCGAGGTAGGACTTGCCCGCGCCGTGATCGACGAGGGTCAGTTCACCTTTCGTCTCTTTCAGGTCTTGGAGCAGCGGCTCGATGAACTGGAACAGGTGATAGACCTGCTTGAGCTTGCGGCGGCTGTCCTGGTTCATCTTGCCGTCGCGCGTCAGGATATGGAGCTCTTTCAGCAGTTCGACGGATTGATTAGGACGGACTTCGTAGGTTTTGCTGGACATCGAATGAGCGCGCCACCGATTGCATCGCGAACGTGCGTCAGGTGACGGAAGAAGGGAAAAGTGTCTGTCAGTTTACCCAAAGCGCGAAGAGATCGTCCCGATTCTTCCGCGTCGACGGCGACACCGACCCTCGTCTGGAACGTTTCATGCATGAAAACGTCCGATTTTCGAGTCGGCTGGAACGCGTGTCGCATGGCAGTCGTCCGTTGCAAGCCCGGAACAGTCTGACGGCTTGCACGATGCATAACGAAAGACAAGCTACCGGTTGCTGCAGCGTCGAATGACGCCGGTACGCATAGGGGAGGTCGGACCGGAACACCGGTTCGAACGTAACGTAACCTGAAGCGCACCGGGACTGAAACGAAGCGCGCTCAGATCTGATGAGGCGGCAAATGGATACGACACCCAACGGAAACGCCGAGCAGAAGTTTCAGGAGCTCATGGCGAAGCTGCTGGCCACGCCCGAGTGGACGGAAAAGCAGCAGCTGGAACTCGAAATGGCGCGCGACATCTCGGTCGAGATGCTGCGGCTCGCGGAAGCCATGCGCGACGGCAGCGTCGACATGGAGACGTGCCTCACCCTGCTCAAATACGCGAAAGTGCTGGACTTCGTGATGACGACACTCGCATCACGCCGCGACATCAAACCCCAGACACTGCGCGTGATCTTCAAACTGGCCGGACTCAAGGTCGACGAAGCCTATCCGGGCTGAGTTCGCGATGGACGGCGCGGGCACGCTCGCGCCGTCCGGTCTGCTGTTCCACCGTTGTTCGTCGCGGCTCGGGTTGCCGCTCGTGCGCATCGATCGTCACGCTGCGGCGGGCGCGAGCGGCGGCGTGCCGTCGTGGAACATCGACCTCAACTGGCTGCGCAGTTCGGGCGAATCGCTGTGTTTGTGCGCCTGAATCGCGTGCGCGACGGCGGCTTCGAGCAGTTCATTTTCCGAATCGGCGCACAGCGCGACGGTGCAGTTGATGTCGCTCGGGCATTCGCGGCAATCGATGTATTTGCGGCCCATGACAGACTCCTCAGATCAAAGCGTCGCGCGCAACGCGTGCGCCGGCGTGACCCCGGCGAGTTCTTCGCAAGGCCTCGGGCAGCGGCGGGATGCGTGAGTTGTGCGCGGCAGGGCGGCGCGACAAGCGCCGGGGAAGCAAGGTGGGTGAGAAAAGTATAGGTCGGGTTCTAAGTCGGGTAGCTGTCGTCGCCTGATCGCGATTGGCCGGCCGGCACGTTCGTTTGCCCCGGTTTGCTTCGTTTGCCCAGCTTCCAGGCCGGTGGGACAATACCGGCCTTCGCGCCGAGCGCGCTTCACCGCCATTCACTTCCGCTTCTCATCGATGTCGAACTCGCCCGATCACATCACGCGTCACGTCCGCGTAGCCGTCATCGGCGGCGGCCCGGCGGGGCTGATGGCCGCCGAAGCGCTGGCTCGCGGCGGCGTGCGCGTCGACGTGTACGACGCGATGCCGTCCGTTGGCCGCAAGTTTCTGATGGCGGGCAAAGGCGGCATGAATATCACGCACTCGGAGCCCATCGAGCCGTTTCTCGGCCGTTACGGCAAGCGGCGCGCCGACATCGCGCCGCTGCTCGATGTGCTCGGGCCGGACGCGCTGCGCCGATGGCTCGACGAGTTGGGGGTCGCGACGTTTGTCGGCAGCTCGGGCCGCGTGTTTCCGACCGACATGAAAGCTGCGCCGATGTTGCGCGCGTGGCTGCATCGGTTGCGCGAAGCGGGCGTGCAGTTTCATATGCGGCACAAGTGGATCGGTTGGAGCGCGTCCGCCTCACCTGACATGCATGGCTTGCGTTTCGCGACGCCCGACGGCGAGCGCGATGTGACGGCAAACGCCGTCGTGTTCGCGCTGGGCGGCGGCAGCTGGGCGCGTCTCGGCTCCGATGCGGCGTGGGTTCCGCTGATGCAGCAGCGCGACATTCCCATCGCGCCGCTCCTACCGACGAACTGCGGCTTCGACGCCGACTGGACCGCCTATTTCCGCGAACGTTACGCGGGCCAGCCCGTGAAGCCGGTTTCGATGTCCGTCGAAGGCGCGGACGGGACGGTCCAGCATCGACAAGGTGAGTTCGTCGTAACGTCGACGGGGATCGAAGGAAGTCTCGTGTACGCGATGTCCGCGACCATCCGCGATCGCATCTGCACAGCCGGATCGGTATCACGGGCGTGAAGCTTGGCCTGCTGCACGAATGCGTGTCGAAGGACGATTTCACCGACGCCGAGAAGCTTGCGCAAGCGATCAAGTCCTTGCCGTTGCGGCTGACGCGCGCCCGTCCCATCGATGAAGCCATCAGCAGCGCGGGCGGCATTCCGTTCGAAGCGCTCGATAGCGCGTTGATGGTCCGCCAGTTGCCCGGCGTGTTCTGCGCGGGCGAAATGCTCGACTGGGAAGCGCCGACGGGCGGCTATCTGCTGACCGCGTGCTTTGCCAGCGGCCTCGTGGCCGGCAGCGGCGCGCTAGCCTACGTTCAGAAGGCCTGACCCGAGCCCTCACTCGTCATTTGGCCTTGAGCCGCCATAACGACGTGATTTCGGCCACGCGAGCCGCGTGCAGCGGATCGGAAGCGTCGCTCGCTTTCGGATGACGCGGCTTGATGTCCTCTCTTCCCACAATCCGCAAACCCGCCTTGTCGATCGCGGCGAGCAGCCAGTCGTGCGTCCGCATGCCGAGATGCTCCGCGAAATCCGACAGGATCAGCCAGCCTTCCCCGCCCGGTTCGAGATGCTCGGCGAGTCCGCTCAGAAAGCCGAGCAGCATGCGGCTTTCGTAGTCGTACACGGCGTTTTCGATCGGCGAGGCGGGACGCACCGGCAACCACGGCGGATTGCACACGACGAGCGGCGCGCGGCCATCGGGAAACAGGTCGGCAGCGATCAGATCGACCTGTTGATCGTAGCCGAGCCGTGTGAGGTTTTCTCTCGCGCACGCGAGCGCGCGCGGATCCTGATCCGTCGCGACGATGCGCTTGACGCCCCGCTTTGCCAGAACCGCCGACAGCACGCCCGTCCCGACGCCGATATCGAACGCCAGTTCCTGCGTCGGCAACGGTGTCCGCGCGACGAGATCCACGTACTCGCCTCGCACGGGCGAAAACACGCCGTAGTGCGGATGGATGCGCTCGTCCAGCGCCGGAATCTCGACGCCCTTCTTCCGCCATTCATGCGCGCCGATCAGACCGAGCAGTTCGCGCAGCGAGACCACGGACGCTTCCTGCGTCGGCGGCCCGTAGACCTCTTCGCAAGCCTGCTGGACATCCGGCGCGCGGCGCAACGGAATCGTGTAGTCGCCCTCGAGCGGAATCAGCAGCATCCCGAGCGTGCGCGCGCGTTGCGACTGCGCCTGCCGGTGAAGATTGAACGCATCGAGCGGATTGGCCGCCTGCTTGCGCGGCTTGCGTTCGAGACGACGGGTCATCGCCTGCAACAGTTGACGCGCGTTCTGGAAATCGCCGCGCCACAGGAGCGCCGTGCCTTCGCAGGCGAGGCGATAGGCGGCATCGGCCGTCGTGCGGTCGTCGGCGATCACGACGCGCTTCGCGGGCGGGACGGCGGCTTCCGAGCGCCAGCGGGCTGAATGTGGGCCGTCGGCTTCGGGCCAGGTGAGGGTGGGATGGTCGGTCATGAGTGCGGTGTGTGACGCGAAAAACGGTGCACGGATGCGTGCACCGCGTGGACTTCGCTTCGATGTTCGTATTGTATTGAACGTTCCAGCGACGCCGCGCTTAGACGCTCGCAACGCTTCGCCCGGAGCGCGCGGCGCCGCAAAAGCAAAACGGGCCACGCGTTACCGCGTGGCCCGTTTCTGACTACTGGTGCCGGCTGCAGGACTCGAACCCGCCACCTCATGATTACAAGTCAAGCGCTCTACCTGATGAGCTAAGCCGGCCTGAGTGCGCGATTCTACTTCATTTCACGACTTTGAGGTGGGCTCGTCCGCCACCTTTCGTGCCGTCGTCGTCGGGCGTCGGATCCTTGTCGGTTTCGCCGACCTTCTCCGCCGCCGGCGCCGCTTCCGCAGGCGCTTCTTCGATCACGGCTTCATCGTCCTCGGAATCCGTCGCCTCGCCGCCCGCCGACTCGACCGGGAACGCCATACCCTGACCGTTCTCGCGCGCGTAAATGGCGAGCACGTTGTTCACAGGCACCTCGATCTTGTGCGACTTGCCCGAGAAGCGCGCGTGAAACTCGATCCACTCGTTGCCCATCTGCAGCTGGCTGGTCGCCTCGAAGCTGATGTTCAACACGATCTCGTTGTCGCGCACGAACTGGCGCGGCACGCGCGTCTGGTTGTCGACACGCACCGCGATATGCGGCGTATAGCCGTTATCGGTACACCATTCGTACAGCGCGCGCAGCAGGTACGGCTTCGTGGAAATCTCTTGCATCAACTGTCCTCGTGCCGGGCTGGCGCGCGAACCAGAACGGAACGCCGCGCGCCGCACCCGAAGCCAATCTCAAACTCAGCGGCGCATCACCTTTTCCGACGGCGTCAGCGCTTCGATATAGGCCGGACGGCTGAAAATACGCTCGGCGTACTTCATCAGCGGCGCAGCGTTCTTCGACAGTTCGATGCCATAGTGATCCAGACGCCACAGCAGCGGCGCGATCGCGACGTCGAGCATCGAGAACTCTTCGCCGAGCATGTACTTGTTCTTCAGGAAGATCGGCGCGAGCTGCGTAAGACGGTCGCGGATCGCGAGGCGCGCCTTTTCGTGGTTCTTCTCGGCGGCCTTGCCCTTTTCGTTTTCGAGCGTGCCGACGTGGACGAACAGTTCCTTCTCGAAATTCAGCAGGAACAGACGCGCGCGCGCACGTTGAACGGGATCGGCCGGCATCAGCTGCGGATGCGGGAAGCGCTCGTCGATGTACTCGTTGATGATGTTCGATTCGTACAGGATCAGATCCCGTTCGACGAGGATCGGCACCTGACCATACGGATTCATCACGGCGATGTCTTCCGGTTTGTTGAACAGGTCGACGTCGCGGATTTCGAAGTCCATGCCCTTTTCGAACAACACCAGCCGGCAGCGCTGGGAGAACGGGCAAGTAGTGCCGGAATACAGAACCATCATGTTTGCGTTTCCTCAAAAAACTTAAAGGGCCAGCGAGCGGGAAAAACCGTCTTGCGGTCTTCCCTTGCGCCGGCCCCACACCAGTTACGGCGTGACTATTTGATATCTTTCCAGTACGCGGCGTTCAGTCGCCAGGCGAAAAAGCTCAGAACGCCCAGGAACAGCAGCACCCACACGCCAAGCTGACGACGGGTTTTCTGCGTCGGTTCGGACATCCATGAAAGGTACGACACGAGGTCGGCCACAGCAGAATCATAATCTACCGGCGACATCGTCCCCGGCGTCACCTGCTGGAATCCCACGAATTTCTTGACCTTTTCCTTCGTGTTTTCGTCGATATCCTCTTCGAACTTCGCCGTTCTCTGCCCCTGAAGCTGCCACAGCACGTGAGGCATGCTCACGTTCTCGTACACCATATTGTTCCAGCCGGTCGGCCGTGTGTCATCGCGGTAAAAACTGCGCAAATACGTGTACAGCCAGTCACGGTTCTTTGCCCGCGCTTCCACCGACAGATCCGGCGGCGTCGCGCCGAACCACGCTTTCGCGTCGTCGGGGCGCATGGCGACCGTCATCGTGTTGCCGACTTTATCTGTCGTGAACAGCAGGTTCTTTTCAATTTCCTTCTGCGAAATGCCGATATCCTGCAATCGGCTATAGCGCATCAGGTTCGCGCTATGGCAATTCAGGCAGTAGTTTACAAACAATTGGGCGCCATGCTGCAACGAGGCAATATTCTCCGCGTTGTCGGGCGCACGGTCGAGCGGAAACTCGCCTTCCGCGCGAGCAGGCGCCGTGGACAGCGCCAGCACGGTTGCACCGAGCAGCGCGAGCGTCGAAAGCAGTTTTTTCATCGTCGTTTTCTCCTGGCTCGCGGTTAGTGGGGTTTGAACCGCACTCGTTCGGGCGGCTGCTTGAACTTGCCAAGCGGCGTCCAGAACGGCATGCCGAGGAAAAACGCGAAGTAGACCAGCGCGCAGATCTGCGCGATCAGCGTCGCGGCCGGCGACGGCGGCTTCGTGCCGAGGAACGCCAGCGTCAGGAACGCCAGCACGAAGATGCCGTAAAACACCTTGTGGAAGAACGGCCGGTAACGGATCGACTTCACGGGCGACCGGTCGAGCCAAGGCAGGAAAAACAACGACACCACCGCGCTGCCCATCACCACGACACCCCAGAACTTCGACTCGGTGAACGCCATCGCGAGGATCACGAGAATGGCCAGCACGGGCAGCCCGAGCTTCCACTTGCCGCGTGCACGGATCAGCGCGAACAGCCCGAGCAGGCCGATCACGACCATCAGCACGATCTTGAACGGATCGGTGGTTGCGCGGAGCATCGCGTAGAAGGCGGTGAAGTACCAGACGGGCGCGATTTCAGGCGGCGTCTGCAGCGGGTTGGCGGGGACGAAGTTGTTCGACTCGAGGAAGTAGCCGCCCATCTCCGGCGCAAAGAAGATGATCGCCGCGAACACCATCAGGAACACGCACACGCCCATGAAGTCGTGCACGGAGTAGTACGGATGGAACGGAATGCCGTCGAGCGGGATGCCCTTCGCGTCCTTCTTTGCCTTGATCTCGATGCCGTCGGGGTTGTTCGACCCCACTTCGTGCAGCGCGACGATATGCGCGACCACCAGCCCGAGCAGCACGAGCGGAATCGCGATCACGTGAAACGCGAAGAAGCGGTTCAGCGTGACGTCCGACACGACGTAGTCGCCGCGAATCCACAGCGACAGGTCCGGGCCAACAAACGGAATCGCCGAGAACAGGTTCACGATCACCTGCGCGCCCCAGTACGACATCTGGCCCCACGGCAGCAGGTAACCGAAGAACGCCTCGGCCATCAGGCACAGGAAGATCGCGCAGCCGAAAATCCACACCAGCTCGCGCGGCTTGCGATACGAGCCGTACAGCAGCCCGCGGAACATGTGCAGATACACGACGACGAAGAACATCGACGCGCCCGTGGAGTGCATGTAGCGGATCAGCCAGCCCCACGGCACCTCGCGCATGATGTACTCGACCGAGGCGAACGCGAGCGTCGCGTCGGGCTTGTAGTTCATCGTCAGGAAGATGCCCGTGACGATCTGGTTGACCAGCACCAGCAGGGCAAGCGAACCGAAGAAGTACCAGAAGTTGAAGTTCTTCGGCGCGTAGTACTCGGAGACGTGAGCTTTCCAGGTCGCCGTCATCGGAAAGCGGCGATCGATCCAGCCCGTCAGACCCGTTGTTTCTACTTCCTTTTCGGTCGTCGCCATTACGCTTCTCCTTTCTCGTCCTTGCCGATCACGAGCGTGTTGCCTGTGATCATGTAGGGCGGGATATCGAGGTTTTGCGGCGCAGGTTTGTTCTTGAAGACGCGGCCGGCCAGGTCGTACGTCGAGCCATGGCACGGGCACAGGAAGCCGCCCGGCCAGTCGTCGGGCAGATTGGGCTGTGCGCCTTCCTGGAAGCGCGGGGTCGGCGTGCAGCCCAGATGGGTGCACACCGCGACGGCAACGAAAAGGTTCTTGTGTTCGGGGCGCGAGCGGAACTCGTTCTTCGTGTAGTCCGGCTCGGGCATCGAAAACGGATTCTTGCTTTCCGGATCGGCGACTTCCTTGTCGGCCTTCTGAACGTCGGCCAACTGCTTGTCCGTGCGATTGATGATCCAGACGGGCTTGCCGCGCCAGGCGACCGTCATCATGTCGCCGGGCTTCAGATTGGAGATATCGACTTCGACGGGGGCACCCGCCGCTTTGGCTTTTTCGGATGGTGCAAACGAACTAACAAAGGGTACGACGGTGGCGACGCCTCCGATGCCACCTGCTACGGTCGTCGCAATCAGCCAGCTACGGCGGCCGCCATCGACGCGTTCATCTTCCTTGTCTCGCATCACACGCCCCACTTCTGAGTTGGATTTTTCCTTCACGTCGGGTCTACCGCCGCTAGTTTGCTCGAATGGAGTCGGCATTTACAAGGGCCGATTGCCAAAAACCGTGCGAAGTCATTGATAAATCAGGGTTTCCCCGCACGGATCGCAAACCTTTTTACGGCTTTTATTAAGCATTTCCTCCGTTTTTCAAACCTTTTGATCGCGTAATCCTGCCGATATTCAAACTGGATTATGAATATCTATAAACAGGTGTTCGAGCTCGAACTGTTCGGACAGATGCGTACCCAGCGCCTGCACGCCGTAGCGCTCGGTGGCGTGGTGTCCCGCGGAAATGAATGCGACGCCGCTTTCCGCCGACATATGCGTGACCTGCTCCGAAATTTCGCCTGTCAGGTAGACGTCGGCGCCTGCATCGATGGCGGCTTCGAAGTAGCCCTGCGCCCCGCCCGTGCACCACGCGACGCGGCGCAGGTTCTTGTCGGGGTCGCCCAATACGAGCGGCGTGCGGCCGAGCGTCTGCTCGACTTCGGCGGTGAAGTGACTGAGCGTGATCGGCATCGGCAGCGTGCTCATCCAGCCGATGTCATTGTCGCCGAAGCGGCCATCGGGGATCAGGCCGAACTTCGCGCCGAGCTGCGCGTTGTTGCCGTAGAGGGGATGGTCGTCGAGCGGCAGATGGAACGCGAACAGGTTCAGGTCGTTCGCGAGCAGCGCCTTGAGCCGGTGATATTTGCGGCCCGTAATTTGCGGCGCCTCGTTGCGCCAGAAGTAGCCATGATGGACGAGCACGGCGTCGGCGCCCCACTCCAGCGCGGCTTCCAGAAAGGCCAGCGACGCCGTCACCCCCGTCGCGATTTTCTCGATCCTGCGTCGCCCTTCGACTTGCAGACCGTTCGGGCAATAGTCCTTGAAGCGAGAGATTTCAAGGAGGTTGTTCAAGTACAATTCGAGTTCGATCCGATCCATATACACCTCTAATTTTCAGATGCTCAGACGCTTTTGGCTGTTCTTCGCCCAGGCGGTGACCGTGCTGCTGGCGCTGATGTTCATCATTGCGACCCTCAAACCGCAGTGGCTGCAACGTCAAGGGCAGTTCGGCAAGCAGCTGGCCGAGCCGATCGTCGCGCTCCGAGAGGTGGCACCCGGAATGGGCAGCGGCGGCCAGGTCCAGAATTCCTACGCCGACGCGGCGCAAAAGGCGATGCCCGCCGTCGTCAACGTCTTCTCCAGCAAGGACGGTTCACTCCCGCCCGACCCGCGCGCAAAAGACCCGCTGTTCCGTTACTTCTTCGGCGACAAGAACAAAAAGCAGCAAGAGCAACCCGCGGCCAACCTCGGCTCGGGAGTTATCGTGAGTTCGGAAGGTTACATTCTAACGAACCAGCATGTCGTCGACGGCGCGGATCAGATCGAAATCGCACTCGCCGACGGCCGCACCACGAATGCCAAGGTGATCGGCGTCGATCCCGAAACCGATCTGGCCGTGCTCAAGGTCAACATGACCAACCTGCCCACCATCACGCTCGGCCGCATGGATCAGACCCGCGTCGGCGACGTGGTGCTCGCGATCGGCAATCCGTTCGGCGTTGGACAGACGGTCACGATGGGCATCGTCAGCGCGCTCGGCCGGAATCACCTCGGCATCAACACGTTCGAGAACTTTATCCAGACCGACGCGCCGATCAATCCGGGTAACTCCGGCGGTGCGCTCGTCGACGTGAACGGCAATCTGCTCGGCATCAACACGGCGATCTACTCGCGCTCGGGCGGCTCGCTCGGCATCGGCTTTGCGATTCCCGTGTCGACGGCGCGCAGCGTGCTGGAGAGCATCATCACGACGGGCTCGGTGACGCGCGGCTGGATCGGCGTCGAACCGCAGGACGTGACGCCGGAAATTGCCGAATCGTTCGGGCTCGAGCAGAAATCGGGCGCGATCGTCGCGGGCGTGCTGAAAGGCGGTCCGGCCGACAAGGCCGGCATCAAGCCGGGCGACATCCTGGTATCCGTGAACGGTCAGGACATCACCGATACGACGCGTCTGCTGAACGTGATCGCGCAGATCAAGCCGGGCACCGACGCGAAGGTGCATCTGGTGCGCAAGAACAAGGAAATGGATCTGACGGTGATGATCGGCAAGCGTCCGCCGCCGCCGAAGCAGCCTTCCGACGAAGGCGACGACGAAGACGGCGGTTGAGGTCTAGCCGCACTGCACGGCCATGCAAGGCAAAAAGGGCAGTCTCCAACGGAGCACTGCCCTTTTTTGTTGCCCGAACGACGCGGTTCCTGAAACCGCTAACCCGCCGGGTTCCCTTCGTTCTCCGCCGGCGCCACAGGCTTGCTGACGAAGAGCCGCGCCGCGATGATGCCCGCCTCGTACAGCACGATCAGCGGGATCGCGAGAATCAGTTGCGAGAACACGTCCGGCGGCGTCACCACGGCCGAAATCACGAACGCACCGACGATCACGTAAGGACGGATCTCCTTGAGCTTCTTGATCGTCAGAATGTTCATGCGCACGAGCAGCACGACGACGATCGGCACTTCGAACGTCACGCCGAAGGCAATGAACATCGTCAGCACGAAACTCAGGTAATTGTCGATATCGGTGGTCATCTCCGCGCCGAGCGGCGCGTTGTAGTGCGCCATCACGCGGAAGATGGTCGGAAACACGACAAAGTACGCGAACGCCATGCCGCACAGAAACAGCGTATAGCTGCTGCCGACCAGCGGCCCGACCAGCTTCTTCTCATGCTGATACAGCCCTGGCGCGACGAACGCCCAGATCTGATACAGCACGATGGGCAGCGCGATCACGAAAGCGACGAGCATCGTCACCTTCATCGGCACGAAGAACGAGCCGGTGACGTCGGTGACGATCATCTTGCCGTCCTTCGGCAGATTGTTCATCAGCGGGCGCGCGAGCAGCCGGAAGATGTCGGGTGCCCAGTAGACGAGCCCGACGAACACGACGATCACCGCGATACCCGCCCGCATGATGCGGTCGCGTAGTTCGACGAGATGCGAGATGAAGGTCTCTTCAGCGCCTTCGTTCTGGTTTTGGGGGTCGCTCACACCGGCCCTCGGTTGGAATTTGATGCGCGGGACATCGGAAGATCAGAAGAAGCGCGTCGGCCGGCGCAGGCTGACGGGCGTATGCCGCGCGACGCGCGCCGCGCCCGACTGCACGCGTGTGCGTCGCGAGACTGCGCGCTTGTACCAGGTCGGCGTAGCCGTCTGCTTGACGCGCCAGTTCTTGCGTTTCGGCGCGGCCACGCTCGGGCTCGACCACAATGCGCCGCCGTACGACGAACTGGAAGACCCGTCCGCGGCGGAAGCGAGGGCTTCCGTCGCGCCGCCTGCAACGCTCGGCGACACCGACGTGCCCTGCGACCACGCCTCGTTCAGTTCGGTTTCGTGCTTGCGCAGATTGTCGTGAATCGTGGTCTCGACGTTTTGTGCCGCCGACTCGAACTCGGTCTTCATGCGACGCAATTCATCGAGTTCGATTTCACGCGTGACTTCGGCCTTCACGTCGTTGATATAGCGTTGTGCGCGGCCGAATAGCGCGCCCGCCGTGCGGGCCACGCGCGGCAAGCGCTCAGGCCCGAGCACGACCAGCGCGACCACGCCGATCAACGCCATCTTGGTCAAACCGAGGTCCAGCATGGATTGGGCTTCCCGTCAGTGCGCGCGTGTCAGCGCAAGCTCGGCTGGCGCCGGATTAGCGGGAATCGCCGGAATGCGGCGCCTTTTCCTTTGCGTCGACATCGACGGTGTTTGTACGCGACAGCTGGTCACGCTGCTGTCCTTCAGGCGTTTCGTTTTCCTTCATGCCTTCCTTGAAGCCCTTCACCGCGCCACCCAGATCAGTGCCGATATTGCGCAGCTTCTTCGTGCCGAACACCAGAGCGACGATCAGCAAAACGATCAGCCAGTGCCAAATACTCAACGAACCCATAAAAATCTCCTTAACCCCCGCCGTCGTACTTGAGCGACGGCAACTGTGTGCCTTGCGGCCTGAATCGAAGCGCATATTCAGGCGCGCCCCGTTTGCGAAACTACCGCCGACGCCTGTTTATTTCGTCGGCGCCCTCGGTCCCATTATGAACACGTCTGCGAGTCGCTGTCGTTACATCCCTACATAAAATAACGGCCTCGCAGCGCCGGACTCGCCATTGTGCGTAGTCAAAAAGCGTATGCGGCGAATCTTTGTCGAGCGGCCTGGCGCTGCGCGTACGCTGACGCACTCACTTCCCGCCCTGCCGACCGCTTTCAGCCCATCCTCAGCCACGGGCGCGGTCCCGCCAGCAGATGCGCGTGCAGGTGATAGACCTCCTGACCGCCACCCGGCCCCGTATTGATGACCGTGCGGAAACCCGTCTGTCCACCCTTGTACGCGACGCCCAGCTGGTCGGCGAGACGCGCAACCAATATCAACATTTTACCAAGCAGGGCGGAATCGCTCTCGGTACAGTCCGACAGCGTCTCGATGTGCTTGCGCGGTATCACGAGCACATGCGTTTCGGCCGCTGGACGGATGTCGCGGAACGCGAGGAACTCGTCGTCTTCGTGGACTTTCGTCGACGGGATCTCGCCCGCGGCGATCTTGCAGAAAAGGCAGTTCGGATCGTGGCTCATGATCTTGATGGACGGCGAGCGCGGCGCGCGCCCGATGCGGCGCGGGTCAGAACCAGCCGCGCGGATTCGTCAGCGGCTTGTTGTCGTACAGGAACAGCCAGCCTTTGATAATACGGTACAACGTCCAGATCGCGACAGCCCACAGGATGGGCACGCCGATCAGCACGATAAAGAGCGCGACGCCGATCAGATGGCCGATCAGTCCCATCCAGAACGTGCGGATCTGCCAGTCGAAATGCTGCTCGTACGGCGTGCCGACGGTCTCCGGCCGCTTGATGTAATTGAGGATGATCGCGACCAGCACCGAAATGCCGCCTGTCAGCCAATACACGGCATAAAGCGCGTAGATGATGTGAGTCAGCGTGCGCAGACTGCGCTGCCGGTCGATCTCGACCGCGCTCTGATACGACGGAGGCGGATATCCGCCGTGCGACTGTTCCATGCTTGCGTCCTCCTGGAGGGTGCGAGTGGATGCCAATTGCAATGTCGTGCCGACAGCGTGATTTTCAAGGCTGCCGCGGCCCAGTTGCCGCTCAGTCCGCTGCTCAGTCGCCGTTCTGCTCGCGCTCGCGGCTCTTGCGCAGGGCCTTTTCTTCAATGCCCGACAGCCCTTCGCGGCGCTCCAGTTCGGCGAGCACGTCGGCGGGGCTCAGGTCGAAGTGCGACAACATGACCAGGCAGTGAAACCACAGATCGGCAGTTTCGCTGACGAGCGCCTTGCGCTCCGCGCCGAGGCGAATGTCCTTCGCGGCCAGCACGACTTCCGTCGCTTCCTCGCCGATCTTCTTCAGCACGGCGTCGTCGCCCTTGTGGAACAGGCGCGAAACGTAGGAAGCATCGGGATCGCCGCCCTTGCGGCTGTCGATAACGGCAGCGAGGCGCAGAAGCGTGTCGCCCGTGGATTGCGTATCTTGCGTCATTTGTAGATGTGTTCGGGGTCTTTCAGCACGGGATCGACGGCAACCCAGTTGCCGGAATCGACCGAGCCTTCGAATTTCTGGAAAAAGCACGAATGCCGGCCGGTGTGGCACGCGATGCCCGACACCTGCTCGACCTTCAGCAGCACGACGTCTTCGTCGCAATCGAGCCGCACTTCATGCACATGCTGCACGTGGCCCGATTCTTCGCCCTTGAACCAGAGGCGCTGACGCGAGCGCGAGAAATAGACCGCGCGGCCCGTTTCGATCGTCTTGGCGAGCGCCTCGCGGTTCATCCACGCGAACATCAGCACGTCGTTCGTCGACGCTTCCTGCGCGATCACGGGCACGAGGCCGTTCGCGTCCCACTTCACCTTGTCGAGCCAGCCGACTTCAGACGGATTGACCACGTTACAACCTCACCGAAATGCCTTGATCGGCCATGAAGCGCTTGCACTCGCCGACTGTGTGCTCGCCATAGTGGAAGATGCTCGCGGCCAGCACGGCGTCCGCACGGCCTTGCGTGATGCCGTCGGCGAGATGCTGCAGCGAGCCCACGCCACCCGACGCGATCACAGGAACGGACACGGCATCCGACACGGCGCGCGTCAGCGCAATGTCGAAGCCGCTCTTCGTGCCGTCGCGATCCATGCTGGTCAGCAGGATTTCGCCCGCGCCGAGTTCCGCCATCTTGCGCGCCCACTCGACGGCGTCGAGGCCCGTATTCTTGCGGCCGCCGTGCGTGAAGACTTCCCAGCGCGGCGTCTCGCCTTCGGCGGACACGCGCTTCGCGTCGATCGCGACGACGATGCATTGCGAGCCGTATTTATCCGTCGAGTCGCGCACGAGCTGCGGATTCGCCACCGCCGACGAGTTCATGCTGACCTTGTCCGCACCCGCGTTCAGCAGACGCCGGACGTCTTCGACGGCGCGAACGCCGCCGCCGACCGTCAGCGGAATGAACACCTGCGAAGCCACCGCTTCGATGATCGGCAGGATCAGATCGCGCTGGTCGGAAGTCGCCGTTATATCGAGGAACGTGAGTTCGTCCGCGCCCTGCTCGTCATAGCGACGTGCAATTTCGACAGGATCGCCGGCATCGCGCAACTCGACGAAATTGACGCCCTTGACCACGCGGCCAGCCGTGACGTCCAGACAGGGAATGATGCGTTTAGCTAAAGCCATGATCTTGCTAGTTCTTGCCAATACCGCTGGTGAGGCCGCTCGCCTGTGCGTGATTCGCAGGTAAGCGGCGCAAGGCCGGCACGCCGGGCGCTGCGTAACACGCCGGAACGCGCACCCGAACGTGCGCTCAGGCGTCGTCCGATTCGCGCAGGCGATCCGCGTGCGTTTGCGCCGCGGCAAAGTCCAGGTCGCCCGAGTAGATCGCGCGGCCGCAAATCACGCCTTCGATCCCTTCGTCTTCCACTTCGCACAGCGCTTCGATATCGCCGAGATTCGACAGGCCGCCGCTCGCGATCACGGGAATCTTCATCGAGCGAGCAAGACGCACCGTCGCCTCGATGTTGATGCCCTGAAGCATGCCGTCGCGGCCGATGTCCGTGTAGATGATCGACTCGCAGCCGTAGTCCTCGAACTTGCGCGCGAGATCCACGACTTCATGGCCCGTCAGCTTGCTCCAGCCGTCGGTGGCCACCTTGCCGTCCTTCGCATCGAGGCCGACGATGATATGCCCGCCGAATGCCGTACACGCTTCGAGCAGGAAGCCGGGGTTCTTCACGGCCGCCGTGCCGATGATCACGTACTCGAGGCCGTCGTCCAGATAGCGTTCGATCGTGTTCAGATCGCGAATGCCGCCGCCCAGTTGCACGGGAATTTCGCCGCCGACTTCTTCGATGATCGCGCGAATCGCGTCTTCGTTCTTCGGCTTACCGGCAAATGCGCCATTCAGGTCGACGAGGTGCAGGCGCCGCGCGCCACGGTCGACCCAATGTCGGGCCATCACCGCCGGTTCCTCGTGAAAAATCGTCGCCTGGTCCATATCGCCTTGTTTGAGGCGTACACACTGACCGTCTTTCAGGTCGATGGCGGGGATCAGCAGCATAGCAATCGGGTGTTGTCAGGGAAAAAGTTGAAGTTCGGCTGGCGGAAAAACGGGCTATGGCCCGCGCCAGGCCGTTCCGCTAGTTTAGTACATGTCTTTCGGCGACCTTGCCAACGGTCTTCGCATGCGTGCGCATGTGAACGGTGCCGGGGACGAGGACGGAAAACATGGACGGTCAAAGAGGCTGAATGCCGAGACTGACGGCAGGGATCAGGGATTCCAGTGCACGAAGTTGCGATACACGCGCAGGCCCGCGTCGGCGCTCTTTTCCGGATGGAATTGGGTCGCGAAAATGTTATCCCGCGCCACCGCCGAGGTAAAGGGCACGCCGTACACCGTTTCGCCCGAAGTATGCGAAGCGTTTTCAGGCACGACGTAATAACTGTGCACGAAGTAGAAGAACGCGTTGTCCGCGACGCCGTCCCACAGCGGGTGCGGCTGCGCCTGACGGACACGGTTCCAGCCCATCTGCGGCACCTTGAAGCGCGAGCCGTCGTCCTGCAGCTGGCCTTCCAGATCGAAGCGCACCACCTTGCCCGGCAGCAGGCCGAGACCGTTCGTGTCGCCTTCCGCGCTCCAGTCGAACAACATCTGCTCGCCGACGCACACGCCCATCAGCGGCTTGTTGCGCGACGCTTCGATCACCGCGTCCTGCAAGCCGGACTCGCCGAGCGAGCGCATGCAGTCGGGCATCGCGCCCTGGCCGGGCAGCACCACGCGGTCTGCCGCACGGATGGCTTCGGGTTTGTCGACGATCGCCACGTCCGCTTCGGGCGCGGCCTTCTTCAACGCCTGGGCAACCGAGCGCAGGTTGCCCATTCCGTAATCCACAATCGCTATCGAAGTTTTCATTTCAAGTTAGGCAGCAACGCCTTTAATCCGTTGACGATGAACTCCACCGCCAGCGCCGACAACATCAAACCCATCAACCGCGTGCCGATATTGATTCCCGTCCGACCCACCCAGCGGGCAATCGGTTCAGCGAGACTCAGCGATCCGAAGCACAGCGCCGCAATCACCGCGCCGATGACGATCAGACTAATCCGCTCGTACCAGTGAGGATAGCTGGCCGAATAGACGAGGACAGTACTGATAGAGCCCGGTCCCGTCAGCAGCGGAATCGCCAGCGGCACGACGGCGATGTTGTCCTTCATTTCGGCTTCGTGCCGCTCTTCAGGCGTCGAGCGGGCGTTCCCGACCTGCGCGTTCAGCATGCTGATCGACATCAGCAACATGATGATTCCGCCGCCGACTTCAAGCGCGCCAATCGAAATGCCGAAGAAACGGATGATCTGCTGTCCCAGCAAGGTCGTGACGGCGATCACGCAGAACACCGAAATCGATGCGATACGAATCGTGCGGCGCTGTTCGGCGACCGATTGCTGCGACGTCAGGCTCAGAAAAAACGGGATGGCGCCGACGGGGTTGATCAGCGCCAGCAGCGAAATAAACGACTTGATGATATCCATCGCAAGCCGGACGCGCGCGGCGCGGCCGGTTCCAGTGGTGACGGTTAGCGCGATGAATCGCGCGCACTGAGTCGTTTAGAGGCTGCCCTTGGTCGACGGAATCTGTCCCGCCGCGCGTTCGTCGAGTTCGGTCGCCATGCGCAATGCACGGCCGAACGCCTTGAACACCGTTTCCATCTGATGATGCGCGTTCAGGCCACGCAGGTTGTCGATATGCAGCGTGACGCCCGCATGATTCACGAAGCCGCGGAAAAATTCGATGGAAAGATCGACGTCGAACGTGCCGATGCGCGCGCGCGTGAACGGCACGTGGAATTCGAGGCCCGGACGGCCGGAGAAATCGATCACCACACGCGACAGCGCTTCGTCGAGCGGCACGTACGAGTGACCGTAGCGGCGAATGCCCTTCTTGTCGCCGACCGCTTTCGCAATGGCCTGACCAAGCGTGATGCCGACGTCTTCGACGGTATGGTGGTCGTCGATATGAGTATCGCCATGCGCTTCGATGTCCAGATCGATCAGCCCGTGACGGGCGATCTGGTCGAGCATGTGATCGAGGAACGGCACGCCCGTGGCCAGCTTCTGCTGACCGGTGCCGTCCAGGTTGATCTTCACACGGATCTGCGTTTCGCTGGTGTTGCGAACGACTTCCGCAAGGCGCATGGCAATTCCTCGAATCTGACTTGAATAAAGTGGGTTGGAAAAGTGCCGGTTTCAGTTCAGCACGAGTTTCAGCGCGGCGAGCATCTGAGCGTTTTCTTCCGGCGAACCGACCGTCAAACGCACGCAATTCGCGAGCAATGGGTGCATTTTACTCACGTTTTTGATCAAAACCCGCGCTGTGAGCAGGGTTTCGAACGTCGCCGATGCATCCGGCACGCGCACGAGCAGGAAATTGCCCGCGCTCGGAAACACTTCGGCGCCCGGCAATGCGGCCACGGCTTGCGCCAGTTTCGTGCGTTCGGCGCGCAGTTCTGCGGCCTGTGCGTCGAGGGTTTCGATGTGATCGAGCAGGAAATCGGCCGTCGCCTGCGTGAGCACGTTGATGTTGTACGGCGGGCGCACCTTGTCGAATTCGTTGATCCATTCCGTGCGGCCCGCCATGTAGCCGAGGCGAATACCCGCGAGGCCCAGCTTCGACACCGTGCGCATCACGACGACGTTGTCGAACTCGCCCGCGCGCGGCATCCAGCTTTGCTGCGCGAACGGCTGATACGCCTCGTCGATCACGACAAGGCTCTTGCTCGCCGCGGCGATGATGCGCTCCATGTCGGCGGCGTCGTACAGCGTGCCCGTCGGGTTGTTCGGATACGCGAGATAGATCACGGCGGGCTGATGCTCGGCGATCGCGGCGAGCAGCGCTTGCGTATCGAGCGTGAGATCGGCCTTCAGCGGCACACCGACGAACTCCATGTTCGCGAGTTTCGCCGACATCGCGTACATCACGAAGCCAGGCACGGGCGCCAGCACCTTCGCACCCGGCGTCGCGCATGCCATCGAAATCATGCTGATCAGTTCGTCCGAACCGTTGCCGAGCAGCACTTCGCAATTCGCCGGCACGTTCATCACGCGCTTGAGCTTGTCGAGCAGCGCCTGCGGACGCGGCGCCGGATAGCGATTCAGCGCGACGCCCGCCAGATGGTCACCGAGCTGCGCAGCGAGCGCTTCGGGCAGCGAAAACGGATTCTCCATCGCGTCGAGCTTCACGAGGCCCGTCGCGTCGGCAACGGGATAACTCGTCATCGCGAGCACGTCGCGGCGAATGATGTCTTGAGGTGTCGTCATGGCGTGGGGCGCGCCTCTCTCAGTCGGCAGCGCAATAGGGGCGGCTCGTGGCCGCCCCGGGTTGAGTTCTCTGTCTTTCGTGCAAACGGCAGCCGTCTCGAATTTAGCGCGCGTCTTGTGCGCCCGAAACAGCCCGCCGCCGCTTGTCAGCCCGTGTTCTTCATCCGGTATTCGGCGCTGCGTGCATGCGCCTGCAGACCTTCGCCGTAGGCCAGTTCGGCCGCGATTTCACCGAGCGTCTGCGCGCCGTCCGCGCTCACTTCGATCAGGCTTGAGCGCTTGAAGAAATCATAGACGCCAAGCGGCGAAGAGAAACGTGCGGTACGCGACGTAGGCAGCACATGATTCGGTCCCGCGCAGTAGTCGCCGAGGCTTTCGCTCGTGTAGCGGCCGAGGAAAATCGCGCCCGCGTGACGAATCTGTTGCGACCACTGCTGCGGCTCCAGTGCGGAAATTTCGAGGTGTTCCGGCGCGATGTCGTTGGCGATCGCGCACGCCTGTTCCATGTCGCGCACCTTGACAAGCGCACCGCGGCCTTCGAGCGACGCCTGAATCACGTCGCGACGCGGCATCGTCGGCAGCAGTTCGTTGATGGCATCTTCGACGCGCGCGATGAAGCCGTCGTCCGGGCACAGCAGGATGGATTGCGCGAGTTCGTCATGTTCGGCTTGCGAGAACAGATCCATCGCGACCCAGCGCGGATCCGTCGTGCCGTCGCACAGCACGAGAATTTCCGACGGACCCGCGATCATGTCGATACCGACCGTGCCGAACACGCGGCGCTTCGCCGACGCGACATACGCATTGCCCGGCCCGCAGATCTTGTCGACGGCAGGAATGGTTTGCGTGCCGTACGCGAGCGCGCCGACTGCCTGCGCGCCGCCGATCGTGAACACGCGATCGACGCCGCCCAGCAGCGCCGCAGCGAGCACGAGCGGGTTCTTCACGCCGTCGGGGGTCGGCACGACCATGACGATTTCGCGCACGCCCGCTACACGCGCGGGAATCGCGTTCATCAGCACCGACGACGGATACGCCGCCTTGCCGCCCGGCACGTAGATGCCCGCGCGATCGAGCGGCGTGACCTTCTGGCCGAGC
This sequence comes from Paraburkholderia sabiae, assembly GCF_030412785.1. Classification (NCBI taxonomy): domain Bacteria; kingdom Pseudomonadati; phylum Pseudomonadota; class Betaproteobacteria; order Burkholderiales; family Burkholderiaceae; genus Paraburkholderia; species Paraburkholderia sabiae. The sequence goes on from NZ_CP125295.1 coordinate 6,200,342, forward strand.
ACGGTGCCGTCGGATTCCGTGTACTGCCAGCTATGGCTGCCGCATTCGATCTTCTGCTTCTCGTGATACGCGCGCACACGCGCCGCCGCTGCTTCGAGCGCCGCGCGGCGCTTCGGCTCGAGACTTTCGAGCGCGGCTTCCAGTTCCGACAGCGGCAGTTCGAGCGCGGCTACATTCGTCGCGTTCAGACGGTCGAAACGGTTCGTGTAGTCGAGCACAGCGGCATCGCCGCGCGCCTTCACGTCGGCCAGAATCTGCGCGACCGAGCGCTCGATCGCTTCATCTTCGCTCGCTTCGAACGCGAGCACCGCATGCAGCGACTTCTGGAAATCTTCAGTGCTGGAATCGAGTTTGCGAATCTTGATAGACATGCTGGTATCCGTTTCGGTAAGGCGCGCGCGTCGGCCGCGTGTTCGTGTTCCGTCAGGCCGCTGCGCCGGTGCGTTGCGACGCGCGCTGGAACGCGTCGAGAATGGGTGCCAGCGCGGCGCGCTTGAGCTTCAGCGCCGCCTGGTTCACCACGAGGCGCGACGAGATCTGCATGATCTCTTCGACCTCGACGAGATGGTTGGCGCGCAGCGTGCCGCCCGAGCTGACCAGGTCGACGATCGCGTCGGCAAGACCGACGAGCGGCGCAAGTTCCATCGATCCATACAGCTTGATCAGATCGACGTGCACGCCCTTCGACGCGAAGTGCTCGCGTGCCGTCTGCACGTACTTCGTCGCGACGCGCAGGCGCGCGCCCTGGCGCACTGCGTTCGCGTAGTCGAAGCCGGCCGCCACGGCCACCGACATCCGGCAGCGCGCGATGTCGAGGTCGATCGGCTGATACAGGCCGCTGCCGCCGTGCTCGATCAGCACGTCCTTGCCCGCGACGCCGAAATCGGCGGCGCCGTATTCGACGTACGTCGGCACGTCGGTGGCGCGCACGATGATCACGCGCACGTTCGGATCATTCGTGGGCAGGATCAGCTTGCGCGACGTCTCCGGGTCATCCGTGACTTCGATGCCCGCTGCCGCGAGCAGCGGCACCGTTTCCTCGAAGATGCGGCCCTTCGACAGCGCGAGCGTCAACGGCTTGCCCACTGCGGGCGACGACGACGTTTGCGGCAATTCGCTCATGCCTGATTACCCTTGATGCGGCGCACCTTCGCGCCGACTGCGGTGAGTTTCGATTCCATCCGGTCGTAGCCGCGATCGAGGTGATAAATACGGTCGATCAGCGTTTCGCCGTCGGCGCACAGACCCGCGATCACGAGACTCGCCGACGCGCGGAGATCCGTTGCCATCACCTTCGCGCCCGACAGCTTCTCGACGCCGTTCACCAGCGCCGTCTTGCCGTCGATCGTGATGTTCGCGCCCAGACGGTTCAGTTCCTGCACGTGCATGAAGCGGTTTTCGAAGATCGTTTCGACCACTTGCGACGTGCCTTCGGCCAAGGTGTTCAGTGCCATGAACTGCGCCTGCATGTCGGTCGGGAACGCCGGGTATTCGGAGGTGCGGAACGACACGGCCTTCGGACGCTGGTTCATGCGCACGCGCATCCAGTCGTCGCCCTCTTCGATCGTGACGCCTGTATCGCGCAGCTTGTCCGTCACGGCTTCGAGAATCTGCGGACGCACGTGACGCAGCGTGACATCACCGCCCGCCGCTGCGACCGCGCACAGGAACGTACCTGCTTCGATGCGGTCCGGCACGACCGTGTGCTTCGCGCCGTGCAGCTTGTCGACGCCCTGAATCACGAGACGATCGGTGCCGATGCCGTCGATCTTCGCGCCCATCGAAACGAGCAGATTCGCCAGATCGCCGACTTCCGGCTCGCGCGCGGCGTTCTCGATGATCGTCTCGCCTTCCGCGAGCACGGCTGCCATCAGCAGGTTTTCGGTGCCCGTGACGGTGATCATGTCGGTGACGATGCGCGTGCCCTTCAGACGCTTCGCGCGCGCTTCGATGAAGCCGTGCTCGATGCTGATCTCGGCGCCCATCGCCTGCAGGCCCTTGATGTGCTGGTCGACAGGCCGTGCGCCGATCGCGCAGCCGCCCGGCAGCGACACCTTCGCCTCGCCGAAACGCGCGACGAGCGGACCGAGCACGAGAATCGACGCGCGCATCGTCTTCACGAGTTCGTACGGCGCGACGAGATTGTCGACCTTCGACGCGTCGAGCGACACCTTGCCGTCCGCGCTTTCCGTGCGCACGCCCATCTGGCCGAGCAGCTTGAGCGTGGTGCGCACGTCCTGCAGGTCGGGCACGTTGTCGAGCTGCACGGGCTCCGCGCTCAACAAGCCTGCGCAAAGGATCGGCAGCGCCGCGTTCTTTGCACCCGAAACAACGATCTCACCAGCGAGCTTCTGCCCGCCTTCAATCACGAGTTTGTCCATGCCTGTTTGTTCCTGATCTGCCCGTCTGCCAACTGGCGTCTTGTGGGCGGTTGCTGCGGCGCCGTGCGCGGCGTCGCGACTGTTCTGTGTGTCTTGTGTGATACGCACTAATGTTCCAGCAAATTTGCAGCTACGTCTGAAGCTTATTGTGCAGCTTGTTTTTCCGCTCTTCTTGCAGCCAGGTTATCGAGCACCGTTCCCCGACAGACGGCACGTTTTTATGCGTGACCTTGACGCGCGACTGCTATGCGCAAATCAGGCGTTTTGCCATTCGGCGGGCGTCAGCGTCTTCATGCTGAGCGCGTGAATCTCTTCGCGCATGCGGTCGCCGAGCGCGGCATACACGAGTTGATGCCGTTGAATCAGACGCTTGCCTTCGAAATTCGGCGACACGATGGTCGCGAAGAAATGCTGGCCGTCGCCTTCCACTTCGAGATGCTCGCAAGGAAGGCCCGCCGCGATGTAATTCTTGACCTGTTCGGGAGTGGGTAGCATTTCAGTGCTCCTAGTGACGCAGCTTGTAGCCGGACGCGAGCAGACGCATCGCGATCACGGCCAGCACGACGAAGAAACCGGCGACGATCAGCAGGCTCCACATCGGATTGATATCCGACATGCCGAAGAAGCCATAGCGAAAGCCGTCGATCATGTAGAAAAACGGGTTCAGCCGCGAAACCTCGCGCCAGCCGGACGGCAGCGTATGCGTCGAGTAGAACACGCCCGAGAGGAACGTGAGCGGCATGATCAGAAAATTCTGGAACGCGGCGAGCTGATCGAACTTCTCGGCCCAGATGCCCGCGATCACGCCGAGCGTGCCGAGAATCGCCGAGCCGAGCACCGCAAACGCGATGATGTAGAGCGGCGCAGTGAAGCTCACGGGAATGAACCAGATGGTCACGATGAACACGCCGAATCCGACGCTCAAGCCGCGCACGACAGCCGCGAGCACGTAGGCGCCGTACATTTCCCAGTGCGACAGCGGCGGCAGCAGAACGAACACGAGATTGCCCGTGATCTTCGATTGAATCAACGACGACGAACTGTTCGCGAATGCGTTCTGCAGCACGCTCATCATCACGAGGCCGGGCACGAGGAAGCTCGTGTACTGCACGCCAGGGTAGACCTGCACGTGATCGCGCAGCGCGTGGCCGAAGATCGTCAGATACAGCAGCGCCGTAATGACCGGCGCGAGCACCGTCTGGAACGCGACCTTCCAGAAGCGCAGCAGCTCTTTGTAGAACAGGGTACGAAAACCGCTCATGCCAATCCCTCGACCACTTCCGGTCCGCTCATCACTTGCAGGAACACGTCTTCGAGGTCGGCCTTGCGCACCTCGATTTCGTCGAACGTGCAGCCCGCCGCGCGGCACTGCGCGAGAATGCGCTCGACGTCGTCGTAGCTCGCGAGGCGCAGCAGATGCTGGCGTCCGTTGACGTTGTTGGGATCGACTTCGAGCGGACGCAGTTCGGCGGGCAGCACGCCCTGCGCGAAACGGATGAACAACTGCGTGCCCGCGAAGCGTTCGAGCAGCGTGCTCGTGCGCTCGAGCGCGACGACTTCACCGCGCCGCAGCATCGCAATGCGATCGCACAGCGACTCGGCTTCTTCGAGGTAATGCGTGGTCAGCACGATCGTGTGGCCTTCGCGGTTCAGGCGCGAAATGAACTTCCACAGCGTCTGACGGAGTTCGACGTCGACACCCGCCGTGGGTTCGTCGAGCACGATCACGGGCGGCCGATGCACGAGCGCCTGCGCGACCAGCACGCGGCGCTTCATCCCGCCCGACAGCGCGCGCATGTTCGCATCGGCTTTTTCGGTGAGATCGAGATTGGCCATCACTTCGTCGATCCAGTCGTCGTTCTTGCGCAGGCCGAAGTAGCCCGACTGGATGCGCAGCGTTTCGCGCACGGTGAAGAACGGGTCGAAGACGAGTTCCTGCGGCACGACGCCGAGCGCGCGACGCGCAAGACGGAAATCGTCGACGACATGGTGACCGTGCACCGTGATGCTGCCTTCGTCGGCGCGCGCGAGACCCGCGAGGATGCTGATGAGCGTCGTCTTGCCGGCGCCGTTCGGACCGAGCAGCCCGAAGAATTCGCCTTGTTCGACGGTAAAGCTGACGCCTTTGAGCGCTTGCAAATCCTTGTAGCGCTTCCTGACGTTACGAATTTCAATCGCTGACATGACTGTGCGCCGTCGAAGGGGACAGCGCCTGATAGATCGCCCGGCAAGGGCGCGAAGCATGGGGGAAACGATTTGGGGCCGGGTGCAAAAGACCGCTTGCGCTGCTTCTGCAACCGCTACGGCCGTTTCCGGGATGCGGAACGAAACGGCCAGGCGCCAAAAAACGTTTGATTATAGGGCAAAAGTCGAAACGACCGACTGGCCTTGGGAGAACGCGAGCCTGCGCGAAAGGTGAAACGCGGCGCGAAGCTCACTGACGCGTGAGCGTCAATGTCGTGCGGAGAGAAGCGTATCGACGCCGTACGCTTGTGCGAGGCTGGACAGCCCCGCAGGCAGGTTCACGATGACGAGCGGCGTACCGCGCGCGCTCGCCGCGCGTTGCCATGCGAGCAGCACGGCCAGCGCGGAAGAGTCGAATTGCGTGAGGGGCGTGCAGTCGACCGCAGTCGCGCCGCCGCCGATGCTCGCGAGCCCCGCCGCGAGCGCGGCATTCGCGCTCGCGTGGGTCAGCGTGGCGCCCGTTTCGAACGTATTGACAGGCGTCGTCACGGGCGCATTTGCAAAGTTGTTCACGACTGTTTGCCGCTGGCCAGTTGCTGGTTGCGTGCCGTCAGGAACTGGATCAGACCGTCGACGCCGCTCTTCTGGATCTGCTCGTTGAACTGCTGCTGGTACGCCTGGATCAGCCATGCGCCGAGCACGTTCAGGTCATACACGCGCCAGCCTTGCGGCGTCTTGTACAGGCGATAGTCGAGTTCGACAGGCGAGCCGTTGTTCATCACGACCGAACGCACGACGACGTCGGTATCTTCCGGGCTTGCGCGGAACGGCTTGTATTCGATCTGCTGGTCCTTCACCTGAGCCAGCGCGCCCGAATACGTGCGGATCAGCAGCGTCTTGAACTGCTCGACGACCGCGTTCTGCTGCTCGGGCGTCGCGGTGCGCCAGTTGCGGCCCATTGCGAGTTGCGTAGTACGGCGGAAGTCCGTGTACGGGAGAATTTTCTCGTTCACGAGCTTCGTGACGGCGCCGATATTGCCCGTCTGGATGGTCTTGTCGGCGCGCACGGCGTCGATCACCTGCTGCGTGACCGTCTTGACCATTGCGTCGGGATTATTCGTGTCCACAGCTTGCGCGGAGGCCGCGCCACTAAACGTAAAAAGCGCTGCAATAAACGGGATGAAGAAGAAGAATTTTTTCATTTCCAGTCCTGCAAAAAAAATAAGCTTAGCGTTGGAGGCGACAATATCACGCGAGTTCAGCCGCAATCCACGCCCAAACTGCGAGATTCGTATCCGAGTGTTACGGCTGACAGATACGTTTCTCGCATTTGACATGCCTTAGCGCAGCTTCAGCGACGGATAGCCGAAAAGCGCTGGCGGCACGTACTGGCCGGCCGGAACGGTAGGCGGTGCCTCCGTGCCGGATGCAGGTTCTGCAGCACCCGCCGCGCCACCCGCTGCATCGTTCGATGTCGCACCGGAAGCCGCTTCCGGCGCGGAAGCGGGCGCGGCCGGCTTCGTTGCAGGCGCCGAGGCCGGCGCGGGGGCTGCCGCACCGCCGTCGACGTCTTCGTACTTCGGCAGCGGCGCTTCGCTGCCGTAGTCCGGCAACGCCGACGATGCATTGCCGCCCGTCAGCAGATAGCGGCGGCGTTGCAGGTATGCATTACGCACGAACGAATACTTGTCGAGCGCCGCGCCTTCCAGCACGTCGCTTGCGTTCAGCAGGTTCGCGCGTGTGTTGACCAGATTCAGACCGTACAGCGCCCAGCTCACGCTGTCCGGCTGCACGTACGTCAGCGGATTGATGAAGTAGTTCCCGACGATACCCACGCCGTCGCGCACCGTGCTCGGCCCGAACAGCGGCAGCACGAGATACGGACCCGGCGGCACGCCGTAATGACCGAGCGTCAGACCGAGGTCGTTGTCGTGCTTCGGCAGCTTCGCAATCGTCGCGACGTCGAACAGGCCGCCGACACCGAAGATCGTGTTGATCACGATACGCATGATGTCCGACACGCCGTCGGCGATCTTCAGCTGCAGCAGGTTGTTTGCCGCGATGTAGACGTCGCCGATATTCGAGAAGAAGTTCGTGACGCTGTCGCGCACCGGCTGCGGCGTGACGAACACATAGCCCTTCGCGACCGGCTTAAGCGCGTATTTATCGACGGTGTCGTTGAACGTGTAGACCGTACGGTTGAAGCCTTCGAACGGGTCTTCTTTCGTCGGGTTCTGAACGGTTGCACAGCCGGCCAACGTTGCCACGGCCAGCGCGATCCCCGCGACACGTATGCGTGTCGTCTTCATTTGTTGTTCTCCTTATTGACCGGATGCACCCGACGCCGCAGCAGCAGGCGCTGCGGGAGCGGGTGCCGCGGGCTCGGGCGCCGCAGCAGATGCACCGGGTTTGGCAGCCCCTGAATCCGCTGCCTTGTTATACAAGAACTGCCCGATCAGATTCTCCAGGACGATTGCCGATTGGGTCATCGTGATCGTGTCGCCGGCCTTCAGCATTTCGCTGTCGCCACCCGGCTCAAGACCGATGTACTGCTCACCCAACAGGCCGGACGTCAGAATCTTCGCGGACGTGTCTTTCGGAAACTGATATTGCTTGTCGAGATCGAGCGTCACGAGCGCCTGATACGAATTGCTGTCGAAGCCGATCGACGCCACGCGGCCCACCGTCACGCCCGCGCTCTTCACGGGCGCGCGCACCTTGAGGCCGCCGATATTGTCGAATTTCAGCTTGACCGGATACGTCGCCTGAAACGACAGCGAGCTCATGTTGCCGGCCTTCAGCGCGAGGAACAGCAACGCGATGAACCCGAGCACCACGAACAGACCTACCCAGAAATCGAGAGCAGTTTTTTTCATCGTCATCCCAAAGAGAATCTATGCCGCCGCGGCGCGATGCCTGCGCGGTGCGCATGTATTGGTTCGACCGCCTAGCTGAACATCAGCGCGGTCAGCAGGAAATCCAGACCGAGCACGGCGAGCGATGCGTAGACGACCGTCTTCGTCGTCGCGCGCGACACGCCTTCCGGCGTGGGCTTCGCTTCGTAGCCCTGGTAGAGCGCGATGAACGTCACCGCGAAGCCGAATACGATGCTCTTGATCACGCCGTTGCCAACGTCGCGGTACGCATCGACGCCGCCCTGCATCTGCGACCAGAACGCGCCCGCGTCGACGCCGATCATCAGCACGCCCACGACATAGCCGCCCAGCACGCCCACCGCGCTGAAAATGGCCGCGAGAATCGGCATCGAAATGATGCCCGCCCACATGCGCGGCGCGACGACCACCTTGAGCGGATCGACGGCCATCATTTCCATCGCTGTAAGTTGCTCGCCCGCTTTCATCAGGCCGATTTCAGCTGTGAGCGACGTGCCCGCGCGTCCGGCGAACAGCAGCGCCGTCACGACAGGCCCCAGTTCGCGCACGAGCGACAGCGCGACCAGCAAGCCGAGCGCCTGTTCGGAGCCGTAGCGGTTGAGCGTGTAATAGCCTTGCAGACCGAGCACGAAGCCGACGAACAGCCCCGACACTGCGATGATCACCAGCGAATAGTTACCGACGAAATGGATCTGCTTCGTGACAAGACGCGGACGGCGCAGCAGCGGGAAAAATTCGAGCACGAGGCGCAGGAACATGCGCGCCGCATAACCCGTCTGCCCGAGCCCGCAAATGACGGAACGACCGATGGTGCTGATCATGCGCGACCTCCGCCGATGCCGAAATCCGCAGCGAGCGGCCTGTTGCTCGGATAGTGAAATTTGAAGGGACCGTCGGGCGTGCCGTCGAGGAACTGGCGCACGGTCGGATCCGTCGACGCGCGCAGTTCCGCCGGCGTGCCTTCGGCAAGCACGCCGCCGTTCGCCAGGAAGTACACGTAGTCGGCGATCGCGAACGATTCGGGCACGTCGTGCGTCACCAGAATGGACGTGGCGCCAAGTGCAGTATTGAGCGCGCGAATCAGATTAGCCGTGATGCCGAGCGAAATAGGGTCGAGGCCGGCGAAGGGCTCGTCGTACATCATCAGTTCGGGGTCGAGCGCGATGGCACGGGCCAGCGCCACACGGCGCGCCATGCCGCCCGAAATCTCCGACGGCGCGAGATCGCGCGCGCCACGCAGACCGACCGCGTTGAGCTTCATCAGCACGAGGTCGCGGATCAATTCTTCGGGGAGATCGGTATGCTCGCGCAGGGCGAAGGCGACGTTCTCGAACACCGACATGTCGGTGAACAGCGCGCCGAACTGGAACAGCATGCCCATCTTGCGACGCAGCGCATACAGGCCGTCGCGCGTCTGGTTGCCGATGTCCTGGCCGTGGAACAGCACCTGGCCGCGCTGCGCGCGCACAAGGCCGCCGATCAGGCGCAGCACCGTGGTTTTCCCACACCCGGAGCCGCCCATGACCGCGACCACCTGGCCGCGTTTGAAGCGCAGGTTCAGGTTCGACAGGACGAGCCGCTCGCCGTAGCCGAAGTCGACGTCGCGCAGCTCAAGGAGGGTCTCGGAAGAGGATGGCACGAAACTGTCAGTCCTTTTACACGGAAGGGCGAATTATAGGGCCTTCGTGCAAACCCTGCCTTGACGACGCTAACGATTTAACTTTTCTAAACTTTTTCTTGCAAAAATATGTTTTGTAACGCTTTGGTAGCCGTAGCGGGATCGGCGGCCTCGGTGATCGCACGCACGACAGCAGCGCTTTTCACGCCCGTCGCCAGCACCTGCGGCAGCACATCGCCGCTGATACCGCCGATCGCGACGAGCGGCACGACACCCTCCAGCAGTTTCACGTAGCGCACGAGCCGCACCAGACCTTGCGGCGCGGTAGGCATCACTTTGGTCGTGGTCGGAAACACTGCGCCAAGCGCGATATAGCTCGGACGGAAGTGCAGCGCCGTCAGCATTTCGTAGTAGCCATGCGTTGACAGACCGAGACGCACGCCCGCTTTCGCCAATGCGTGCAGATCCGCCGTATGCACGTCTTCCTGGCCGAGGTGTACGCCATAAGCGCCCGCGTCGATCGCGGCTTGCCAGTGATCGTTGATGAACACCTGCGCGTCGTGCTCGCGGCCCGCCGCAACCGAACGCTCGATATCGCGCTGCAGTTCGGCATCGGCTGCCTTGTGGCGCAACTGCACCGTCTTCACGCCGAAACCGGCCACGCGTTCGACCCATTCGGCCGTCGGCAGCACGGCGTAGAGGCCGAGCGCATCCGGGCACGCGGCGAACGGTTGCGCCGGCGCGTCCGGCAAACCTGCGACGCGCGGGAAACGCGACAGGTCGCACGGCCACGCATCGTCGGATTTCGTCTCGTCGCCGTCGCGCCACGCGAGCGCGAGCGTCAGCGCGTCGTGCGGATCGAAACCGCAATCGAGGAACGCCGCCAGCGCGGGAATCCAGTCCTCAGCGAGATGGCCTTCCAGTTGATATCGCACGCCGCCCAGGTGGAGCACCGCGCGGCCCGCCGCCGCTTCGATCACGCCCGCGCCCTGCGTCACCCAGCGCGCGATCCGCTCAAGATGCTGTTCGCCGTGCTGCGTATCCGTGAAGACGATCAGATCGCCGCCGTTCGCGTCGTCGGGCGCGGTCAGGCAGATGCGCCATTCGACGTGCGTCGGTGGCCAGTCGCCGAGGCGCGCGCGAATGCGCTCGACGGCTTCCGTGAGTTCATCGGCGGGCGGCCAGAACAGGTCGCGACCCGACAGTTTCAAAGTTTCCGTCATGCTGCTGCGCTCCCATCCTGATGCCAGAACGGCATGCCGACGACGGGCGTGCTCGCGTGGGCAGTTTCACGTTCGGCCATCGGGCCGGCCAGATACGCTTCGCGGCCCGCTTCGACGCCCATCGCGAACGCGCGAGCCATCGTTTCGGGATGCGTGGCCTGCGACACCGCCGTGTTCAGCAGCACGCCGTCGAAGCCCCACTCCATCACCTGGCACGCATGCGACGGCACGCCGAGACCGGCATCGACGATCAGCGGCACGTCGGGCAGACGTTCGCGCAGCACGCGCAGTCCATACGGATTGACGACGCCCTTGCCGGTGCCGATCGGCGCGCCCCACGGCATCAGCGCCTCGCAGCCCGCGTCGAGCAGACGTCGGCCGATCACGAGGTCTTCCGTGCAATACGGCAGCACCTTGAAGCCGTCCTTCACCAGTTGCGCAGCCGCTTCGATCAAACCGACGGGATCGGGCTGCAGCGTGTAGTCGTCGCCGATCAGTTCGAGCTTGATCCAGTCGGTTTCGAAAACTTCGCGAGCCATGTGCGCCGTGTTGACCGCCTCGCCGACCGTCTGGCAGCCGGCCGTATTCGGCAGCAGCGGCACGCCGTGGCGCTTGAGCAGATCGAAGAAGCCGGCTTCCGCGCCGCCTTCGCTCATCTGGCGACGCAGCGCGACCGTGACCATGCCCGGCTTCGATGCCGCGATCGAATCCGACAGCGACTGCAGCGACGGATAGCGCGACGTGCCGAGCAGCACGCGGCTCTGGAAAGTGTGGCCGTACAGCGTGAGCGCGTCGGCGGGAGCGTTCGCGTGTGAGTTCATGTTTGTGTCCTTGTCAGTGACAGTGCGTCTAGCGTGACGGCTTCAGCCGCCCGCGACGGGATGCACGACGTCGAGCTTGTCGCCTGCCTGTAACGCACGCGCCGCATGCTGCGCGCGCGCGACGAAATTGCCGTTCAGCGCCACGGCGAACGGCGGCCGCGCGCCAAACGCGCTGAGCGCGTCGGCGACGGTCGCGCCTTCGGGCAGCGACAGCGGCTTCTGGTTGATCTGAATATCCATAGCGTTATGTTCAAACGTTGAGAGTGACGGCGGAGCGCGCGTGCGCGTCATCGAGCCGGAACAGTTCGCTCCAGCGCGCGTTGCGCTGCCAGTCGGCGAAACCGTCGGAATCGGCGACGCGGCCATCGAGCAGCGCCGACGCGAGCCGCACCGCTTCGCCCGCGACTTCGGGCGCGATCATGTAGCCATGCCGATACAGGCCGTTCACGCGCAGCGTGCGCGCGCCATCCCACAGCAGCACGGGACGATGGTCGGGCAGCGTCGGGCGGCACTGCGAGTTCAGTTCGAGAATGCGCGCCTCGCCGAAACCCGGATGCACCGAAAACGCCGCGCTCAGCAATTCGAGCGCCGATCGCACGCTGACGGGCGACATGTCCTCGCCCTCCACTTCCGTCGCGCCGATCACATACAGATCGTTCTGCTTCGGCGCGATATACAGCGGATAGCGCGGATGCAGCAGACGCACCGGCCGCGTCAAACCGATGCCGGGCGCGTGCACACGCGCGACTTCGCCGCGAATGCCGCGCAGCGTCGGCATCGCCGGTTTGGCGCCGAGTCCGCGGCAGTCGATCGTGATCTTTGCAGGCGGCATCGCGTTATCGTCGATGCTCGTATTCCAGTGCGTCTCGACGCCGCGCTCGGCAAGTCCCGCCGCCAGCGCCGACAGCACCTGCCGGTTGTCGAGCTGGCCTTCGTACGGCAGCAGCCAGCCTTGCGTGAAGCGGCCCGCGAGCGCCGGTTCGGACGCACCGACCTGTGCGCCTGCCAGCGCCACCAGTCCGCCGTCGAGCAGTTCGGCGGGCGCATTCGCGCGCAGGCGTCGTTCGAACAGCGGCGCCTCGGCGCGATCGCCGTGATGCCAGACGATCAGCGAGCCGTTGCGCTGGAAGAACACGGGCTCGGGCAAATGCGCGAGCAGCGTCGGCCACGTTTCCAGCGACGCCGCGCCCAGCCGCGTAATCAGCAGCTCGGCGCTGGCGGCCTCGGCGAGCGGCGCGAGCATCGCGGCCGCGACCCACGCAGCCGCGTTCGAACCGGCGGCATCGCCGCGCTCATACAGCGCGACGCGATGCCCGTCGCCCGCAAGCTGCCACGCGACGAGACGCCCGCACAGCCCGCCGCCGATCACGGCGAAATCCGGTTGAGCAGAGGTCGTCATGGTGCGGCTCCAGAGCAAACCCCGGACGTCGCAAACCGCGCGCCCACGGCGAAACGGCCGGCAAAGCCAGCAGCACTGACGCAAATAACTGAAGAATGAACGGTCATCGAATCCTATCCGTACGGCAGAAGTGCGCTCGTACCCAAGGACGAAACCGGCGGGCAAGGCCAGCCGGGCATTGGGCGCTCACGATGCAACGGGAGCGCCGACCCGGCGGAAGGAGAACTTCCAGGAAATACTTCCCGAAAACTTCCCGCGCCGGTATTACCCGGATCGGGTGCGAAGGGTTTCTCTCAGCCTCGCCGCAGCGACTGCCCGCGCACGAAGCACCCCTGTTTCGTCCAGACCATTAGACCATAAAAGCCGCGCGCGCCGCAAACCCGTACAGACCGCAATCGGCGGTGGCTGATTTTGGCGAGGTTCGCTGTGGCTCTGGCACAATGGCACGCGACAATGCGGACGGAATGCCGCGCCGTTGCAAGGCTGCTGTCGGGTTCGAGCGGCCGTGTCGGGGCGTAGTGAAACGTCCGTTTAAGTTCAGATTAAGTCGCTGCCGGAACAATCGCAGCCCGGGCCATGAACCCGCAGGCATGCAGCGGCGCAACGCATCGCGCCGCCGCCCGGGCCGACCGTATGAAAGGACGCTTATGATCGACAACTCGAAAAATCCGTCGGATATCACCGCGTGGGGCCTCATCAAGCCCTACTGGGTGTCCGAGGATCGATGGAAAGCGCGGGGACTGCTCGCGCTCGTCATCGCGATGAACATGACGATGGTCGCGGCCAACGTCTGGTTCAACAGCTGGCAGCGCACGTTCTTCGATGCGATCCAGCAGTACAACTATCCCGTCTTCAAGGAATCGCTGCTGCAGTTCACGGTCATCGCGCTCGCGCTGATCCTGCTCGGTTCGTACCGGACGTACTTCCGCCAGATGCTCGAATTCCGCTGGCGGCAGTGGCTCACGAACCGCTATCTGAACGACTGGCTCGGCGATCGCGCGTATTACCGGATCGAGCGCGACAGTCTCGCCGACAACCCCGACCAGCGGGTTTCCGCCGACCTGCAAGGGTTGGCGAGCGCAACGCTGAATCTGTCGCTCGGACTGCTGTCGACCACCGTCACGCTGTTCTCGTTCATCGTGATCCTGTGGAACCTGTCGGGCGCGCTCGCGTTCCACGTGTTCGGCACGGAGGTCTCGATTCCGGGCTACATGGTGTGGGCCGCGCTCGTCTACGCGGCGCTCGGTTCGTGGGTGACGCACAAGGTCAACCATCCGCTGGTGTCGATCAACTACCAGCAGCAGCGCGTGGAAGCCGACTTCCGTTTCTCGCTGATCCGCATTCGCGAGAACGCCGACCAGATCGCGCTGTATCAGGGCGAGCGTTCGGAAGAGCAGGCGCTCAAGGGCGTGTTCGGACACATCCGCGACAACTGGCGTCTGATCATGCGCTTCACGCGACGCTTCAATATCGTCGTGATCAGTTACTCGCAGCTGGCCATTGTCTTTCCGTACATCGCGGCCGCGCCGAAGTATTTTTCGAAGTCGATTTCGCTCGGCGTGTATCAGCAGGTGACGGGCGCATTCGGCACAGTCAGCGATTCGTTTTCCTGGTTCATCAACAATTACGATTCGCTCGCCGAATGGCGCGCTACCGTGAACCGTCTGCGGGAATTCAATCGCGTGATGCGCTCGCAACATTTGCATGAGTCGGTCGTTGAAGGCACGGCACATGGCGGCATCAACGTGCACCTGACGGACACCGATTCGATCAACGTGACGGACCTGCGTCTGCAACGCCCCGACGGCGAAGCGATGGCGAACGTCGGCTCGTTCCGTATCGCGCCGAAGTCGCGCTGGCTCGTGCGCGGTCCGTCGGGCGCGGGCAAGAGCACGCTGATGCGCACGCTCGCGGGCCTGTGGCCATTCGGCGAAGGCACGATCGAAATGCCCGCCGACGCGAAGCTGCTGTTCATCCCGCAGCGCAGTTATCTGCCCATCGGCACGCTGAAGGCGGCGCTTGCGTATCCGTCGGACGTGTCGGCGTTTTCCGACGAAGCATGCCGCGAAGTGCTAACCGTCTGCCGTCTGTCGGAGTTCGCGGACCGGCTCGGCGAATCGTCGCATTGGGAACGCTCGCTGTCGCCGGGCGAGCAGCAGCGTCTCGCGGCTGCGCGCGCGTTGCTGCAGCAGCCCGACTTCCTGTTCCTCGACGAAGCGACGAGCGCGCTCGATCCGGACAACGAAAGCAACATCTACAACGCGCTGATCGAGCGCCTGCCGAACGCGGCGATCGTGAGCGTCGCGCATCGCAAGACGCTCGAAGCGTTCCACGACCAGACGCTCTTCATCGAACGCGCGATCGAGCGCGAAGCGGCGTAAGCGACGCGGCGCTTGCATGATGCCCGTGACGGGCGCGACATCTGAAAAAGAGTCCGCGCCCGTCACGCTCAAGTCTTACGCGTCACCGAACTGACGCAACATCTCGAAAGATTTCCAAACAGCTCGAAAGCACTCTCGAAGCGCATGCGCTGTTCCGTGCTTTGCGCGCGGTCAATTCCAGCGACCATTGCATCGTGGGCCAAACGCTCCCCTGGCGCAGCCCGCGACGCATCTTCAACGTCACTGGAAATACCTGCCATGTCATTCGACCGCCGCCTTCTCTCGTTTTCCCGCTTGTCCCTTCGTTCGTCGCTTCAACTTGCACAGTCCGGCCGCAACGCCGCGCTGACGGCGACGGCCGCGCTGCTCTTCGCAACGGCCGCGAACGCCGCGCAGAGCACGCCCGTGCATCAGGCCGAACCCGCCGATGTCTGCCCGGCGCTGTCGCACATCGTGTCGTCCGCCGACTTCAAGAAGCTGCGCGACGAACCGGCTGCGAAGCTGCCGGGCGTCGATCAGATCGACGACTGCCGTGCGAGCGCGCATTCGTACGATTGCCGCTGGCGCGCGCACTGGGAAGCCGATGGCTTCGTCAACGATCCGCTCGAAGAAATCGGCGCGGACATTGCCGCGTGCTTTCCGAACGTCGTGCACGACCTCAACACGCCGACGCGCCAGCACTTCATCGTGAAGACGGCTGACCGCCGCGTGAGCGTCACGGCGAGCGTGCAAGGCCAGAACGAACTGCGTCTGCGCATCGCGCGCTAAGCGTCCGTTCGTCAGCCGACGTCACTTCAACTACGTGTTCGCGAGCCCATCGTGATTGCCCCTTCTCTCGCGCAGGTTCTGCGGATCGTGCTCGCGGCGGCATGCGTACTGTCGCTGGGCGGCTGCGCGTGGACGCTGATCACGGCCGCGGACGCGACGGGTTCCGTGATCCAGGCGGGCTACGCGATCGCGTCGAACTATTCGTCGCCGACCTTCGTCAACGGACGGCGCGCGAAGATTGGCGCCGTTTGCATCGAGGTGAACCAGATGGTGTCGGTCGGCGACTTCGTACCTGCGCTGCAACTTGCGCTTGATCGGCGCGGGATTCGCTCGGATGTTTATAACCCGGGCACGTCGCCGGCCGGGTGCGAGGCGCGTCTCGTCTATAACGCTTCTGTCGATTACGGCAAACGGTCGTTTAGCGATGAGGCTACTCAGTATCTTTCCATGATCGATCTTACTTTGATTCAGCATGGGCGGATTCTGGTTACTGCTCGATATCAGACTGGTGGGCTTGGGGTTGACCGGTTTTCTAGCGCTTCTGTGAAGCTTGATGGGTTGATCGATAAGATGGTCGTGAATCAGGTTGAGAATTTGTCGTCGCCTGAGACTATTCAGACTTCTGCTCTTGGGAATTGATTTTTCGCTAACGCGGTTTGGTTTTTTTTCTTTTGTCGTTGGCATCCGCGGTTTCGTATCGGTGCTTCATGCGTTGCCCCTGTGCGGGGCGGCACCTACTTTTCTTTGCAGCGGCAAAGAAAAGTAGGCAAAAGAAAGCCGCTTCAAACCTCCGGTGCCTGCCTGGATAACACCACGGCACACGTTCATCGAGCTGTCGCACAGCGACGCAAACACTCCGTAGAAAGCCCGCAGTCAGGCGCGCGCGGCGCGAAAGATGACATCCACTTGGAGCACATTCGGTCCGCTTGTTTTTTGCGTGTTGCCGTCGGCTTGATTGCGGCGGTATGTGCTCCAGACTGTGTGCGGGGTTTTTGCGCCGTGCGCAGTTGACTGCGGGCTTTCTACAGAGTGCGGACGTCGCTGCGCGGCCGCTCAGAGGCCGTGTGCCGTGGTGTTATCCTGGCAGGCACTGGAGGTTCAAAAGCGGCTTTCTTTTGCCTACTTTTCTTTGCCGCTGCAAAGAAAAGTAGGTGCCGCCCCGCACAGGGGCAACGCTAATAAACCGATACGAAATCGCGGACGCCAGCCACGAAACCGCAAACGCCAGCGCAGCAAAAAACAAAAAAGCAAAAACCAGAATGGCGACTAGCGTCGCAGACAAAAAAACCTCTTACAGGCGAAAGATTTGGAAAGCACCCCAACCTTCCGCGCGAAGCGCCAACTCTCTACTATCGCCTGAATGAACTCAACCATTATGGTCGTCGACGACGACCCCGTCGTCCGCGACATCGTGCGCGACTATCTGCAAGGTCGCGGCTTCACGGTCTCCGTGCTCGAAAACGGCATGGCGTTGCAGCAGGCGCTTCAGCACGAGCGGCCCGCGCTCGTCGTGCTCGACATCATGATGCCGGAGCTCGACGGCATCAGCGCACTACGCGCGCTGCGCCTCGCAGGCGACAACATCCCCGTGATCCTGCTCACCGCGCGCGCGGATGTGATCGATCGCGTGATCGGTCTCGAACTCGGCGCGGACGACTACCTCGGCAAGCCGTTCGATCCGAGCGAACTCGTCGCGCGTATCCGCAGCGTGCTGCGCCGTCGCGAAAGTGCAGCACCCAGCGCGCCGGAAAATCGCGCGCCGTATCGCTTCGGCCGCTTCGAAGTCAACTTCCCCGCGCGCGAGCTGCGCCGCGACGGCGAGCGCATCACGCTGCGCTCCAGCGAATTCGCGATGCTCAAAGTATTCGTCTCGCACGCGATGACAGTCCTCACGCGCGCGCAGTTGCTTGAAAAGCTGCACGGCGGCACCGATACGCACCGCAATCGCAGCCTCGATGTGTCGATCTGGCGTCTGCGCCGGCTGATCGAAGTCGATCCGTCCGAACCGCGCTACGTGCAGACCGTATGGGGCAAAGGCTATGTGTTCGTGCCGGACGGTGAGATCGGCGCGGCCGAACGCTACGACGCGCCCGTCGCGAGTCTCTGACGCATTGCGCGCCGTCAGATAGAAGAAAGCGCGGGCCAATCAGGACAAGACCCGCGCAAGACAATCAGAACGTCAGCACGCTCATGAACATGCGCTGCAGCCAGCCAAGCGTCGTCGAATCGGCGAGCATGCCCTGCCCCGCCTGCTCGATGCGCGCGTTCGCCACCTTGCTCGACGCGACGTAATTCCCCGCCTCGACATCCTTCGGGTTCACGATGCCCGACAGACGCAGCCGGTCGCGGTTGCCGCCCATCGAAATCACCTTCTCGCCCGATACGACCAGGTTGCCCGTCGGCATCGTGCCGATCACGGTGACGGCGAGTGTGCCCGTCATGCCGCTCGTGTCGGCGATCGATCCCTGCCCTTTGAACGTCGTGCTCGCCGAGCCGATGTTGAACAGCCGCGCGAGACGCGCCGCCGTGCCCGTCGATTTGTCGGCGGCTTCGGCCGTGATATCGCTCGCGCGACTTGCCTGCGCGTTCGTGCTGTTCGAGCCGGTGTACGACTCGGACAGCCGGATCGTCAGCACGTCGCCGATGTGCTGCGCACGCGGCGTCTCGTACAGCAGCAGACTCTGCCCCGCCTGATAGATCGAGCCCTGCGTGTTCACGTTGAGCGGCGCGCTCGCGAGCGGCGGCAGCATCGGCGTGTCGACGATCGACTCTTTCGTGCTGCCGCAGCCGGCGAGCGCGTAGAAAGCAGCGGCGCTCGTCAGCACGGCGACAGCGCGCGGCATGTGCATGGCGTTCATGATGTGTGTACGTCCATTGAAGCGATAAACCAATCGGCCCGCGTTCAACCCGCGTCGGGGCTGCTCGTCTGCCACTGCCGCACCACCGACTTCATGTACGCGTCGGGATCCTTCAGCAGATACGTGAGCGTCGCGTTGTGCGTCGCGGGCAACAGGCACAACGTGATCGAGCTCACGTCGTTTTCCCAGATGTAGACAGGCAGCGTGCCCGCCGTCGGCGAGGCAACCTGCGTCGACGTGCGCGGCGCGCCGTAGCGGTCCTCGAACGCGTCGCGCAGATCGTCCGCCGTGATCTCGTCGATCACGAACGAAATCTCGTACAAACGGAACGCGCTCTGTCCATCGACGCGCACGAAGCGCAGTACATGCTCGTCGGCGGGCGCGCCATCCACGACAGCACGCGATACCGCCCAGCCGTCCGCCGCGCGATGCGCCCACTGGCACGCGATCGTCAGGCTCTGCGACGTCTTCAGCCGCATGCCGAGCGAACCCGCGACGTTGTCGGTCTCGCACACGGGCACGCTGCCGAGCGGCGTCGCACGCACACGCGAGACGGCGCGAAACTCGTCGAGCGTGATGCCGAGCGAAATGCCGCGAAACGCATACGGCTTGTCGGCGGTGCGCTTCTTCGCGGCCGCCTGAGACATGCGCAGCGCGGCCGCCTGTTGCGGCGACAACATGTTCTGCGCATCCGCCGCCAACGGCAGCAGCGCGCACGACATGGCCACGGCGCATGCCGTCAGCGCGCGCCCGATCGAAGTGAGTTGCATGGCTCGCCTCGCGTAGTCGATGGTCGCAGCTCAGTCGATGGCTGCGGCACAGGCGTCGAACGGCGTCGCGGCCACATGGCCGACGACGGGCAGAATCTTCAGCGTCGCCGAGGTCAGACGGCACGGCAGCGCCGCGACGGCGCAACCGTCGAGCGGCACTACCGCCGCGCCCACGGCCGACCACATCGCGAGTCGCGCCGCGGCACGCCGCGCGCGTGAGAAAAAGCGTGATTTCGGCACGGCTAACTCCGGCAACTCAGGCCGTCGTGTTGACGTGATTGCCGACAAGACCGGAAGGCGCTGCGGGCGCTTGCGGCGTGGCTGCGCTCGTCGCGGCCGGCGTCGCCGTTGTGGACGTCGACGTGCTGCGCGACGAAGCCTTGTCCGTTGCAGCCGGACGCGCGATGTTCTGCAATTGCGTGGTGAAGTGATTGTTCTGAACAGTCATGGCAAACCTCATGAAGTGCGAGAGTCTTCGGAACGCCGTGCGCGTCGCGGATGCATCGCTGCGACCACGCACACGGCGGCTTATGGCGTAGCGAATGATCCCGTCTGCCCCGCTCTCACGATGGCTCAAGCAACGCACTGATTTCTGAGGTGCTTACGACCGCTTGCGAATGCACGCGAAATCTTTCATATCTCGCACTCCGGACAGGTTTTGACCGAAGATCCGGAAGATGCACGCACAAGGAATATTGCGGACTGCAACGGGCTCGACACGCCGCAAAACCCCGCGCAGCAAGGATGGTCTGCAGAACGCCGCGTCACACGCGGGCTGGCTGAGAGGATGAGTAAGTGTTGGTAAGGAAAGCTTCAACCAGCGAGCCACGATGCCAGACTAGAATTTCGGTATGAATCCACAGGTCCTCATCGTCGACGACGATCCCGTCGTGCGCGATCTGCTTTGTCGCTTCCTGCAATCGAATGGCTACGATGCGTCCGTGCTGCATGACGGCACGCATCTGCAACGTCGTCTCGAACGGGAGCGGCCTTCCGTCGTCGTGCTCGACATCATGATGCCGAACACGGACGGCCTGCGTGCGCTCACCGCGTTGCGCGCCGCCGGCGACGACATTCCCGTGATCTTCGTGACGGCGCGCGGCACGGTCGCCGATCGCATCATCGGGCTGTCGCTCGGTGCCGACGACTACATCACGAAGCCGTTCGATCCACGCGAGCTGCTCGCGCGCATCCAGACGGTGCTGCGCCGGCGCGGCCCCGCGACGACGAGCGCGCCCGAAGCACGCAAGCGTTATCGCTTCGGTCCGTTCGAGCTGGATTTCGCGACGCGCACGCTGTCACGCGACGAAACGCGCGTCACGCTGCGCGACAGTGAGTTCGCGCTGCTGAAGATCTTCGTCAACAATCCGTACAAGGTGCTGTCGCGCGTGCTGATTCACGATCTCGTGCATCGCGACGACCTGCCGTTCCGTGATCGCAGCCTCGACGTGCCGATCTGGCGTCTGCGCCGCGTGATCGAAAACGATCCGTCGAATCCGTGCTACGTGCAAACCGTGCGCGGCAAAGGCTATGTGTTCGTTCCCGATGCGGATCCGAACGGCGCGCCGTTCGTCGCCGATACCGCGTGATCTCCGCGTGACCCGTATCAGGAATCCGCTGAATACGCTGTTCGGCCGGATGGCGTTGCTGTCGTCGGCGGTGCTGTTTGCAATTCAGGCTGGCTGGTTCGTGCTCGTCGTGATGCAGCCGCCGCATCACGAAGTGGACGGATACGCGCGCGGCATTCTGCTCGCGTTGCAGGCCGCGAACGGCGAGCCCGTCAACGGTGCCGACGTCGCGCCCGCGCTGCGCGTGCATCTCGTGCCGACATGGAACATGCCGGCCACCGTCCATCTCGAACCGCCGACGCGCAAGCCGTTCGTCGAACTGACGCGACGCCTGCGCACGAGTCTGCCGCCCGGCACCGAAATCGCCGTCGACGACACGCATATGCCGCGTCTGTGGGTGCGCTTTCCGCGCAAGTCGATGTGGGTCGTGATTCCCGTCGACGTGCCGCCGCGTCCGCGCTTCGTGATCGAATCCGTGTCGATGCTGCTCGCGGCCTTGCTGCTGTCGCTGCTCGCGGTGTGGCAGATGCAGCGGCCGCTCACGCGCGTCGCGCATGCGGCGCGCGCGTTCGGTTCGGGCGGGCGGCCCGAGCCTGTGTCAGAACAGGGGCCGCGCGAACTGCGCGATCTGATCGGTTCGTTCAACGACATGATGCGGCGCCTCAACGAAGCCGGCGACGACCAGGCCGTAATGCTCGCGGGCGTCGCGCACGATCTGAAGGCGCCGCTCACGCGCCTGAAGCTGCGCGCGAGCGTGCTCGCCGACGAGAACGAACGCGCGGGTCTGATCCGCGACGTCGATTCGCTGACGAATATCGTGCAGCAGTTTCTGGAATTCGCGGGACAGTCGGCGGAATCGGGACCGATGACGGAAGTCGATGGCTTTCTGCGCGAGCAGTTTTCCGCAACGGACGGCAGCAGCGAAGGCGCTGAAGAAGAAGATGAAAACGATACCGCCGAAGCGCCGCTTTTCAGGCTCGATCTGCAGGCGGGTTCGCGTTTCACGCTGCCGCGCACGCTGCTGGACCGCCTCGTCACCAATCTCGTCGACAACGCGTTCGAGCACGGCGCGCCGCCCGTCGATATCGCGACCTCGCGCGACGGCGAGCAATGGATCATCGATGTCCGCGATCATGGCCCCGGCATTCCCGAAGACCGCATCGCAGCCGCGATGAAGCCGTTCGTGCGGCTCGACGCGGCGCGCGGCGGCGAAGGACATTGCGGACTGGGACTCGCGATCGTCGTGCGGCTCACGCATCATCGCGGCGGCAAGTGCACCGTGGAGAATCATCCGGAAGGCGGGCTGCATGTGCGTATCGCGATGCCCGTCGTCGTGCCGGACGACTGAAGCAAAGCTGCCGCGCCATCGCGTATTACGTCAGCGCCTTTTGCGCTTACCTTGCCTTACGGGTGCGCCGTTTTAGCCAACCGCGGATCTATAGTGCAATCCGGCGTCCTCGGCGCCTCCCTGTTCGGTCCGTCCCGCTGCCACCTGGGACGGGCCGTTTTTTCTTGGTGCGGGAAAAATCAGAGAAGCAGACGATCGCGCAGTGTGTCGATCGCCGATTGACTCAGGCCGAGTCCGCGCGTCAGGTAGCCCGACATCGTGCCGTAGCTTGCCTGCACCTGATCGAACGATGCCTGCAGATAACTGGCCTGCACGCTCGCCAGCGGTTTTTCGACACTCGCGGCAAGATCGCCGCTTTCCTGGCGCCGTGCTTCGACGCGCGCCGTTATCGAATTCGCCAGATAGGTGTTCGACAGCAGATAGTCCTGCATGATGACGTCGAACGGCACGTTCGCGATGCTCAGCAGCAACGCGGCGGCCCAGCCCGCGCGGTCCTTGCCCGCGCTCGAATGAATCAGCTGCGGGCCGGGCGTCGTGGAAAGCCGTGTGAACAGCGTGCCGAACGCCTCGCGCTGCACGGCATCCGTCACGTAGAGGCGCTGTGCCCTTTCCATCCATGACACCGCGGCCGCCGCGCTATCCGCTGCGGGCGTCATCGCGTCTTCGCGTCCCGTGATGTTGATCTTCTGGTAGGTCGCGTTGGCGGGCAGCAGATCGGCAGCGCGCTCGATTTCGCCGGGGGTGCGCAGATCGTAAACAGCCGTCATGCCGAACGAATCGAGCACGGCGGCATCGGCGGCATTCTCCGTCAGCGCATTCGAACGAAAGAACGCATTGCGCCTCACGACGCGGCCATCGACGGTCGGATATCCCGCGGCCGTGCCGCCCACGTCACGAAAGTTTTCCAGCGACGCGAGGCGCGGCGTCGGCGCCTGATCGGCGCCCGCATTCGTGCCGCCGCACGCCGTCAGCAGTGTGCTGCCCACGCCGGAGAGCAGTAGCGCGCCCGCCGTGCCTTTCAGGAAGCGGCGGCGCGAGGCGCGCTCTGCATTCGCGGCCGCGAGCCGATCCGGCATCGCGAGTGGCGACGCACGAAAGGCGTGTGTAGCGGCACGCGAAAGGTCCGCTTTCGCAGGGAGAGTCATCGTGTGTTTCTACAAGTTGCGGGCACAGCGCAAGCGCGGCGCAGAAGCGAAAGACGCACGCGAAATGCGTGCACGTGGACGGCCTGACCGTCGGAATAAGGCGCCGATGCGCAGTGTAATGGACGAAAACAGGTTTCAGGTTACGCGGTAGCAGTCAGTAAGGAATCGGAATACAGACCTGCCGGAGACGTTGTTGGCAAGCAGCCGGACGGCTTGCGGATCGCGCGATCAGTTCTTACAGGGTGTGTTTCGTGTGGCGGCTGTGCGCATCAACCGTAGACAACGGGCGCGCTTGCCAGCGATCTGTATCGCGCGCCATTGCGGGCAAGCGTGCTCGAATACAACGTCAACGCTTCGAAACGCGCGGTGAGAGCGGCTGGCAGGTCAGCCGCGTGACCGACGGCTGCGGCATCGCGTCGATAACGGGCAAGCGTGACATGCGGCCGGAACGCGCGCGCATCGACGGGCAGACCGAGCGCGATCATCGTCGAGCGCACACGCCAGTCGAGCGCGACGAATTCGTCGGACATCGCGAGCGTCGCGACAGTCAGGCGCGGATGCGATGCGCCCGGCCAATGTTCGATCTTCGCGACGGGCGCAAGCTCGAGCGGCACGGCCTCTCGCGTGATCGCGTCGATCAACGCGGCGCTTTTGTCGAGTGGCAGCGCGCCGATAAACGTGACCGTCAGATGCAGCTGTTCGTAGGGCACGCGTCGCGCGGCAGGCGGCACGGGAATGGCGGACAGCGCATCGCGCGTCGCCACGTCGGGCACCAGCGCGATGAAACAGCGCTGGTAGTCGCGCTGCGGATCGGCGGCCTCGGTCTCACCGTTGGCATGAGCGGCCTCGTGCCCGACTTCGTCGCGGTCGGGTGCATCGGCCTGCGGATCCGACTGACGTTCGGGACGCTGCATCGCTGATACCTCCGTGCGCGTTTGTTTGCGCCAATCGCCACATTATCGCGCCGCGCCAGAAAAAAACCGGGTCGCTCTTGCGAGCGCCCGGTTTTCTGTCCTGCTTCTACTGCTTTCACGTGACTACCGACGTCGAATCGCCGGTGCCCGCGTCTGTCTCCACGCTCTCCTGCCAAACAGGGCGGCTCGCCACAAGATATATGCGGCGAGCGATAGAGACCTTAGCGGGGCAATTCCGAATGGCCCATCAGATAGGCATCGACGGAACGTGCGCACTGGCGACCTTCGCGGATCGCCCACACCACGAGCGACTGGCCACGGCGCATGTCGCCCGCCGTGAACACCTTGTCGACCGACGTGTAGTAAGCCTTGTCGCCTTCCGTCGCAGCACGCACGTTGCCGCGCGCATCCTTGTCGACGCCGAACGCTTCGAGCACGGGCGACACGGGTTGCGTAAAGCCCATCGCCAGCAACACGAGATCGGCCTTCATTTCGAACTCGGAGCCCGGCACTTCGACCATCTTGCCGTCCTTCCATTCGACACGCGCCGCGATCAGCTTCTCGACCTTGCCGTTCTTGCCTTCGAAACGCTTCGTCGCGACAGCCCAATCGCGCTCGCAACCTTCTTCATGCGACGACGACGTGCGCAGCTTGACGGGCCAATACGGCCACACGAGCGGCTTGTTCTCTTCTTCCGGCGGCTGCGGCAGCAGTTCGAACTGCGTGACGTCCTTCGCGCCATGACGGTTCGACGTACCGACGCAGTCGGAGCCCGTATCGCCGCCGCCGATCACGACGACATGCTTGCCCTTCGCGAGCAGCTGGTCCGCGACCTTGTCGCCGGCGTTGATCTTGTTCTGCTGCGGCAGGAATTCCATTGCGTAATGGATGCCCGAGAGTTCGCGGCCCGGCACGGGCAGATCGCGCGGCGTTTCGGAACCGCCCGTCAGGATCACGGCGTCGAACTGTTCTTTCAGCTCGTCCGGCGTGATGGTTTCCTTCGCCGTATTGGCGATGTGCGCCGGCAGCGCGTCCTTGCCGACGAACACGTTCGCGCGGAACGTCACGCCCTCGGCTTCCATCTGGCGCATGCGGCGGTCGATCAGCCACTTCTCCAGCTTGAAGTCGGGAATGCCGTAACGCAGCAGGCCGCCGATGCGGTCGTTCTTCTCGAACACCGTCACGTCATGACCGGCGCGCCCGAGTTGCTGCGCAGCGGCCATACCCGCCGGGCCCGAACCGACGACGGCGATCTTCTTGCCCGTCTTGTGCTTCGGCGGCTGCGGCGCAACCCAGCCTTCGGCCCAAGCCTTGTCGATGATCGCGTGTTCGATCGACTTGATGCCGACCGGATCGTCGTTGATGCCGAGCGTGCACGCCGCTTCGCACGGCGCCGGGCAGATGCGGCCCGTGAACTCGGGGAAGTTGTTCGTCGAGTGCAGGACGTCGATCGCGTTCTTCCAGTCCTGACGGAAGACCAGATCGTTGAAGTCCGGAATGATGTTGTTGACCGGGCAGCCGTTGTTGCAGAACGGGATGCCGCAATCCATGCAACGTGCGCCCTGGATCTTCGCTTCGTCGTCGGTCAGCGCCGACACGAATTCCTTGTAGTGCTTGACGCGCGTGAGGGGTGCTTCGTACGCCTCGTGGCGGCGCTCGAACTCGAGAAAACCGGTTGCCTTGCCCATGTGGTTCTCTATGTCTATCTGAATCGGTGAGGGGATCGGCGCCCGCCGCTTGGCTGTGTTCGCTTGCGGCAGGCGCGCTTCGTTATGTCGTCAGTGGCTTCGGGTATCGATCAGGCTGCGAGCACTTCCTTGGCAGCCTTCTTCGCGCCCATTTCGCCCAGCGCGCGCTTGTATTCGGTCGGGAACACCTTCACGAACTGACGGCGCGACGCATCCCAGTTTTCGAGCAGCGCCTTGGCGCGCGGCGAACCCGTGAACTGGAAGTGACGTTCGATGAGCCCCTTGAGCAGCGCTTCGTCGGTCTGGCCCAGATGCCACAGCGCCTTGTCGACCGTGCGTTCCTGTTCGGCCTGTTGGAGCACCGGATCGAGCGCGACCATCGACTTGTTGCACTTCGCTGCGAACGCACCGTCGACGTCGAACACGTAGGCGACACCGCCCGACATGCCCGCCGCGAAGTTACGGCCCGTTTCACCGAGCACGACCACCGTGCCGCCCGTCATGTATTCGCAGCCGTGGTCGCCCGTGCCTTCGACAACCGCCGTCGCGCCCGAGTTACGCACGCAGAAGCGCTCGCCCGCGACGCCGCGGAAGAACGATTCGCCTTCGATCGCGCCGTACATCACCGTGTTGCCGCAGATGATGTTTTCTTCGGACTTGCCGCGGAAGTCGTTGGTCGGACGGATGATGATGCGGCCGCCCGACAGGCCCTTGCCGACGTAGTCGTTGCCGTCGCCGACGAGGTCCAGCGTGATGCCCTTCGCGAGGAACGCGCCGAAGCTCTGCCCCGCCGTGCCCTTCAGCTGGATGTGGATGGCATCGTCGGGCAGACCGTCGTGGCCGTACTTCTTCGCGACCGCGCCGGACAGCATCGCGCCGACCGTCCGGTTCACGTTGCGCACCGGCTGGATGAACGACACGTGCTCGCCCTTCTCGATCGCGGCCTTCGCCTTCTCGATCAGCGTGTGATCGAGCGCGCGGTCGAGACCGTGATCCTGCGATTCGACATGCAGACGCGCGACGCTCTGCGGCACGTTCGGCTGATAGAACACGCGCGAGAAGTCGAGACCCTTCGCCTTCCAGTGCTCGATGCCCTTCTTCATGTCGAGGTATTCGCTGTGGCCGATCAGGTCATCGAACTTGCGAACGCCCAGTTGCGCCATGATTTCGCGCACTTCTTCAGCGATGAAGAAGAAGAAGTTCACGACGTGTTCCGGCTGGCCCTGAAATTTCGCGCGCAGAACCGGGTCTTGCGTCGCGACGCCGACAGGGCACGTGTTCAGGTGGCACTTGCGCATCATGATGCAGCCTTCGACGACGAGCGGCGCCGTCGCGAAGCCGAATTCATCCGCGCCGAGCAGCGCGCCGATCACGACGTCGCGGCCCGTCTTCATCTGACCGTCGGCCTGCACGCGGATACGGCCGCGCAGCTGGTTCAGCACCAGCGTCTGCTGCGTTTCTGCGAGACCGAGTTCCCACGGCGTGCCGGCGTGCTTCACCGACGACAGCGGCGATGCGCCCGTGCCGCCATCATGACCGGCGATCACGACGTGATCCGCCTTGGCCTTTGCGACACCAGCGGCAACCGTGCCGACACCGACTTCCGACACCAGCTTCACCGAAATGCTCGACGACGAGTTCACGTTCTTCAGGTCGTGAATCAGCTGCGCAAGGTCTTCGATCGAATAGATGTCGTGGTGCGGCGGCGGCGAAATCAGGCCGACACCCGGCACCGAGTAACGCAGCTTGCCGATGTACTCGGACACCTTGTGACCCGGCAGCTGGCCGCCTTCGCCCGGCTTCGCGCCCTGCGCCATCTTGATCTGGATCTGGTCCGCCGATGCAAGATACTCCGCCGTCACGCCGAAACGACCCGACGCGACCTGCTTGATCTTCGAGCGCAGCGAATCGCCTTCCTTCAGCGGAATGTCGGTCACGATTTCTTCGCCGATGATCGACTTCATCGTGTCGCCGTTCTTGATCGGAATGCCGCGCAGTTCGTTGCGATAGCGGTTTTCGTCTTCGCCGCCTTCACCCGTGTTCGACTTGCCGCCGATACGGTTCATCGCGACAGCCAGCGTCGCGTGCGCTTCCGTCGAAATCGAGCCGAGCGACATCGCGCCCGTTGCAAAGCGCCTGACGATTTCCTTCGCCGATTCGACTTCGTCGAGCGGAATCGCCTTCGACGGATCGACCTTGAATTCGAACAGGCCGCGGAACGTCATGTGACGCTTCGTCTGGTCGTTGATCAGATGCGCGTATTCCTTGTACGTCTGATACGAGTTGCTGCGCGCCGAGTGTTGCAGCTTCGCGATCGCGTCCGGCGTCCACATGTGGTCTTCGCCGCGCACGCGGTATGCGTATTCGCCGCCCGCTTCGAGCATGTTCGCGAGGACCGGGTTGTCGCCGAATGCGTCGCGGTGCAGGCGGATCGCTTCTTCCGCCACTTCGAACAGGCCAATGCCGCCGACCTTCGACGCCGTGCCCTTGAAGTACTTGTTCACGAGATCTTCCGCGAGACCGACCGCTTCGAAAATCTGCGCGCCCGTGTACGACATGTACGTCGAAATGCCCATCTTCGACATGACCTTGTGCAGGCCCTTGCCGACTGCCTTCGTGAAGTTGTAGACCGCCTTTTCCGCCGACAGGTCGCCCTTCATGCCCGCTGCCATCTGCGCGAGCGTTTCCATCGCGAGGTACGGGTGAACGGCTTCCGCGCCGTAGCCCGCGAGCAGCGCGAAGTGGTGCGTCTCACGCGCCGAGCCCGTTTCGACGACGAGGCCCGTGCTCGTGCGCAGACCTTGCTGCACGAGATGCGTGTGGATCGCGGACGTGGCGAGCAGCGCCGGGATCGCGACGTTGTCGCGGTCCGTCTTGCGGTCCGACACGATCAGCATGTTGTAGCCGGACTTCACGGCGTCGACGGCTTCCGCGCACAGCGACGCGAGACGCGCCTCGATGCCTTCCTTGCCCCATGCAGCCGGATAGCAGATGTTCAGTTCGTACGAGCTGAACTTGCCGCCCGTGTACTGATCGATCGCGCGGATCTTCGCGATGTCCTTGAAGTCGAGCACGGGCTGCGACACTTCGAGACGCATCGGCGGGTTGATGTTGTTCGTGTCGAGCAGGTTCGGCTTCGGACCGACGAACGACACCAGCGACATCACCATGTTTTCGCGGATCGGGTCGATCGGCGGGTTCGTCACCTGCGCGAACAGCTGCTTGAAGTAGTGATACAGCGTCTTGTTCTTGTTGGACATGACGGCCAGCGGCGAGTCGTTGCCCATCGAACCGACGGCCTCTTCGCCTGCCTGCGCCATCGGCGCCATCAGGAACTTGAGGTCTTCCTGCGTGTAGCCGAAAGCCTGCTGACGGTCGAGCAGCGCAGCCGCTTCGCGGCGCTCCGTGGCGACGTCGTCGGCGTTCGGCTCGATTTCGTCGAGCTTGATGGTGACCGCGTCGATCCAGCTCTTGTACGGCTTGGCGTTCGCGAGGTTGTCCTTCAGTTCCTTGTCGTCGATGATGCGGCCGTGCTCCATGTCGATCAGGAACATCTTGCCCGGCTGCAGACGCCACTTCTTGACGATCTTCGATTCCGGAATGGGCAGCGTGCCCGCTTCCGACGCCATGATGACCAGGTCGTCGTCGGTGATGATGTAGCGCGCCGGACGCAGACCGTTACGGTCGAGCGTCGCGCCGATCTGGCGGCCGTCCGTGAAGGCGATGGCAGCGGGGCCGTCCCACGGCTCCATCATCGCTGCGTGGTATTCGTAGAACGCGCGGCGGTTGTCGTCCATCAGCGTGTGCTGTTCCCATGCTTCCGGGATCATCATCATCACCGCGTGGACGAGCGGGTAGCCGGCCATCACGAGCAGTTCGAGACAGTTGTCGAACGAAGCCGTGTCCGACTGGCCGGGATAGATCAGCGGCCAGAGCTTCGGCAGGTCGTCGCCGAGCACGTGCGACGCGATCGCGCCCGTGCGTGCGTTCAGCCAGTTGACGTTGCCCTTCACCGTGTTGATTTCGCCGTTGTGGGCGATCATGCGATACGGGTGAGCCAGTTCCCACGCCGGGAACGTGTTGGTCGAGAAGCGCTGGTGCACGAGCGCCAGCGCCGACACGACGCGCTCGTCCTGCAGGTCGCGGTAGTACACGCCGACCTGGCCCGCCAGCAGCAGACCCTTGTAGACGACCGTGCGCGCCGAGCACGACGGCACGAAGTATTCCTTGCCGTGCTTGAGCTTGAGCGCCTGGATGCGGTGGCTCGCCGTCTTACGGATCACGTACAGCTTCCGCTCCAGCGCGTCCGTCACCATGATGTCCTTGCCGCGGCCGATGAAGATCTGGCGGATCAACGGCTCGCTCGCCTTCACGGTCGGCGAAATCGGCATGTTGTGGTCGACGGGCACGTCGCGCCAGCCGAGCACGACCTGGCCTTCGGCCTTCACCGTGCGCTCGAGCTCCTGCTCGCACGCGAGACGCGACGCGTGTTCCTTCGGCAGGAAAATCATGCCGACGCCATATTCGCCATTCGGCGGCAGCGTCACGCCCTGCTTCGCCATCTCCTCGCGATAGAACGAGTCGGGAATCTGGATCAGGATGCCCGCGCCGTCGCCCATCAGCGGATCGGCGCCGACGGCGCCCCGGTGATCGAGGTTCTCGAGGATCTTCAGGCCTTGCTGGATGATCTCGTGGCTTTTCTTGCCCTTGATATGCGCAACGAAGCCGACGCCGCATGCGTCGTGCTCATTCTGCGGGTCGTAAAGACCTTGCGCGGCGGGAACCGTGGAAATCGGCTGCTGGTGGTCGTTCATGGGGACACCGTCTGTCAGGGGCCGTGGGGGCCGTTGAACCATTTTTCTCGTTGCGGCGGTTTGCGGGTAACCGCGCTGGCGACCGCTGACTGTGCGATGCGGGATGTTGCAGTTGCACATCGGGACGCCGGAAATCGGAATATACGCGACGAATCAAAGAAATAGCAAACAAAATGCGATGGTCGAGACCCAATTATCAATATGGTGCATTTGCACCTTAATTAATTGGTGACATATCAAATGGAGGCAAAAGAAAACGGCATGCGGGATGCCGTTCGCTTTCCTTCACCGCTGCCAAACGCTTGATCGCAAAAGCTTTATTGCGTTTGGGGCGTCTCCCGCACCTTGCGCGGCCGACCGCGCGGCAGCGGAGAAACGCGCCGGTTCGCGGCCCGCGCCGCCCACTCGCGATACGAGTCGCTGCCGAGCACCCAGCCCTTCAGCGTGGCCTGTTGAAGCTGATTGGTCTCGCGCTCGTCGAGCGGCTGCTCGCACAGTTCGCGGTACGCGCGCTGCCGTTCGAACGGCGTATTCCCAAGCGACCAGTACAAACGATGGTCGGTGATCAGACTGTCTAAGGTTAGCCCGATGTGATGCCGATAACTGGACCATCGGTAGTCTTCGGGTGCACTGACCAGCTGGTTGCGCACAGGCGACAACTCGACCACGCGGCTCGCGAGCAGGAAGTACTTCTCGCCTTCGATGACCGTCGCGCGATAGCGGCCTTCCCACAACGTGCCGCGTCGCGAGTAACGGCGATTGAAGTGCGCGACGTAGCGCCGGCCGACTGCCTGCATCGCCTTGGGCAAGCTCGATTCGTCGGTAGGCGTGACGAGCAGCTGCACTGCGCCGGGCATCAGCGTGTACGCGTGCACGGACAGATGGTGATCGCGTGAAGCTGCTTTCAGGCAATCGATGAACAGCTCGTAATCCTGGTCGTCGACGAATGCGGGCTGCTGGTCGAGTCCGCGCAGGATCACATGCTGCGGCTGGTCGGGGACATAAAGACGTGCAAGCCGTGCCATGCTGGATTATCCAAAGTCGCGTTGGTACATACCCGAAGGTCCGAAAAACTGCGCCGGCGCGGCTTCACGCGCCATGCGGGTCTGCCGGGAAATGGCAAAAAGCCTAGGCAGAACGCTCTAACCGGCGCGTATGGTTTGTTTGAAACGTTGTGGTCATAATTGGCGGGCCTTTTTTGGAGGAGCACAAATGAAATTAAAACAGGCCTTGGGGGTCGCGGCACTCGCTTGCATAACAACCACAGCGCACGCGCAATCGGCCGGCAGCATGTTCATCACGACAGGGTGGTTCCATCTCGCGCCTCAGTCCAGTAGTCAGCCGTTGAAGGAGACAAACGTCAACGGTACGCCCGTCAACATCACCGTGCCCAATACGGGCGCCGAACTTGGCAGTGGCGACACCATCGGCTTTACTGCCGGCTACTTCGTCACCGATCACATCGCCACTGAATTCGTGATCGGCGTGCCGCCGCAATTCGACCTGAAGGGCACGGGCTCATTCGAGCAATACGGCAAGCTCGGTTCGGCGAAACAGTGGAGCCCGACGCTGCTGTTCAAGTACTACTTCAACCAGCCGCAAGCGAAGTTCCGCCCGTATCTCGGCCTCGGCGTGAGCCGCGTCTCGTTCACCGACGAGCACATCACGAACGGCGCATTCGAGGCCAACGTACTTCATGGTCCGACCACAGTCACGACGGATAGTTCGTGGGAGCCCGTGTTTAATGCCGGCTTCACCTACGCGTTCACGGATCACTGGTTCGCAGGCTTCTCGATTTCGTACCTGCCGCTTTCCACGACGGCCAAGCTGAACACCACGGCGAACACGCCTATCGGTCCCGTCAACGTGCAATCGGAAACGAAGATTCGTCTGAACCCGATCGTCACGTATGTGAACCTCGGCTATCGGTTCTAACACAACAGGTTAGACGAGTTTTTCGGGCTTGAACAACGCCGATTCGCAAAAGCGTGTCGGCGTTTTTCCATGCGCTCACGATACTCGTATGCATGCCACTTCGTCTCCCACGAATAGCGACATCATTCCCGTCACACGCGCCCTCTGCATTGCGGCGCGTCTCGTCCGTTGTAAATTTGACTGAGGCGCACGCGCCGCCGGTGCAATTTCTGCCGGATGCAGCGTGCATCGAACGGCGCAAAGCGCCTGCTTGTCGCATCTGACCTGGCGGGCACCGAAGTTGCGTCGGAGGATATTTCCCGCGCTGTGTTGCGGGGATGCTCAACCACCCTCATCGACGGAGCGACCATGACTGCACTACCTAACACGCGAGATGCACTCGGCGAATCCTGGACGACGGCGGGCCGTCGTGCGCGGCGCATCGCGCGCCACAGTCGACATGCTGCTGAAGACATTGCCAGCGAGTTGCGCACTCTGATGAACGAACTCGAGAACACACTAGGCGACGGCACGCAGGCCGACGCAGCGGTGTTACGGACGCAGCTGCGCAAACGTCTCGACGACGCGCGCTCGCGTCTGAACGACACGCGCGACGTGATGCGCGATCGCGCGCAGGCCGCAATGAGCGACGCGGACGATTTCGTGCATGAAAATCCGTGGCGGACGATTGCAGTCGTCGGCGGGCTGGCGTTGATCGCCGGCGCGCTGATCGCTCGCGGCGGCTCGCGCTGACGCTTCGATCAGCGGGCTAGCCTGCTCTGCTTGCTCTGCTGGTAGACGTATATCGGATCGCTGCGAAGGACGGGCGCGGCGCATGCTGCTGTGCGCCGCCGCCTCGCAATGCGTATAAGACTGCGCGTAGATACTTCAATCGCCGCCGACGACGAACAGCCGTTGATATTCCTTCGACGCGTAACGGTCCGTCATGCCCGCGATGTAATGCGCGATCAGACGCGGCTGCTTCGCTGCGTCCGCCGTCTGATAGTTGGGCGGCAGCAGGCGAGGATCGTCGATGAACGCGTCGAACAGGCCGACGATCACGCGTCGCGCCTTGTTCGCCATGCGCATCACGCGATAGTGGCGATACAGGTTCTTGAAGAGAAAGCGCTTGAGCGCGGTCGCCTGTTCGGCGATCGCGTCGCTGTGCGCGACGAGCGCAGGCGCGCGGCGCACATCGTCGAGCGACGCGGGCGCATGTCGCTCGATGTTGCGCGTCGTCGTCGCGATCAGATCGACGATCAGCGTGTTGATGATTCGACGCACTGTCTCGTGAACCAGTCTGCGCCCTTCGATCTGGGGATAGTCGCGCCGCGCGGCTTCGTAGTGCGTGCGCCATAGCTCGACTTCGGCGAGCTGATCGATCGTGAGCAATCCCGAACGCAGAC
The DNA here is from genome assembly GCF_030412785.1 of Paraburkholderia sabiae. Taxonomy (NCBI): domain Bacteria; kingdom Pseudomonadati; phylum Pseudomonadota; class Betaproteobacteria; order Burkholderiales; family Burkholderiaceae; genus Paraburkholderia; species Paraburkholderia sabiae. The sequence continues at coordinate 6,234,436 of NZ_CP125295.1, forward strand.
CGTCGTCGACGTCGTGATTGTTGTAGGCGATTTCGTCGGCGAGATTGGCGATCTGCGCTTCGATCGACGGTTGCCGGCCTTCCAGAAAGCGCTCGCCCAGTTCACCGAGACGTCGTGCGTTTTCGCGCGAGCAGTGCTTGAGAATGCCTTCGCGCGTCTCAAAGCACAGGTTCAGGCCGTCGAACGCGCCGTAATGCTCCTCGAGATCATCGACGACGGCGAGGCTTTGCAGATTGTGCTCGAAGCCGCCGTAGTCGCGCATGCATTCGTTGAGCGCGTCCTGGCCCGCGTGGCCGAACGGCGTATGACCGAGATCGTGCGCAAGCGAGATGGCTTCGACGAGATCCTCATTCACACGAAGATTGCGCGCAACGGAACGCGCGATCTGCGCAACTTCGAGACTGTGCGTGAGGCGCGTACGAAACAGATCGCCTTCGTGATTCACGAAGACCTGCGTCTTGTATTCGAGCCGCCGAAACGCGGTGGAGTGCACGATGCGGTCGCGATCGCGCTGGAACTCGGTGCGCGCGCTGGGCGGCGCTTCGTGATGACGTCGGCCGCGCGATTGCGACGAATGCGCGGCGTACGGTGCGAGATGCGCTTCGAGCGCGGCGATGGTGGGCAGAGACGCGACGCCCGTGGCAGGCGTCGCCGGAACGTCGATCGATTCGCTCAGATTGTCGCTGTGTATTTCACTCACCGATATCTCCGAATCAGACGCGACGGCCGGTGTATTCTGCCGCTGCGCGTCTCGTCAGGTGCCGACGCTGGCGTCGAGCGTTTTGAGCACCGCGTCGTCAGGTGCGGGTGTGATCAGTGTGTCGCCGAAACGCTTCAGCAGGATGAACTTGATTTCGCCCGCTTCCGCTTTCTTGTCGACGCGCATCAGGTCGACGTAGCGCGCGGCACCGAGCGCGGGCGCCTGCACAGGCAGATGCGCAGCCTTGATGACGCCGACGAGCCGCTCACGGGCGGCTTCGTCCAGATGGCCGAGACGCACGGAGAGGTCGGCTGCCATCACCATTCCGCAGCCCACCGCTTCACCGTGCAGCCACTCGCCGTAGCCGAGACCCGCTTCGATCGCGTGACCGAACGTGTGGCCGAAGTTGAGGATCGCGCGCAAGCCGCCTTCGCGCTCGTCCTTCGCAACAACCGATGCCTTGATCTCGCACGAACGCTTCACTGCTTCGGCCAGCGCTTGCGGTTCGCAGGCGTTGAGCGCTTCGATGTTCGCTTCGATCCACTCAAAGAACTTGGCGTCGGCAATCGCGCCCGTCTTGATGACTTCCGCGATGCCTGCCGCCAGTTCGCGCGACGGCAGCGTGCGCAGCGCGCCGATATCGGCGATCACGGCCTGCGGCTGGTAGAACGCGCCGATCATGTTCTTGCCGAGCGGATGATTGATGCCCGTCTTGCCGCCCACCGACGAATCGACCTGCGACAGCAGCGTGGTCGGCACCTGGATGAACGGCACGCCGCGCATGTAGCAGGCGGCCGCGAACCCCGTCATGTCGCCGATCACGCCGCCGCCGAGCGCGATCAGCGTGGTCTTGCGATCGGCCCGCGCACCGAGCAGCGCGTCGAAAATCAGATTCAGCGTTTCCCAGTTCTTGTACGCCTCGCCGTCGGGCAGCACGACCGTCGTCACTTCCTTGCCGAGCGGCGCGAGCGCCTGGCGCAGCGTGTCGCCATACAGAGGATCGACCGTCGAGTTGGTGACGATCGTCACCGACGCGCCGCGAATGTGCGGCGCGAACAGCTCGCTGTTGCCGATCAGATCGGTGCCGATATGGATGGGATAGGCGCGCTCGCCCAGTTCGACGTTGACGGTAATCATGGCAGTCATCACGTCATTATGACGCAGTAGGCTTGGCGACGCCCGCCATCTCGAGCTGCATCAGCACCATGTTGACGAGCCCGTTGACAGACGGACGACCTGTTTCGATCACGAAATCGGCGCATTCGCGGTAAAGCGGATCGCGGACTTCGTACAGTGCTTCGAGGCGCCCTTTCGGGTCTTCCGTCTGCAGAAGCGGTCGATTCTTGTCGCGCCGCGTACGCAGCCAGAGATCGTGCGGATTCGCGCGCAGATAGACGACAATGCCGTGCGCGCGCAGCGCCTCGCGGTTTTCCGGCCGCAGGACCGCGCCGCCGCCCGTGGCGAGGACGATGCTGTCGCGCCCGGTGAGATCGGCGATCACCTGCGCTTCGCGGTCGCGGAAGCCCGATTCGCCTTCCATTTCGAAGATGACCGGGATGCGTGCGCCCGTGCGCGCCTCGATTTCATGATCGGAGTCGAAGAACGGGCGATCCAGCCGGCGCGCCACGGCCCGGCCCACGGTGGTCTTGCCTGCCCCCATGAGCCCTACAAAAAAAACGTTGGCGTGTGCGTCCCGCGGTTGCAACTTATCCTCTGCTAATCCGGTGTAGTTCGTGCGGCAGCTTACTGGCAAAGCGCCTGCCTTGTCGAGCCTGACGGCCGGCGCGGCTGCCGCGCGTCAGGCTTTCGGCCCGCGCCCGTGGCACTTTGCCGGCAGTTTGCCGCCGATTCGTCAATTTGTCTGCACAACCCTCGGGGTGATGAAAACGACGAGTTCGCTGCGCAGATCCCGATGGGCCCGATGACGGAAAAAAGCGCCCAGAAGCGGTATTTTGCCCAGGAGCGGCACGCGCGTCACATCATCGCGGTCGTCCGTCTCGTAGATTCCGCCGATCGACACCGTTCCGCCGTCCTCCACCTCGACGCGCGTCTGCACGTGCTTCGTATTGATGGCCGGCCCGGATGCCGTCTGCTCGCCGACACTGTCCTTCGCGACATCGAGATCCAGCACGACGCGGCCGTCCGGTGTGATCTGCGGCTCGACCTCCAGCTTGAGGCTCGCGCGACGGAACTGCACGCCCGACACGCCCTGCCCGACTTTCGCCTGATACGGCAGCTCGGTGCCCTGCTCGACGATCGCCTTCATCCGGTCCGCCGTCACGACGCGCGGGCTCGACACGATCTGGCCGCGCCCGTCGGCTTCGAGAGCGCTCAGCTCGATGTTCAGGAGCCGTGTCGCCCGCGCCGCGAACAGCGTGAGCCCTGCCGTCGCCGCGTCGAAGCCGGAAATCGGTCCCGCCGAAAGATCGAGGATCGCGCCGTCCTTGCCTCCGACCACACCCGTCGCCTTGCCGTCCTCGTTGGTGCCCGTCATCGACAGCTTCACGCCGAGATTGCGCGAAAAGCCCTTCTCCGCTTCGACGATGCGCGCCTCGATCAACACCTGACGCGTCGGCCGGTCGAGCGACGCGATCAGGTCCGCGATCTGCGCGAGCCGCGCGTCGAGATCCGTGACGAACAGCAGATTGGTGCGTGCATCGGCCATCGCCGCGCCGCGCTTGGACAGCACGCGCTGATTGCCCGACGCCGTCAGCAGCTTGCGCAGTTCTTCGGCGTGCGCGTAGTGAAGCTCGAACGTGCGGCTGGCGAGCGGTTCGAGTTCGGCGGCGCGGGCATGCGTTTCGAAACGCTGACGCTCGCGCGCGGCCAGTTCCGACAGCGGCGCGACCCAGATCACGTTTCCGCGCTGCTCCATCGCGAGTCCGTTGACGTCGAGCAGCGTATCGAACGCGGCACGCCACGGCACGTTGTCCAGATGCAGTGTGACTGTGCCGCGCGCCTTTTCGCTGGCGACGATATTCAGGCCCGTGAACTTGGCGAACGCGCCGAGCACCGCGCCCAGTTCGGCGTGCTGGAAATGCAGCGTGATCGGCCTGTCGGCGGGAATCGACGCTGCGACACTCGTGCTCAGCCGCGCCGCGGGCGGGAGCGGAACAGGCGGGCCTTCGAGCGCCTCCTGCTGCGCTTCTGTTCGCGTTTGAGGTTTCGGCTCGGCTTCGTCGTGCGCAAGAGCAGGCGGACCTATGACTTCGTGCGCTACGCCATCCTCACTCGCGTCGGGCGTGAACGGGTTGGCAGCGTCCGTCGTGATCGTGCGAGGCAGCGGCGGCATGCCGGACGGCGTCATTGCGTCGTCGAACGGTATGTCGGCGGGAAGCGGAGGCAATGCCGCGCGCGCCGTCATCGTGAAGAAAGCGGCACATACGAGCGTCCATCGCAGGGTGGCGGTCCATGTCATTCGATGGCCTCCGGTAACGTCAGCGAATGCGCGCTGCCGTCCCGCTTCGCCAGCGTCAGCGCACGGGCATCGACATTGGCGACGCGCTCGTCGCCCCACTGCTGTCCCGGTTCGAGCGTCGTTCCGCCCTCTCCCGTTTCGATCAAGGCAAGACCGCGCATGCGGTCGGCAAGCAGCCCGACCAGCCGCATCGGCGACGAGTCCTCTTCCAGTGCCGACGCAACCGATGCCGGCTGGAACGGATCGTAGAAAACGATCTCTTCATCGGGATCGAATGCATCGGGATCGTTGCGCAAGCTTCGGCGCGCGACATCCTGCACGGGATGAATCGCGGCGAACGAATGCAGCGTCGCGTTCATAGCCAGGCTTTCGCCCTGGCGCTTGAGCGTCACTTCGTCCGGCACGACGAGAACAGGCAGGCTCGCGAGCGCCTCGAAGAAATCGGCGGCATGATCGAAGTCAGCCAGCGCCGTCACTCGCAGCGGACGCATCGCTTCGAGTCCGCTTCCCGTGACTACGCCCGGTTCGATTGACAGCAACGTCATCTCGTTGCGCGACGCGAGTTGCGAGATCACGCGTATGTCGTCGGCAGAGGTCCAGTTGGCGGGCATGTGTACGATGCTCGCTGCCTTGCGCAAAGCCGGCAAATGCGCGACTGCCGCTTCGGCTTCGCTCAATTTGCGTTGAGCGGCAGACAATGCTTCGCGGCTCGACTGCACGCCGCTCATGTCGGTCGCGAGCCATGCATTCGCGCCAAGCGCGAATGCTGCCACCGCGAAACACGATCCGACGAGCCAGCGTCGTCGCACGCTCCATGCTTCGAGCGGCACGCGCAGCCGTTCGACGAGCACATGTCCCACGCGCTTGCGCGTCGCCGGTCTGCCGAAGCGCCCAGCAATCGTCATGTTCATTTCTTACCTCTCGTGTTCGGCGATGAAGCCGCCGGTGTTTTGGACTTCACTGGCCCGCCATCCCATTTCAGATGCGCGGTGACTTCGAACGCCGTCGCCGGATCGGCCGCCTTCGTTGCGTTTGTTGCATTTGTCGCGCGATGCACGTCGCTGAGATCCGAATCCTTCACGCCTTTCAGCGCGGCGAGGCGATTCAGCCACGCCGCCGACGCCGCGTGATCCGAGGACACCGCGAGCAGTTCCGTCTCGTGCTCGCGGTGCCGCAACTGCTTGACCACGACCGACTCGGACGACTCCTGGCTCAACGCATCGAGAAGATCGAGCAGATGCACGAGCGGCTCGGAAAGCGTCGCGGCGCGCTCGTTCTGCAAGCGTTCGTTGCGGGCTTCGCCAGTCAGCCGCACATGTTCGGCAAGAGGCGACGCGAGCGCGGCAAGCTTCTGCTCGACGGCTGAGCGTTCTCTGTCCAGATGCGCCCGTTCGAACGTCTGCCACGTCGCCAGCAGCGCCACGGCAACACAACCGCACAGCACGGCGCTCGTCCATTCGACAAAGCAGCGCCGGCGCGCGAGCCGCGCGTCGCGCTGCCGGTGCGGCAAGAGATTGAAGCCCTGCAGGCCCACACGCGCCGCCGTCATTGCGCGATGCCACGCAACGCCAGCCCGAATGCGACCGCGAACGAAGGCTCTTGCATCAGATCCGAATGCGGGATGACGTTGCCATCGCTCAGCGAAGAACAGTCGAACGGCAGCACGGAACAACCGAGCACATCGCCGATATCGGCAAGCGAAAACGACACGCCATCGAGCAGATCGATTTCGCCGCCCACCAGCGCGCACACGTTCAGGTTGTTTTGCGCGAGATCGCGCAACGCGTCGGCCACGCACGAATACTCGGGCGACGGATAGCGGATTTCTTCCGCGATGGTTTCGTCTTCGATACGCCAGCCGTACACGCCGTCACTGCCGATCCAGATCGCGGCGTACGGTTCGTGCAGTTCGAGTTCGAACTTCGCTGCGTGGCGCAGCGCCCGCAACGCAGCGTGCGGCTCGACATCGACGGTGGTCAGTGTCACGCCTGCCATCGCGGCGCATTCGATGCGCGCTTCGAGATGTTCGCGCGCCGTCGCGGCAATCGTCACCGCGCCGGGATGCGGCGGCGAATCCTCGACGTACCAGTCGACGGCCAGCGCATGTCGTTCGATGCCCGCGATCCGCTCGGCCTCCATCAATACGGCAGGTTCGAGCGACGCCGACGGACGCGGCGGACCGTCCATGTGGCCGCCGTACAGACGCGTGGTGAACGTCGCGGAACCGGGTATCGCCATCGCGCAACGCAAAGCCGCCGACATGCAGTGCTGCGGCACGTTGCCGAACGCCGCGCACAACGCGCGCGCCACGGCCTGCCGGTCCACGATCTCCGCGCCTGCCATTGCGCCCGGCGCAAGCGGCTCCATAGCCACGCATTCGATGCGCACAGGGTTCATCTTTCGCGGGCTGCAACTCAGCACCACGATCCTCACCGCCTGCGCGGCGATATCGATTCCGACTGCCTGACGACGCATCGCCATTCGTAACGAGTCTTTCAACGCCATTCCTGCCTCCCTCAGATACCAACGGAAACTGAAGGCCCGCGCCATTTACGACGACGCGGGCAACGGGAAGAATTCTGCGCAGCGCGACACGGAAGCGAAATTCGGCCGAATGGCTAATGGTTGCGTAACGGATATCCGGCGACAATCAAACGAACTACAGTGTTCTCAGAGTCATGCGGTTTCGGCAGCCGTAAGCACGCCGAAAGCTGCCAGATCGGGCGGCTATAATCGCGGGACCGTTTTCTGGTGTTCATATGCAATCCACGACTCCTACGTCTCCGCCTCCCGCACCGCAGAAGCGCAAGCGTCCCCTCTGGCTGAAGATCCTCCTGGGTTTCTTCGGGCTGATTCTGGCCGGGATCATGTGCGTCGTACTCGTGCTGGGTTATGCGCTGGTCGTCGCGACGCCCAATCTGCCGTCGCTCGACGCGCTCACCGACTATCGTCCGAAAGTGCCGTTGCGCATCTATACGGCCGACCACGTGCTGATCGGCGAATTCGGCGAAGAGCGGCGCGACATCGTGCACATGCGCGAGGTGCCGGACAATCTGAAGAAGGCCGTGCTCGCGATCGAAGATGCCCGCTTCTACGATCACGGCGGCGTCGATCTGACGGGCATCGCGCGAGCGAGCATCGTCGCGCTCACGAACGGCCACGCCACGCAAGGCGCGAGCACGATCACGATGCAGGTGGCGCGCAACTTCTTCCTCTCCAGCGAGAAGACGTACACACGCAAGATCTACGAGATGCTGCTCGCGTACAAGATCGAATCGAAGCTGAGCAAGGATCAGATTCTCGAGGTGTACATGAATCAGATCTATCTCGGCCAGCGCGCGTATGGCTTTGCGAGCGCGGCGCGCGTGTACTTCGGCAAGGACATGAAGGATCTCTCGCTGGCCGAATGCGCGATGCTGGCCGGTCTGCCGAAGGCGCCTTCGGCGTACAACCCGGTGGTGAATCCGAAGCGCGCGAAGGTGCGTCAGGAATACATTCTCCAGCGCATGCTGGAACTCGGCTACATCACGCAGGACCAGTACGAGACGGCGAGCCACCAGCCGCTCATCGTCAAGGGCGCGGGCAAGGAATTCAGCGTGCACGCGGAATACGTCGCGGAAATGGTACGGCAGATGATGTACGCGCAGTATCGTGAAGAGGCGTACACGCGCGGCCTGAATGTCGTGACGACGATCGATTCCGCCGATCAGGACGCCGCCTACCACGCGCTGCGCAAAGGCTTGCTGGACTACGAGCGGCGTCACGGCTATCGCGGTCCGGAAGCGTTCATCGACTTGCCCGCCGAGGCCGACGAGCGCGAGCAGGCAATCGACGACGCGCTGCTCGAACATCCCGACAACGGCGAGATCATCGCGGCCGTGGTGACGTCTGCCAGTCCGAAGCAGGTGAAGGCCACGTTGATCGACGGCAACGGCGTGACGATTCAGGGCGACGGCCTGCGCTACGCAACGTTCGCGTTGAGTTCGCGCGCGCAGCCGAACCAGCGCGTGCGGCCGGGCGCGATCATCCGTATCGTGAAGAACGACGACGGCGACTGGTCGATCACGCAATTGCCGCAGATCGAAGGCGCGTTCGTCTCGGTCGTGCCGCAGGATGGCGCGATCCGCGCGCTCGTCGGCGGCTTCGACTTCAACAAGAACAAGTTCAATCACGTGACGCAGGCGTGGCGCCAGCCGGGTTCGAGCTTCAAGCCGTTCATCTACTCGGCGTCGCTCGAAAAGGGTCTTGGACCGGCAACCGTCATCAACGACGCACCGCTTTTCTTCAGTGCCGCCGAAACAGGCGGCCAGGCGTGGGAGCCGAAGAACTACGGCGGCGGCTTCGACGGCCCGATGTCGATGCGCACCGCGCTGCAGAAGTCGAAGAACCTCGTGTCGATCCGTATCCTCAATCACATCGGCACGAAATACGCGCAGCAGTACATCACGCACTTCGGTTTCGACGCGGACCGTCATCCCGCGTATCTTCCGATGGCGCTCGGCGCGGGCCTCGTCACGCCGCTGCAGATGGCGGCCGGCTACTCGGTGTTCGCGAACGGCGGTTATCGCGTGAACCCGTATCTGATCGCCGAAGTGACGGACCAGCGCGGCATGGTGGTCGCACACGCCGAACCGCTCGTCGCGGCCAGCAACGCCCCGCACGCAATCGAGCCGCGCAACGCGTACGTGATGAACAGCCTGCTGACGAGCGTCGCACAGCGCGGCACAGGCGCGAAATCGAACGTATTGAAGCGCACCGATCTCGCGGGCAAGACGGGCACCACCAACGATTCGCGCGACGCGTGGTTCGCCGGCTATCAGCACACGTTGTGCGCGATCGCGTGGATGGGCTACGACAATCCGCGCAGCCTCGGCGACAAGGAAACGGGCGGCGGGCTCGCGCTGCCCGTGTGGATCGACTACATGGGACGCGCGCTAAAGGGCGTGCCCGAGTACAAGATGCCGATGCCGGAAGACGTCGTGACGATCAGCGACGAGCTGTACTTCGACGACTTCACGCCGGGCAACGGCTTCGTGTCGACGGTCGGCGTGACGCAGCCCCCGCCGGGAGCAAGCGATGCGAGCGGTGCACCCGCCGCCGTCGGCGCGCAGGAGAAAGAGGACATCATGAACCTGTTCAAAGGCCACTAGGTCCGGACCGCTGCCCGAAAAAAAGCCGCCGCGTATCGAACGCGGCGGCTTTTTTATTTCTGCGCACATGCACGGGCTGCGAGTGCGTCAAGGCGATCCGCTTACGGCGCAATCTCGACCGCCTCGCCCGCCTGCTGCGTCGCGTAGTCGGACAACGCGGCGTAGAACTCGGTGCCATTGCGCGTATCGCGCCACTCGTCGTCGACGAAACGGAAGTGATAACCGCCCGATTTCGCGGCGATCCAGATTTCCTGCATCGGCGGTTGCAGGTTGACGATGATCTTCGTCCCGTTCTCGAATTCGAGTGTCAGCACATTGCCGCTGCGCTCGAATTCGATGTCGGCATCCGAGTCGTCGAGAGAGCGTTCGATGGCCGCAAGAACGGCCTCGGCGCGGGTCAGGTATTCACTGTCGGACATGCTAAACTCCAGCGATTATTTATTCAGGGATAGTCATGCGAGTCGTTTTCCGGACGAGCGGCACGGCCACGATTGCAGCGACTCTGGCTATTGTCGCAGGTGTCGCGCTCAGCGGCTGCGGACAACGCGGCTCGCTCTATCTGCCGGCCGTTCCGCCTCTTCCGGCCAAACCGACTGCACAGACGCAGCCCGCCTCGCCCGACGAAGCGAAATCCGCCGCCGACGCTCAAGGTTCGATTCCCGATACGTCGGGTACGCCGCTGTCCCTGTCGCCCGATTCCGAATTGCGCACTGCGCCTGCCCAACCGGCATCGGCTGCATCCGAAGCTCAATAAGACTGTCGCATGACTCAATCCGCTTTTGCTTACACCGACGGCGTACTGCACGCTGAAGGCGTGTCCGCCGTGTCGCTTGCCGAGCAGTTCGGCACGCCGCTCTACGTCTACTCGCGCGACGCGCTGACCAAAGCGTGGCACGCATACGCCGACGCATGCGCTGGCCGCCGCGCCACCGTGCACGTCGCCGTCAAGGCGAACAGCAACCTGGCCGTGCTGAACCTGTTCGCGCGCATGGGCGCAGGGTTCGACATCGTGTCGGGCGGCGAACTGGCGCGTGTGCTGGCGGCGGGCGGCAAAGCGGAAAACACGGTGTTTTCCGGCGTCGGCAAGAGCGTCGCGGAAATGCGCGAAGCGCTCGCGGCCGGCGTGAAGTGCTTCAACGTCGAATCGATTCCTGAACTCGACCGCCTCAATGCGGTTGCGGGCGAAATGGGCAAGACGGCGCCCGTGTCGCTGCGCGTGAATCCCGATGTCGACGCGAAGACGCATCCGTATATTTCGACGGGCCTCAAGTCGAACAAATTCGGTGTCGCGTTCGACGACGCGCGCGCCACGTATCGCGCCGCCGCGGCGATGAAGCATCTCGACGTGGTCGGCATCGATTGCCATATCGGTTCGCAGATCACGGAAGTCGCGCCGTATCTCGATGCCGTCGACAAGCTGCTCGAACTCGTCGATCAGATCGAAGCGGACGGCGTGAAGATCAAGCATGTCGACGTAGGCGGCGGTCTCGGCATCACGTACGACGATGAAACGCCGCCCGACATCGGCGACTTCGTGCGCACGCTGCTCGACCGGATCGAAGCGCGCGGCCACGGTCATCGCGAAGTGTATTTCGAGCCGGGTCGCTCGCTGGTCGGCAACGCAGGCATGCTGCTCACGCGCGTCGAATTCCTCAAGCCCGGTGCTGAGAAGAACTTTGCGATCGTCGACGCTGCGATGAACGACCTCGCGCGTCCCGCGATGTACGAGGCGTATCACGCAATCGAACCCGTCGTGCAGCGTGACGGCGACAAGCATGTCTACGACATCGTCGGTCCCGTTTGCGAGAGCGGCGACTGGCTCGGCCGCGACCGCGAACTCGCCGTCGAACCCGGTGATCTGCTCGCCATCCTTTCGGCAGGCGCGTACGGTTTCGCGATGAGCTCGAACTACAACACGCGTGGCCGTGCGGCCGAAGTGATGGTCGACGGAGACAAGGCGTACGTCGTGCGCAAACGCGAGGAAGTGAAGGATCTGTTCGCGGGCGAGACGGTTCTGCCGAAATAACGCGTTCCGGACGTTCAAAGTAAAAAGGCGATGCGCTCACAACGCATCGCCTTTTTTGTCGCTTTCAGCTTTTGGGGCGGTCAGCTTCTCGCACGAATCCGGTCGCGCGCCCAGATAACCAGACGCCATCCCAGTAGCGCGATCACGATTGCACCGTAAATCTTCGGCAAGATCAGATCGTGCTTGCCCGCCTTCATCCACCAGAAATGCAGGATCGCGAGCGCCGCGATCAGGTAGATCGCGCGGTGCAGCGTCTGCCAGCGACGGCCAAGCTTGCGCACCATCGCTTTCGGCGACGTGACGGCCAGCGGAATCAGCAGCATGAACGCTGCGAAGCCCACCGTGATGAACGGTCGCTTGCCGATGTCTTTCACGATCTCGGCGAGATCGAACCACTTGTCGAACCAGAAGTACGTCGTGAAATGCAGCGCGCCGTAAAAGAACGCGTAGAGGCCGAGCATCCGGCGAAAGCGCAGCAACGCGTTCCAGCCTGTCAGCTTGCGCACCGGCGTCACAGCGAGCGTGATGCAGATGAACACGAGCGTCCACAAGCCCGTCGATCGCGTGATGAATTCGATCGGATTCGCGCCGAGGCCGCCCGTGAAGCCGAACAGCACGATGCGCGCGAGCGGATACAGCGCCGCGGCGAATACGGCGATCTTCGCGGGCACGATCCAGCCGTTCGCGGCTGCGCCTGCGTTCGTCTTGCGCGGTGTAGCGGCACGCTTCGCCGCGTTGGCGTCCGCTCGCGCCGCCATAGTTCGTGTCGTGTCGGTTCCCATGCGCGCCGCCTCAGAAGTTCTTCTTCAGGTCCATGCCCTGATACATCGACGCGACCAGATCGCCGTAGCCGTTGTACATCAGCGTCTTGCGCTTCGGCGTGAAAAAGCCGTCCTCACCGATGCGCCGTTCCGTCGCCTGACTCCAGCGCGGGTGATCGACGTTCGGATTCACGTTCGAATAGAAGCCGTATTCATTCGGCGCGTAGGTGTTCCAGCTGGTCGGCGGCTGCTTGTCGACGAAGCGGATCTTCACCAGCGACTTCGCGCTCTTGAAGCCGTACTTCCACGGCACGATGATCCGCACGGGCGCGCCGTTTTGATTCGGCAGCACCTGACCGTAAACGCCCATCGTCAGCAGCGTCAGCGGGTTCATCGCTTCGTCCATCCGCAAGCCTTCGGAATAAGGCCATTCGAGAATCGGCTCGGACAAACCGGGCATCTGCGACGGATCGGCGAGCGTGATGAACTGCACATACTTTGCGTTGGCCGTCGGCTGCGCGCGCTTGATCACTTCCGACAGCGGAATGCCGATCCACGGAATCGCCATCGACCAGCCCTCGACGCAACGCAGCCTGTACACGCGCTCTTCGAGCGGCGCGAGCTTCAGCAATTCGTCGATGTCGTAGACCTTCGCGTTCTTCACCTCGCCTTCGACACTCACCTTCCACGGACGCGCCCGCAACGAACCTGCGTTGTGCGCCGGGTCGCTCTTGTCGGTGCCGAACTCGTAGTAGTTGTTGTAGGTGGTGATGTCCTTGTACGGCGTGACCTTGTCGGTGACGACGAACTTCGGATTGGTCTTCGCGCCGAGCTTCTGCGCCTTCGGGTCCTGCGCCGGATACTCGGCGAACGCCTCGCCGTGCACACCGATCAGTCCGCCGAGCGCGACCGCGCCCGCCGCCTGCAAGATTCGCCGGCGATTCTCGAACACGCGTTGCGGCGTAATTTCGCTGCGCGCGATGTCGTCGCCATACAGTTGGCTCCGGTCGCTTCGCTTGATCCACATGCTGAAACTCCTTGCCGGGCGTTGCCCGTCCATCGGTATTCGTTCGACTCGCGCGTGGGAGTCGTCGTTCGTCGTTTTGTTAACACACGCGGCGCGCAATCCTTCCATATCGGCATAAAAAAACCGCCGGTGCAGTGCACACGGCGGTTTTTCATCATTCGAAACGGACGGATCTTACAGCTTGCCGTAGCTATGCAGCCCCGACAGGAACATGTTGACGCCGAGGAACGCGAAGCTCGTCACGAGCAGGCCCGTCAGCGCCCACCACGCCGCCACCGTGCCGCGCAGGCCCTTCATCAGCCGCATGTGCAGCCACGCCGCGTAGTTCAGCCAGACGATCAGCGCCCACGTTTCCTTCGGGTCCCAGCTCCAGTAGCCGCCCCATGCTTCCGCGGCCCACAGCGCGCCGAGAATCGTCGCGATCGTGAAGAACGCGAAGCCGACGGCGATCGATTTGTACATCACGTCGTCGAGCACATCGAGCGTCGGCAGCCGGTCGGACAGCACGCCTCGCTCCTTCATCAGATACGCGACGCCGACCATCGCCGACAGCGCAAAGCTGCCGTAGCCGATGAAGTTTGCCGGCACGTGAATCTTCATCCACCAGCTTTGCAGCGCGGGGACGAGCGGCTGGATCTGCTGCGCGTCGCGCGAGATCGAGTACCACATCAGGAAGCCGACGGCCGCGCTGATCACCAGCAGCACGAACGCGCCGAGCGAGCGCGTGTTGTAGTGCCGCTCGTAGTACAGATAGAACAGCGCGGTGATCAGGCTGAACAGCACGAACACTTCGTACAGGTTCGAGATGGGAATGTGCCCGACGTCCGAGCCGATCAGATACGACTCGTACCAGCGCACCATCAGGCCGACGAAACCCATCAGCACCGCGACCCACGTCATCTTCGAACCGATCGCGCTGCCCGACGGCGAACGCGACAGCATGCCGATCCAGTAGAACAGCGTGGCGAGCACGAAGAGCGCGCTCATCCAGAGGATGGCCGACTGGCTCGAGAGGAAATACTTGAGGAAGAACGCGTGATCGGCGCGAGTCAGATCGCCGCCGTAGATCTGGATCGCCGAGAGCGACAGCACGGCAATGCACGCCATCAGCAGACGGGAAGGCTTCCAGCGCCAGCCGAGCACGACCATCGCGGGCACCGTGCACACCAGCACCAGCTTGTCGTAGTAATTCATGTACTCGTGGTAGCGCGACAGCGCGAACCCCGCGCCCGCGACCAGCGCCAGCGCGAACAGCCAGTCGGTCAGACCGAGGCGCTTCAGGAATGGACGGTCGTCCAGCAACGTCTCGCCAGGCAGATGCGGGGTCGAATGAGCCACCGTATCGGCGCGCGGCTTGGCGCGCGAAGATGAGGAAACTTGAGTCAGGTCCATGTGCTTACCGGGTCGAATCGGTTGAATCTGCGGACGCCTCGCTCGTTGCGTGGTCGGCGTTCTTTGCCTCGCGGGCGGAATCGGCATCGACTGGCTTGCCGCCCAGCGCCGCGCCCACCGCATCGCGCGTCTGGAGGAATTCCTTTTCGAAATCGAACGTCTTGCGCGCCGTCGACATCGCCATCACTACGTTCACGCCGCGGTCCGCGTCCTTGAGCCAGAACCACAGGCGCCGCTCGCGGACGTAGAACATCGAAAAGATGCCCAACACGAGGAGCAGGCTGCCAAGATACACGACTTTTTTGCCCGGCGCGCGCGTCAACTGAAATACCGAAGCTTGCACCTGCTTGAAGGAGTCAAGCTGCAAATAGACGGGCGAACCGTACAGAAAGCTGTCGGATATCGCGTTGATCGAGCTCTGGACGAAGCGGCTCGTGTTGGCGTCAGCCGTTGCGGGCGGTTCTCCCGCCTGCTTGCGCGCGATCTGCCAGACGTCCCACATCGATCCCTCCAGCATACGAAGCAAGAGTCCTGCCGCCTTCTCCTGCTCGCCCTTGGGGACGGAGCGGTCGATGAACGCGGCGATCGCCTGGAAGCCACCAACCTTCTGACCATTGACCGCCTTGCCGAGCGTCGCGTCGTCGCCGGCGAAGAGCGTCAGCACGCGCGATGCGCTTTCTTCCAGATGCTGCTGCAGTTCCGCGTTCGACTGCACCGAGCGCAGCGCGAAATCGCGCGCCGCCTGGGCGCGCACCGCCGGATCTTCGAGCGCCGAGCGGATGTGCATCCACTCGTTGACGGTGCCGCCGGCGTCGGCGGGAATGCGCAGGTAGCGGAACGCGTCGTCCGGATTGGCACGCATGCCGGCGAGAAACACGCGCTCGCCGCTCACGTCGACGGGCAGCATGTAGTTGTTGTACTCGCGCGCCTGGCCGTCCTTGTCGCGCACCTTGTACTGGACCGACGGGCCCACGTTGCGCAGGTCGACCGGCTTCGACGTCTTCGCGCCGGAGCCGAGCCGCTCGTCGAAGGCTTCTTTCAGCGACTGATGCGCCGCGACGCCACGAGCGTCGTTCTGGCCGTTGCCGTTCGAAATGTTCTCGACGTTGATCGCGCGGAAATCGGCGAATTCGACGGTCTGGCCATCGGCGCCGGGAATCGACGCGCCCAGCACCTTCGAGCCGCCGATCTCACCGTTGAACGGTTCGGTCTTGATGTTGCTGCCCGTCATCGGCCAGGCCGTCATCTGCATCTGCGAACCGCCGTCCTGAAAGCTCGATTGATAGATCGACACGCCGTCGTACTCGAACGGCTTGTTCACTTCGACGCGCGCCGGAATGCGCTCGCCCGTCTTGTGATCGATCACGACGATGTCGCTCGCGAAGAGCTTCGGCATGCCCGTCGTGTAGTAATCGACGATGAACTTCTTCAGTTCGATCGAAAACGGCAGGTCCTGGATCAGCGAGCCGTCCTGCTGGTTCAGGATCGCCGTCGACACGTGCTGGCCTTCGGGCACCCACGCATAGCCGCGGAACGTCGGATTGCCCTGCGCCAGCCGATGCTCGGGCGGAATGTCGTTGATGACGGTGTTACTGCGGATCGGCGTCTTGTCGAACAGCCACATCTGCAGCTTGATAGGCAGATTGCTGTCCAGCAGCCCGCCGATACAGATGATGACGATCGCCAGGTGCGCGGAGATGTAGCCGAGCTTGGTCAGCGCGCCACGCTTCGCCGCGATCAGCGTCGCGCCTTCGCTTTCGCGCGTCACGAACTTGTAGCCGAGCTTCGTCGAGAGCTTGCCGAGCGTGCCCGCAGCTTGCGCGCGCGTCGCGTTCGGCACCGCGAACTCGCCCTTGTGATGGAACGCGCGCAGGCTGCCTTCGCGGACCTTGTCCTTCCAGCTCTTCGTGTCCGCGATCATCTTCGGCGTGTTGCGGATCACGCACAGCGAGACCGACACGACCAGAAAGCCGAGGATCAGCATGAACCACCACGCGCTGTACACGTTGTACAGGCTCAGCGAGCGGAAGATGTCGGCCCAGAACGGCCCGAACTGGTTCACGTAGTTCGGATACGGGTCGTCCTGCGTAAGAACTGTGCCGATGATGCTCGCGATCGACAGGATCACGAGCAACGAAATTGCAAAGCGCATCGAACTCAGCAATTCGACCGACGTGCGCACGAAGCGCTGACGCGACTTCACTTCCAGACCCGACGTGGTGACGCTCATTCAAACTCCGACTGAACAGCAAAAAAGGGTGCAGGGACATCGCTGCTTGCGATTCCCTCACCCTTTTCTTGTTTTCTCGCCAGCCGCTTGACAGTCTTGCAGCCGGCTTCGCTTTCGTACGGACTCTTAATGCAAGCCCGCGATGTAATCGGCGACAGCCTTGATCTCGCTATCCGACAGGCGGGATGCAATGGCGTGCATCGCTTCGTTGTTGTTGCGCGCGCCCGGCCCCTGCGTGAACGCGTTCAACTGTGCCACGGTGTAATCCGACCATTGCCCCGAGATGCGCGGATACTGCGACGGAATGCCCTGACCCGTCGGCCCGTGACAGCTCGCGCAGGCCGGCACGCCCTTATCGGCGACGCCCGCGCGATAAATCTTCTGCCCGAGGGGCACCGTGTCCTTGTTGTGCGCGTAACCCGGCTTCGGTGCCTGTGACGCAAAGTACGCCGCCACGTTGACCATGTCCTGATCGGTCAACGCTGCCGCCATGCCTGCCATGATCGCATTGTTGCGAGCGGCCTGCTTGGCGCCGGCTTGCGTCTTGAAGTCCTTGAGTTGCTTGACGAGATATTCGGGATGTTGCCCGGCAAGCTTGGGATAGGCGCCGCCCGCGCTGTTGCCATCTGCACCGTGACACGAAGCGCATACCTGCGCTGCGATTGCCTGCCCCCGATTCAAATCCGGCTTTGTCTGATCTGCCGCTCTTGCCTGTGCTGCCAAACCTGAAAGACCTGCTGCTGTGTGAAGCACCACCAGAAACTTGCCCAGTCGATTCATTCGCACACCCTGTTTCGTCTTGTGGGAATTAGAGGTTCTGCAAAATACGACAGCGACCACCCGGTCGCCGAGGCCCGCGCGGCGGCCTCACAGGTTTTCAGTAAACCATCGTATTGTACAATAACTCGCTAATCGATCTGGCGCCAGTCGGGCCTCCACGGGCTTCACGGCGCGGCCTTCACGGCGGAGCTGCATCGCCTTGCACGGCATTTCACCATCTCCGTCGATGTGCGCAGGACGTCCGCTCGACGTCCATTCACCCGTCCTTCTGGTCTTCTCATGTCGTCTTTCCTGCTCCACCAAGCCCGCTTCTTCACGACCGTCAATCATTTGCGCGATCTTCCGCCTTCGACGCAGCCAGAGGTCGCTTTCGCCGGGCGGTCGAACGCGGGGAAGTCGACGGCCATCAACATCCTCTGCAACCAGAAGCGGCTCGCATTCGCCAGTAAGACGCCTGGGCGCACACAGCACATCAACTATTTCTCGGTCGGGCCGGCGGACGAACCCATCGCGAATCTCGTCGACCTGCCCGGCTACGGCTACGCCGAAGTGCCCGGTGCGGCCAAGGCGCATTGGGAGCAGTTGCTGTCGAGCTATCTGCAAACGCGTTCGCAGCTGCGCGGCATGATCCTGATGATGGACTCGCGCCGGCCGCTCACGGAACTGGATCGGCGGATGATCGAGTGGTTCGCGCCGACGGGCAAGCCGATTCACACTTTGCTCACCAAGTGCGACAAATTGACCCGGCAAGAGAGCGTGAACGCGCTGCGCGCAACGAAGAAAGGGTTGGATGAATATCGCGCGGCGGGTTATCAGGGCGAACTGAGCGCCCAGCTCTTTTCGGCGCTCAAGCGGATTGGCCTCGATGAGGCGCACGAACTGATCGAAAGCTGGATCGCGCCCGATCTGGCGGGCGATTCCGTCGATCCCGCCGCTGCAGAATAAAGCCTTTGTAAGGCCGAAACGCCCGCCGCGACACGCTCCCGGCGCTTTTCGTTCGCCCAGAAAAAAACCCGCCGCTTGTTAACGGCGGGTTAAACAGCCTAATCGAAAAACGACAGGCACCCGCTCAGGGAGGAGAAGCGGGGAGGTCAGCGCTAGGCGCCTTGCTCGATCGGTATGATATACCATTGTCTCGAAAAGTTTCTGGCAGGGGCCCGCCAGCATTTTTGACTTTTGCAGATATCCTCACATGAGCTTCTATCCGCATCACCGCCCGCGCCGCATGCGCCGGGACGAGTTCTCGCGCCGCATGATGCGCGAAAACATTCTCACCACCAATGATCTGATTTACCCCGTCTTCGTGATCGAAGGGACGAACGTGCGTCAGGCCGTTCCGTCGATGCCGGGCGTCGAGCGCGTATCGGTCGACCTGCTGCTGGGTGTCGCCGAGCAATGCGTGGAACTCGGCGTGCCTGTGCTGTCGCTGTTTCCGGTGATCGAGCCGTCGCTGAAGACGCCCGATGGCCGCGAGGCGACCAACGAAGCCGGACTGATTCCGCGCGCCGTACGCGAACTGAAGAAGCATTTCCCAGAACTGGGTGTGCTGACGGACGTTGCGCTCGATCCGTACACGAGCCACGGTCAGGACGGCGTGCTCGATGAAAATGGCTACGTGATCAACGACGAAACCGTCGAGATTCTCGTCGAGCAGGCACAGACTCAAGCGCAAGCAGGTGTCGACATCGTCGCGCCGTCCGACATGATGGACGGCCGGATCGGCTCGATCCGCGAGATGCTCGAGAGCGAAGGCCACATCCACACACGGATCATGGCTTACTCGGCGAAGTTCGCGTCCGCGTTCTACGGCCCGTTCCGCGATGCCGTGGGTTCCGCAGCGAACCTCGGCAAGGGCAACAAGATGACGTATCAGCTCGATCCCGCCAATTCGGACGAGGCGCTGCGCGAAGTGCGCGCAGACATCGACGAAGGCGCGGATATGGTGATGGTCAAGCCGGGCATGCCGTATCTGGATATCGTCCGGCGCGTAAAGGACGAATTCCGCTTTCCGACGTACGTGTACCAGGTGAGCGGCGAGTACGCGATGCTGAAGGCTGCCGCGCAGAACGGCTGGCTGGATCACGACAAAGTGATGATGGAGTCGCTGCTCGCGTTCAAACGCGCGGGCGCTGATGGCGTGCTGACGTATTTCGCGCTGGATGCTGCGCGCTTGCTGCGGGCGCAGAAGTGAGCTTTCGGCCGCGGATCGAGACGCGGCCGTGTCGTGGTTATGACGAGAAGCGGAGGTTGCCTTGCGGCGGCCTCCGCTTTTTCATTCCTGGGCTTGGCTGCGTCTGGATGCCAGTTGGTCGTGGACTCAGGTCTGAGGCCCGGGCATCGCCCGGTCGAGACTCTTCAGAAATGTATCCGCCGACTCATACCCGACGACGCGCAGCACCTCTTTCCCACCGCGATCGAAAAAGATTATTCCGGGCGGCCCGAACAGGTTGAAGCGTTTGAGAAGCACCTGATCGTCGGTATTGTTCGCGGTGACATCCGCCCGCAGCAGGTTCATCTGCTTCAACCTCGCCTGCACGCGCGGGTCACTGAACGTGAACTTCTCCATTTCCTTGCAGCTGACGCACCAGTCTGCGTAAAAATCGAGCATAGCGGGCTGTGCAGCCGTTTTGACGGCTTCATCGAGTTGACCTGATGAGCGCACCGGGGCAAACGAGAGATCGCTCTGCTGGGCCTGCTCGGAGGCCCCGTTCGACGAATGACCGGCGAGCACCGCGAGCGGCTTCAGCGGATCCGTCGAACCCGCAGCCAGACCGACCAGCAAGGTCGCGGCCCAGATCGCCAATGCGGCGCCGACGCCGCGCCCCAGTCCGCGCCAGATCGAGCCTGCGCCCGCATGAGGAGAAAACAGTCCCAGAGCGGCCGCCGCGATCAACAGCCACAACGCTGCCAGCAACATTTGCGGGATCGGTGCCAACACTGGCCAGACGATCCACAGTGCCGCCGCGAGCAGGATCACGCCGAAGAAAATCTTCACGCCGTCCATCCAGGCCCCGGCGCGCGGCAGCAACGTACCCGCGCCGAGCCCGATGATCAACAAGGGCACGCCGAGGCCGATGCCCATGGAAAACAGGGCCGCGCCGCCTAACACCGCGTTTCCTGTGTGCGCGATGAAGGCAAGTACCGCAAAGAGAGGTGCCGTCATGCACGCACCGACCACCAGCGCCGATAGCGCGCCCATCACCGCGACAGCGGCGAACTTGCCGCCCGACCGGCTCTCCGAAGCCTTCGACACGCCGCTCTGCCAGCGCTGGGGCAACACGATATCCACGCCAGCGATCAGCGTCAGCGCAAACAGCGTGAGTAGAACCGCAAATGCACCCAACACCCATGGGTTCTGAAGCCAGGCACCGAGGCTCTGGCCAACCAGCGCGGCCGCGATGCCGAGCACCGTGTACACGAGCGCCATCCCGACCACATAAGCCAGCGAGAGCGAAAAACCGCGCGCCCGCGTGACACGTGGCCCTTCGCCGATGATGATTGCCGACAGAATCGGAATCATCGGATACGAACATGGCAACAGGCTCAGCACGACGCCGGCGACGAAATAGAGACCTACGATCGCGAAGAAGCCGCCGCCTTGAAGCAACGATTGCGCGTAGTCGGCACTTGTTGCACGCTCGTACCACGACGCGCCGTCTGGCGCTTCCTGTGTCTCAGGCTTCTGCGCGGTGCCGGCGACGGCGGCATGCAGCGCGGCCCCCGTAACGTGATAGACCCGCTCCATTGGCGGATAGCAGATGCCTGCGTCTGCGCAGCCTTGCGACGTCACTGCGAGATCGAACGGACCGTTCGCCTGGCTTACGGGCACGCGAACGGTCAGTTCTCCACGATACGTTTCGACGTTCTTATTGAAGGTCTGATCGAACTTCACGTGCCCCGCAGGCAATTGCGCCCCACCGATCGTGGCCGTACCGTTGCGCGTCGCAAAAGCGAAGCGCTCGCGATACATGTAATAACCATCGGCGATCTTGTAGTGAACCAGCACCTCGCCCGGCTGCTCCGACGCGCTGAATTTGAACGCATCAGCGGGATCGAGGAAGTCGTCAGCGCGGACAGCGCCGACCGAAGTCAACGACAGGAGCAAAATGCCGACGATAAGGGTGAGAACGCGCGAGAGATCGCGCCAGTGACGGGACAAACCGTTAAACATGGATCGGGCGTTGCGTTTCGGTGTTCACCCATTGGCCATACGCGGCCGATGCGGTGACTTGCCAGGAAAGGATTTCGGGCGTGTCGTACGGATGCTGAGCCTGGATGAATCGTTCGAGTTCGAGCGCTCGCGCGACGCTCGTCTTGAACATCAACTGGATCTCTTCCGCCGATTCGATCTTGCCCTGCCAGTGGTAGCTCGATTGAACGCTGCCGAGCTGCGTCACACAGGCAGCAAGACGTGCTGAAAGCGCGTCCTGAGCTAATTTCTGCGCCGTCGCGAGGTCCGGCACGGTCGTCAACACCAAGCTAACATTCACGTTCACCGACCGCTCCAACGCATTCCAAAACAGGGTGACGGTATCGTATCACCTTGTCCCGGCACCTCGCTCGCGCGTCGAACGGCATAGGAAAAACGCACTCTGAAAACAAAAAAGCCAGGCTTTCGCCTGGCTTTTTAGCTGTTGTCAGAACGCTTATTCAGCTTCTGCAACGTTTTCGACTTCCTCGACTTCCGGACGGTCGAGCAGTTCGACCAGTGCCATCGGTGCGTTGTCGCCGACGCGGAAACCGAACTTCAGGATGCGCAGATAGCCACCCGGACGGTTTGCAAAGCGCGGGCCCAGCACGTCGAACAGCTTCGTGACCGAGTCACGATCGCGCAGGCGGTTGAATGCCAGACGGCGATTTGCCAGCGACGGCTTCTTGCCGAGCGTGATCAGCGGCTCGACGACTTTACGGAGTTCCTTCGCCTTCGGCAGCGTCGTCTTGATGACTTCGTGCTCGATCAGCGAGTTGGACATATTACGGAGCATTGCCAGACGGTGGCTGCTCGTGCGGTTCAGTTTCCGCAGACCATGACGGTGACGCATTTCAATTTCCTTGAATCAAAGTTTTGGTCCAGCTCTTCTATCGCTTTCTGTGAGTCCGAAAGCACAGGCCGGTAGTGAAAAAGGCAAGACGCGGATTTTAAAGGAAAATCCGCGTCTTGACCACTTGCGGTACGACTTCTGTTCGACGCGTATTACTTGTCGAGACCAGCCGGCGGCCAGTTTTCGAGCTTCATCCCGAGCGTCAGACCGCGCGAAGCGAGCACTTCCTTGATCTCGTTCAGCGACTTGCGGCCCAGGTTCGGCGTCTTCAGCAGCTCGTTTTCCGTGCGCTGGATCAGGTCGCCGATGTAATAGATGTTCTCGGCCTTCAGGCAGTTCGCCGAACGAACCGTCAGTTCGAGATCATCGACCGGACGCAGCAGGATCGGGTCGATCTGCGGAGCGCGCGACGGTGCTTCTGCCGCTGCTTCCGTGCCTTCCAGCGCCGCGAACACCGACAGCTGATCGACCAGAATACGCGCCGATTGACGGATCGCTTCTTCCGGCGAAATCACGCCATTGGTTTCGATGTTCATCACGAGCTTGTCGAGGTCGGTACGCTGTTCGACGCGCGCGCTTTCAACTGCGTAGCTCACACGGCGAACCGGCGAGAACGACGCGTCCAGCACGATACGACCGATGATCTTGGCCGACTCTTCGCCGTAACGACGCACGTTGCCCGGCACATAGCCACGGCCCTTTTCGACCTTGATCTGCACGTCGAGCTTGCCGCCCTTCGACAGATGCGCGATCACGTGATCCGGGTTGATCACTTCGCAATCGTGCGCGAGTTCGATGTCGCCGGCCGTAACGACGCCTTCGCCTTCCTTGCGCAGCGTAACCGTCACTTCATCACGGTTATGCAGCTTGAACACCACGCCCTTCAGGTTCAACAACAGGTTGACCACGTCCTCTTGCACACCATCGAGCGTCGAGTATTCGTGCACGACGCCTGCGATCGTCACTTCGGTCGGCGCATAGCCCACCATCGACGACAGCAGCACGCGCCGAAGCGCGTTACCCAAGGTGTGGCCATAACCGCGTTCAAACGGTTCCATGACCACTTTCGCGTGGCTTTCGCCAAGCGATTCAACTGCGATGATCTTGGGTTTCAACAAACTGGTTTGCATAGGTTTTCCTTTTCAATACCCTCGGCTCGTTACACCGATAAGGCTGACCGGTAACAACCTGAAAATAAACAGCCGAGGTGCTCCCTTGCCTAACGCAATCAGGGAACCTCGGCCGTTAATCCGATTAGCGCGAATACAATTCGACGATCAGGCTTTCGTTGATGTCGCCAGCGATGTCGCTGCGTTCCGGCATACCCTTGAACGTGCCTTCGAACTTCTTCGAATCGACAGCAACCCAGCTCGGCATGCCACCTTGTTCAGCCAGCGACAGGGCTTCCAGGATACGCGCCTGCTTCTTCGACTGCTCGCGCACCGCGACCACATCGCCTGCCTTCACTTGCAGCGACGGGATGTTCGCGACGACGCCGTTCACCGTGATTGCCTTGTGGCTCACGAGCTGACGCGCTTCAGCGCGCGTCGAGCCGAAGCCCATGCGATACACGACGTTGTCCAGACGCGACTCGAGCAGCTTCAGCAGGTTTTCACCCGTGTTGCCCTTGCGACGGTCGGCTTCAGCGAAGTAACGGCGGAATTGGCGCTCGAGCACGCCGTAGATGCGCTTCACTTTTTGCTTTTCGCGCAGCTGCGTGCCGTAATCGGACGTACGAGCGCCCGACGTGCGGCCATGTTGACCCGGCTTGCTGTCAAGCTTGCACTTGTCAGCGAGCGAACGACGTGCGCTCTTCAGGAAGAGATCGGTGCCTTCACGGCGAGACAGCTTGGCTTTAGGGCCGATATAGCGTGCCACTTTGCATTCCTTCTATGATTAATCACGTGAACTTTCATTCACGCTAGTCCGAGCCCTTTGGGTCGAACGGTGGGCTTAGTTAATTCAATAACGCAAGCAGCCTGCTACCGCCTTTAGCGGCAACAGGCGCATGCGGAGCAAGCGTCTTAGATACGACGACGCTTCGGCGGACGGCAGCCGTTGTGCGGAACCGGCGTCACGTCGGAGATCGCGGTGATCTTGATGCCAAGACCATGCAGCGCGCGCACCGCGGACTCGCGGCCAGGACCGGGGCCCTTGATCCGCACTTCGAGGTTCTTCACGCCGTATTCCATCGCCACGCGGCCAGCCGATTCGGCTGCGACCTGAGCTGCAAACGGGGTCGACTTACGCGAACCCTTGAAGCCCTGGCCACCCGACGTTGCCCAGGCCAATGCATTGCCTTGACGGTCGGTGATCGTGATGATGGTGTTGTTGAACGACGCGTGAACGTGAACCACGCCCTCGGCGACGTTCTTCTTGACCTTCTTGCGAACGCGTTGCGCCGCGGAGTTGTTCGAAGCCTTAGCCATTACGTTTTCCTGTAACTGTCAGTCTCGCTTACTTCTTCAGCGATTGTGCTGCACGACGCGGACCCTTGCGCGTACGAGCATTCGTACGGGTACGCTGGCCACGCAGGGGCAGGCCCTTGCGATGGCGCACGCCACGATAGCAACCGAGGTCCATCAGGCGCTTGATGTTCATCGTCGTTTCACGGCGCAGATCGCCTTCAACGATGAACTTGCCGACTTCTTCACGCAGCTTTTCGAGGTCTGCGTCGGTCAGGTCCTTAACCTTCTTCGAAAATGCCACACCAGCTGCGACGCAAATGTCGCGCGAACGCGTGCGGCCAACACCGTAAATAGCCGTCAGGCCGATTTCGGTATGCTGGTGATTCGGGATGTTAACCCCTGCGATACGAGCCATTGTTTTTCCTCAAACAAAAAGCGCAAACAAAAGCGCGGCGTTCAGCCTTGACGCTGCTTGTGGCGCGGATCAGAGCTGCAAATCACGCGAACGACGCCCTTGCGCTTGATGATCTTGCAATTGCGGCAAATGCGCTTAACCGATGCCATCACTTTCATGATATTACCCTTTTTCTAAATCACTTCGCCCGGAACACGATCCGCGCACGCGACAGATCGTAAGGCGTCAATTCAACCGTCACCTTGTCGCCCGGAAGGATACGGATGTAGTGCATCCGCATCTTGCCGGAGATATGCCCCAATACGACATGGCCGTTTTCCAGCTTCACCCGGAAGGTAGCATTGGGGAGGTTTTCGATAACCTCGCCCTGCATCTGGATTACATCGTCTTTGGCCATAAGTCCTTTCAACGCATCGGGACGCCGCCGCCCTTGAAGTTTGCCTTCTTCAGCAGCGACTCATACTGTTGCGACATAACGTACGACTGCACCTGCGCCATGAAATCCATTGTGACGACGACAATGATCAGCAGCGACGTTCCACCAAAATAAAACGGCACATTCCAGCGCAGCACCAAAAACTCGGGCAGCAAGCAAACGAACACGATGTAGATCGCACCGGCCAACGTAAGACGCGTCAGGATGCGGTCGATATAGCGTGCCGTCTGGTCACCCGGACGGATACCCGGGACGAATGCACCACTTTTCTTCAGGTTGTCGGCCGTCTCTCTGCTGTTGAACACCAGCGCGGTGTAGAAGAAGCAGAAGAACACGATCGCCAACGCATACAGCAACACGTACACCGGCTGACCGGGCTTAAGCGCTTCGGCCACATTGTGCAACGTGTCCGCGAACCAGCCAGTCCGCGATCCAGAACTAAACCAGTTCAGGATGGTTGCCGGGAACAGGATGATCGACGATGCGAAGATCGGCGGAATCACGCCCGACATGTTCAGCTTCAACGGCAGATGCGACGACTGTCCACCGTAAATCTTGTTGCCAACCTGCCGCTTTGCGTAGTTCACAAGGATCTTGCGCTGGCCGCGTTCGATGAACACCACCAGATACGTTACCGCAGCAATCAGCGCGACCACGATGATCGCCGAGATGATGCTCATCGAGCCGGTGCGAACCAGTTCAAAGAGACCACCAATCGCGTTCGGGAAACCCGCCGCGATACCGCCGAAAATGATGATCGAAATGCCGTTACCCAGACCGCGTTCCGTGATCTGCTCACCGAGCCACATCAGGAACATCGTGCCGGTCACGAGCGTCACAACCGTCGTCAGCCGGAAGACCATGCCAGGATCGATCACCAATGCCGGCTGGTTTTCCAGCGCAACAGCGATACCGAAAGCCTGGAACGTCGCCAGAACCACCGTGAAGACACGCGTGTACTGCGTGATCTTCCGCTGTCCTGCCTGCCCTTCCTTCTTCAGCGCTTCCAGCTGCGGCGAGACGATCGCCAGCAACTGCATGATGATCGACGCCGAGATGTACGGCATGATCCCCAGCGCGAAAATCGTGAACCGCGAAAGTGCGCCACCCGAGAACATGTTGAACATGCCAAGGATGCCGCCCGACTGGCTTTGGAACAACTTTGCCAGTTGGTCCGGGTCGATACCCGGCACCGGAATATGCGCGCCAACACGGTAGACGACCAGCGCCAGCAGCAGGAATACTGCCCGCCGACGCAGATCGCCAAACTTCGCCGCGCTTCGACCGGGTTTTGCGAGACTCGGGCTGTTAGCCAAGTACCTTCTCCGATGCAAATGCTAGTGACGGCAATCGACTTGCACGTTACTCGGCGAAAGAACCGCCCGCTGCTTCGATCGCAGCGCGCGCGCCCTTCGTCGCACCCAGACCCTTCACAACGACCTTGCGCTTCAGCTCGCCCGTCGCGATGATCTTGGCGCTGGTCATCATCTCGCCGATCAGACCGGCTTGCTTCAGTGCCAGCAGATCGATTTCGTCGACCGGCAGCTTTTCCAGGTCGCCGAGGCGCACTTCACCGACGAATTCCTTCGTCAGCGACGTAAAGCCACGCTTCGGCAGACGGCGTTGCAGAGGCATCTGACCGCCTTCGAAGCCGACCTTGTGGAAGCCACCCGAACGCGATTTCTGACCCTTGTGACCACGGCCAGCGGTCTTGCCGAGGCCGGAGCCGATGCCGCGACCCACGCGACGCTTTGCGTGCTTCGCGCCTTCAGCCGGCTTCAGGTTATTCAATTCCATTATCAACTCCTTGAGTGCCCGAACGGCCGCTTAGCCGATGACCTTAACGAGGTACGAGACCTTGTTGATCATGCCGCGCACAGCCGGCGTGTCCTGCAGCTCGCTAACCGAGTTCAGGCGACGCAGGCCAAGACCGCGCACCGTAGCGCGGTGCGATTCGCGGGTCCCAATCAGGCTCTTGACGAGCTGAACCTTGACAGTTTTTTCAGACATGGTGACCACCTTAGCCCAGAATGTCTTCGACGGACTTACCACGCTTCGCCGCGATGTCAGCCGGCGTCGACTGCTTGCGCAGACCGTCCAGCGTCGCACGAACGAGGTTGTACGGGTTCGTCGAACCGTGGCTCTTGGCCACGACGTTTTGCACGCCCATCACGTCGAACACTGCGCGCATCGGGCCGCCAGCGATCACGCCGGTACCGTCCTTCGCCGGAGCGAGGAGGACCGTCGATGCGCCGTGCTTACCGTGCACTTCGTGCTGCAACGTACCGTTCTTGAGCGGCACCTTGAACATGTTGCGGCGGGCCTGTTCCATTGCCTTCTGAACAGCGACCGGAACTTCCTTGGCCTTGCCCTTGCCCATGCCGACGCGGCCATCACCGTCGCCAACCACGGTCAGTGCGGCGAAGCCGAGAATCCGGCCACCCTTCACGACCTTGGTCACGCGGTTGACCGAAATCATCTTTTCGCGAAGGCCGTCGTCGCGTTCGTCAGCCTGAACTTTCGCTTGCATCTTTGCCATGACGAATTCCTTCCTTAGAACTTGAGCCCGGCTTCGCGCGCCGCATCAGCCAGCGCCTTCACGCGGCCGTGGTAGCGGAAACCCGAGCGGTCAAAGGCGACGGATTCGATGCCGGCAGCCTTAGCCTTTTCTGCGATGCGCTTGCCGATCAGGGTTGCAGCGGCGACGTTGCCGCCCTTGCCCGACTGGTCAGCCAGTTGCGCACGCACTTCGGCTTCGAGCGTCGATGCGCTTGCGAGCACCTTAGTGCCGCACGGCGAGAACACTTGCGCATAGATGTGCGTGTTCGTGCGATGCACGGCCAGACGCGCGACTTGCAGCTCAGCGATCTTGATCCGCGTCTGACGAGCGCGGCGCAGGCGAGATTGAGTCTTATCCATGATTGCGCACCCTTACTTCTTCTTCGTTTCTTTGAGGATCACAACCTCGTTGGCATAGCGCACGCCCTTGCCCTTATAGGGCTCCGGCGGACGATAGCCGCGCACTTCTGCAGCGACCTGGCCAACTTTCTGCTTGTCGATCCCCTTGATCACGATTTCGGTTTGCGACGGGGTTTCAGCCTTGACGCCTTCCGGCATCTGGTGCACCACGGGGTGCGAGAAACCCAACGACAGGTTCAGCTTGTCGCCTTGCGCTTGCGCACGATAACCAACGCCAACCAGCGTCAGCTTGCGCTCGAAACCCTTCGTCACGCCGTGCACCATGTTCGCGACCAGCGCGCGCATCGTGCCCGACATCGCATTTGCTTCGCGGCTCTCGTCAACCGGCTCGAACTTCAGCGTGCCGTTGTCGTTCACCACCTTCACCAGGCGATTCGCGTTCTGCGAAATCGAACCCAGCGGGCCCTTGACGGTAATGCGCTCGTCGCTCAGGGCCACTTCTGCGCCTTGCAGCGCGATCGGGCTTTTACCTACTCGAGACATGTTTCTTCTCCCTTCGGCTTTAAGCGACGTAGCAGATGACTTCGCCGCCGACGCCAGTAGCGCGCGCCTTACGGTCGGTCATCACACCCTTCGGCGTTGAAACGATCGCAACGCCCAGGCCATTCATGACCTGCGGGATGTCGTTGCGGCCGCGGTACACGCGCAGACCGGGCTTCGAAACGCGCTCGAGGCGCTCGATAACCGGACGGCCAGCGTAGTACTTCAACGCGATGTTCAATTCCGACTTCGCACCTTCAGCCTTCACTGCGAAATCGTCGATATAGCCTTCATCCTTCAGGACTTGCGCGATCGCAACCTTGACTTTCGACGAGGGCATCGTCACCGAAACCTTCTCAACCATCTGCGCGTTGCGGATGCGAGTCAGCATATCGGCGATAGGATCACTCATGCTCATTTATGTTTCTCCTATTACCAGCTCGCCTTGGTCAGGCCAGGGATCTCGCCGCGGAACGCGATTTCACGAATCTTGTTACGAGCCAGCCCGAATTTACGGAACGTGCCACGCGGGCGACCGGTGATCGCGCAACGGTTGCGCTTACGGGTCGGGTTCGAATTGCGCGGCAGTTGCTGCAACTCGAGGCGAGCTGCATAACGCTCTTCTTCCGACTTGCTTTGGTCGTCGATGATTGCCTTCAGCTCAGCACGCTTCGGTGCGAACTTGGCAGCCAGGCGCGCACGCTTCTTTTCACGTTCGATCAGTGCCAATTTAGCCACGGTAACCTCAGTTTCTGAACGGGAACTTGAAGCTGGCGAGCAGTGCCTTTGCTTCGTCGTCAGTCTTCGCAGTCGTCGTGATGCTGATGTTCAGCCCACGCAGCGCGTCGATCTTGTCGTAGTCGATTTCGGGGAAAATGATCTGCTCTTTCACACCGATGTTGTAGTTACCACGGCCGTCGAACGCCTTGCCCGACACGCCGCGGAAGTCGCGCACGCGGGGGAGCGCAACCGTCACGAAACGGTCGAGGAATTCGTACATTGCCTGGCCACGCAAAGTGACCATCGTGCCGATCGGGTAGCCTTCACGGATCTTGAAGCCCGCAATTGCCTTACGCGACTTCGTGATAACCGGCTTCTGGCCGGCGATCTTCGTGAGGTCGCCAACAGCATGCTCAAGGACCTTCTTGTCAGCGACGGCTTCACCAAGACCCATATTCAGGGTGATCTTGGTAAGGCGCGGCACTTCCATGATCGACTTGTAACCGAACTTCTCGATCAGGCCAGGAACGACCTTTTCTTTATAAAATTCTTGCAAACGTGCCATTTTTTACTCCGCAGCGTCAGGCGCTCAGAACAGCACCGGTCGTCTTCAGGAAACGGACCTTCTTGTCCCCTTCGACCTTGATGCCGACACGCGACGGCTTGCCGTTCGCGTCGACCAGCGCGACGTTCGAAATCTGCAACGGCATTGCCTTCGCTTCCACACCGCCCGTCGTACCCTTCATCGGGTTCGGCTTCACATGCTTCTTGGCGATATTGAGGCCTTCGACGGTCACACGGTTTTCGCCAACGGCCAGCACGACACCGCGCTTGCCCTTGTCTTTGCCGGTGATGACGACGACTTCGTCACCTTTACGAATCTTGTTCATCTCGGCTCCTTACAGCACTTCTGGCGCGAGCGAAACGATCTTCATGAAGCGCTCGCTGCGCAGCTCACGCGTGACCGGCCCGAAGATGCGGGTGCCGATAGGCTCGAGCTTGGTATTCAAAAGCACGGCGGCGTTGCCGTCGAACTTGATCAGCGAGCCGTCTTGACGGCGCACGCCCTTGGCGGTGCGAACCACCACAGCGTTGTAAATCTCGCCTTTCTTCACGCGCCCGCGCGGCGTTGCCTCTTTGACGCTCACCTTGATGATGTCGCCGATGTTGGCATAACGACGCTTCGAGCCGCCGAGCACCTTGATGCACATGACTTCACGTGCACCCGTGTTGTCGGCCACTTCGAGCCGAGTTTCGGTCTGGATCATGGTTTATCTTTCCCAACTTAATCCGATCGCACCACCATGATGCATTCGGTCAGTCTTGGTCCCGTCAGCCAACGGCTGCTTGGGTTAGAACAGCAGCGACGGCAAACGAAACCCGCCATCGCAATCCGGTGAATCTGTCGACAAGGACTGGCGCCCTAGTCGCTTCCCCCACCTACGACTTCGCCCGCGATGGGGCTCCCACAAAGAGGGAAGACCGAGATTATAACAAATAATCTCGGTCTTGCAAGCGAAATCTACTGCGATTTCAATTACTTCTCTTGCCCAGCTGCTTTAGATGATGCGAGCAGCTTCGACTAGACGGGACACCGTCCAAGCCTTCGTCTTCGACAGCGGACGAGTTTCCTGGATTTCGACGAGGTCACCCTCGTTATAGGTGTTCGCTTCGTCGTGAGCGTGGTACTTCTTCGAACGTACGACGTACTTGCCGTAGATCGGGTGCTTCACGCGGTGCTCGACCAAGACGGTAACCGTCTTGTCCATCTTGTTGCTGACGACCTTGCCGACCAGCGTCCGCTTGAGCGAGGTTTTTACGCTATCGTTCATTTCTGGTTCGCCTTCTCAGTCAGGACGGTCCGCACACGTGCGATGTCGCGACGAACCTTCTTCAGCTGGCTCGTGTTCGTGAGCTGCTGGGTCGCGAGTTGCATGCGCAGGCCGAATTGCGCCTTCAACAGGTCCGACAGCTCCTTGTTGAGCGCGGCCTTATCTTTCTGGTGAAGTTCGGATGCCTTCATCATTCACTCCTTAGGCGCCGAGCTGACGAACCATGAACGTCGTCTTCAGCGGCAGCTTCGCTGCAGCCAGACGGAACGCTTCACGTGCCAGTTCTTCGGACACACCGTCCATTTCGTACAGCATCTTGCCCGGTTGAATCTCAGCGACGTAGTACTCAGGGTTACCCTTACCGTTACCCATACGCACTTCAGCCGGCTTTTGCGAGATCGGCTTGTCCGGGAAAATGCGAATCCAGATGCGGCCACCGCGCTTGATGTGACGCGTCATTGCACGACGCGCTGCTTCAATCTGACGCGCGGTCAGGCGGCCGCGACCGATAGCCTTCAGACCGTATTCACCGAACGACACCGCGTTACCACGCGTTGCGACGCCAGTGTTACGACCCTTCTGCTCTTTGCGATACTTCCTGCGTTTCGGTTGCAGCATCGTTATTCTCCAGTCTTACCGTCGCCGGCACCGCCGCGGCGCGGAGCACCACGGCGAGCACCTGCCGGTGCACCTTCACCATCGCGACGCGGGCGGCGGTCGCCCGGACGTGCGTTGCGGCGCGGACGCTTTTCTTCGGCGACTTCTTCAACCACCGGAGCGTCGTTGCGGCCGAGCGTGTCGCCCTTGTAGACCCACACCTTCACGCCGATGATGCCGTACGTCGTCTTCGCTTCCGAAGTTGCGTAGTCGATATCAGCACGCAGCGTGTGCAGAGGCACGCGGCCTTCGCGGTACCACTCCGTACGAGCGATTTCGATACCATTCAGACGGCCTGCGCTCATGATCTTGATGCCTTGAGCACCCAGACGCATTGCGTTTTGCATCGCACGCTTCATCGCGCGGCGGAACATGATCCGGCGCTCGAGCTGTTGCGTGATCGAATCGGCGATCAGTTGTGCATCGGTTTCCGGCTTACGGATTTCTTCGATGTTGACGTGAACCGGAACGCCCATGCGCTTTTGCAGCTCGGACTTCAGCAGTTCGATGTCCTCACCCTTCTTGCCGATCACGACACCCGGACGCGAGCTGAAAATCGTGATACGTGCGTTCTTTGCAGGACGCTCGATCACGACGCGGCCGACGGACGCGTTCTTCAGCTTCTTCTTCAGGTATTCACGAACACCGATGTCTTCCTGCAACATCGCCGCGAAATTGTTGTTGTTCGCGTACCAACGCGAAGCCCAATTGCGGCTGACGGCCAAACGGAAGCCAGTCGGATGAATTTTCTGTCCCATCGTATGGCTCCTTAATTCCCGACCGTCACAGTGATGTGACAGGATTGCTTCTCGATGCGGTTACCGCGGCCTTTGGCGCGCGCGGTGAAACGCTTCAGCGAAGCAGCCTTGTCGACGTAAATGCTCGTAATTTTGAGCTCGTCGATATCGGCGCCTTCGTTGTGCTCCGCATTCGCGATCGCAGACAGCACGACCTTCTTGACGATACCCGCCGCCTTCTTCGGCGAGAACGTCAGAACGTTCAGCGCCTTGTCGACCGGCAGACCACGGATCTGGTCAGCCACAAGGCGCGTCTTCTGCGCCGAGATGCGGGCACCGCGATGAATTGCTTTCACTTCCATCTTGATTGCCCCTTATTTCTTGGCCTTCTTGTCGGCCGCGTGACCCTTGAACGTACGGGTCAATGCGAACTCGCCAAGCTTGTGGCCGACCATGTTTTCCGTGACATACACCGGAACGTGTTGACGGCCGTTATGAACGGCGATCGTCAGGCCGATGAAGTCCGGCAGGATCGTCGAGCGACGCGACCAGGTCTTGATAGGCTTCTTGTCGCGCGATGCTGCAGCCGCCTCAACCTTCTTCAGCAAATGGGCGTCGCAGAACGGACCTTTTTTAATAGAACGTGCCATTGCCTACTCCTTAACGCTTGTGACGGCGCTGGACGATCATGCTCGTCGTGCGCTTGTTGCTGCGGGTACGATAACCCTTCGTCGGCGTGCCCCACGGGCTCACCGGATCGCGACCTGCAGCCGTCTTGCCTTCACCACCACCGTGCGGGTGATCGACCGGGTTCATTGCAACGCCACGCACCGTCGGGCGGATACCGCGCCAGCGGTTCGCGCCAGCCTTACCGATTTGACGGAGGCTATGCTCTTCGTTGCCCACTTCACCGATCGTCGCGCGGCATTCGATGTGAACGCGGCGGATTTCGCCCGAACGCAGGCGGACCTGTGCGTACGTACCTTCACGAGCCAGCAGCATCGCCGACGTACCAGCCGAACGCGCCATCTGCGCGCCCTTGCCCGGCAGCATTTCGATGCAGTGAATCGTCGTACCGACCGGGATGTTGCGGATCGGCAGCGTGTTGCCTGCGCGGATCGGAGCTTCCGAACCCGACATCAGTTGCTGACCAACCGTCACGCCCTTCGGAGCGATGATGTAGCGGCGTTCGCCATCTGCGTACACGACCAGCGCGATGTTCGCGCTACGGTTCGGATCGTATTCCAGGCGTTCAACCTTTGCCGGAATGCCATCCTTCGTGCGACGGAAGTCGACGATACGATAGTGCTGCTTGTGACCACCACCCTTATGACGCGTGGTGATGTGGCCGTTGTTGTTACGGCCGGCGGTCGAGCTCTGCGCGTCGAGCAGCGGTGCGTACGGCTTGCCCTTGTGCAGATCCTTGTTGACCACCTTGACCATCGCGCGGCGACCCGGCGAAGTCGGCTTAACTTTCACGATTGCCATGATTACTTGGCCTCCGCTTCAAAGTTGATTTCCTGGCCGGGCTTCAGGCAGACGTACGCCTTCTTCACGTCCTTGCGCTTGCCCATGAAGCGGCCAAAGCGCTTTGCTTTGCCCTTCTGGACCAGCACGTTGACGGAATTGACTTCCACCTTGAACAGCAGCTCGACAGCAGCCTTCACTTCCTGCTTCGTAGCATCCGGCGCAACTTCGAACACGACTTGCTCGTTCTTGTCGGCCACCAGCGTCGCCTTTTCGGAGATCACCGGCGCGAGCAGAACTTGCATCAAACGATGATCGTTTTTGCGGACTTCGCTCATGACAGCAACTCCTCGATCTGGGCGACCGCAGCCTTCGTGATCAGCACTTTCTTGAAGTAGATCAGCGACAGCGGGTCGGCGTAACGCGGCTCGACAACGGCCACGTGGGCCAGATTGCGCGACGCGAGGTACAGGTTTTCGTCAACCGTGTCGGTGATGACCAGCACGGAATCGAGACCCATTGCCTTGAACTTTTCGGCCAGCAGCTTCGTCTTCGGCGCTTCGAGCGTGAGCTCGTCGACAACCGCGATGCGGCCTTCGCGGGCCAGCTGCGAGAAGATCGAGCAGAGACCTGCGCGATGCATCTTCTTGTTGACCTTGTGCGAGAAATTTTCTTCCGGCGAATTCGGGAAGATGCGACCACCGCCACGCCACAACGGGCTCGACGACATACCGGCACGAGCACGGCCCGTACCCTTCTGGCGCCACGGCTTCTTCGTGGTGTGCTTGACCTGCTCACGGTCCTTCTGAGCGCGGT
Source organism: Paraburkholderia sabiae (assembly GCF_030412785.1). Classification (NCBI taxonomy): domain Bacteria; kingdom Pseudomonadati; phylum Pseudomonadota; class Betaproteobacteria; order Burkholderiales; family Burkholderiaceae; genus Paraburkholderia; species Paraburkholderia sabiae. The sequence goes on from NZ_CP125295.1 coordinate 6,269,909, forward strand.
TGCCGCTACGTGCATTCGCCTGGTAAGCGACGACGATCTGGTGGATCAGGGCTTCGTTGTAGTCACGGCCGAACACGACGTCCGACGCGTTGACTGCTGAGCCTTCCTGACCATTGGCATTCAGGAGCTTAAGTTCCATTATTTCGCTCCTTTCACGGCACGCGTCTTCACTGCCGGCGTCACGAAAACCTTGCCGCCCTTCGCGCCGGGAACAGCACCCTTGACGAGCAGCAGCTTGCGGTCTGCGTCGATACGTGCGATTTCGAGGTTTTGCACGGTGACCGTCTCGTCACCCATGTGACCCGTCATGCGCTTACCCGGGAAAACACGACCCGGATCCTGCGCCATACCGATCGAACCCGGCACGTTGTGCGAACGCGAGTTACCGTGCGATGCACGGCCCGAAGCGAAGTTGTAACGCTTGATGGTACCGGCGTAGCCCTTACCGATCGAGGTGCCTTGCACGTCGACCTTCTGGCCCACTTCGAAGAGATCCACACCGATCACGGCGCCGCTCGACAACTCGGCAGCCTTGGCGGCGTCGATTTGGAATTCCTTGAGGATTTCACCGGCTTCAACACCGGCTTTGGCGAGATGACCTGCCAGCGGCTTCGTCACACGCGATGCACGGCGCGTACCGAAGGCAACCTGAACGGCCGTGTAGCCGTCGGTTTCAACAGTCTTGATCTGCGTCACGCGGTTGTCGGACACGTCCAGCACGGTGACGGGAATCGAATCCCCTTCAGCCGTGAAGATACGGGTCATGCCAACCTTGCGACCTACGAGTCCAAGGCTCATCGTTTTCTCCATTCCCGACTGCGATTGGTCGGGGCTAATTTACAAAATGCCGCGCACTTCAAGGGTGAAGTACAACGACTTTTTTACGCAAATGCGCGAAAAGCCTAGCATTATAGCGAGGCTTTTCGTTTTCTGCAAGCAATCAAAGACTTAGCGGCATCCGAAAGTTTGGATGCCGCTCGAAACCTTTACTGCAGCTTGATTTCGACGTCCACGCCAGCCGGCAGGTCCAGCTTCATCAGTGCGTCGACGGTCTTGTCCGTCGGATCAACGATGTCCATCAGGCGTTGGTGCGTGCGGATTTCGAGCTGATCGCGCGACGTCTTGTTCACGTGCGGCGAACGCAGGATGTCGAAACGCTGGATGCGGGTCGGCAGGGGCACCGGGCCGCGAACGATTGCGCCAGTCCGCTTTGCCGTGTCGACGATCTCAGCTGCCGATTGGTCGATCAGACGATAGTCGAAAGCCTTCAGGCGAATGCGGATTTTCTGGTTTTGCATGACGAATTCCTTGGAAAGAGCGAGGCGATATTGCACCGCCGATGAGTAAAAGAACGTAGGTCTGGGCGCCCGCGGAGGGCGAGTGCCCAGACCCGGGCACTGCATACTGCTACATCAATCTTCGATTTTACTCGATGATCTTGGCAACGACACCTGCGCCGACGGTACGGCCACCTTCGCGGATTGCGAAGCGCAGACCTTCTTCCATGGCGATCGGAGCGATCAGCTTCACCGTGATCGACACGTTGTCGCCCGGCATCACCATTTCCTTGTCCTTCGGCAGCTCGATCGAGCCCGTCACGTCCGTCGTACGGAAGTAGAACTGCGGACGGTAGTTGTTGAAGAACGGCGTGTGACGGCCGCCTTCGTCCTTGCTCAGCACGTACACTTCAGCCGTGAAGTGCGTGTGCGGCGTGATCGAACCCGGCTTCGCCAGAACCTGGCCACGCTCCACGTCTTCACGCTTCGTGCCGCGCAGCAGGATACCGACGTTGTCGCCTGCCTGACCCTGGTCGAGCAGCTTGCGGAACATTTCCACGCCCGTGCAGGTCGTCTTCACCGTCGGCTTGATACCGACGATTTCGATTTCCTCGCCGACCTTGACGATGCCGCGCTCAACGCGGCCCGTCACCACCGTGCCACGACCCGAGATCGAGAACACGTCTTCCACCGGCATCAGGAAAGCGCCGTCAACTGCGCGCTCCGGCGTCGGGATGTACGTGTCCAGCGCGTCGGCCAGATTCATGATCGCCACTTCGCCCAGCTCGCCCTTGTCGCCTTCGAGCGCCAGCTTCGCCGAACCCTTGATGATCGGCGTGTCGTCGCCCGGGAAGTCGTACTTCGACAGGAGTTCGCGCACTTCCATTTCGACCAGCTCGAGCAGCTCGGCGTCGTCGACCATGTCGCACTTGTTCAGGAACACGATGATGTACGGAACGCCGACCTGACGTGCCAGCAGGATGTGCTCACGCGTTTGCGGCATCGGGCCGTCAGCGGCCGAGCACACCAGGATTGCGCCGTCCATCTGCGCTGCGCCCGTGATCATGTTCTTCACATAGTCAGCGTGGCCCGGGCAGTCGACGTGTGCGTAGTGGCGGTTAGCCGTTTCGTACTCGACGTGTGCCGTGTTGATCGTGATACCACGTGCCTTTTCTTCCGGCGCCGCGTCGATCTGGTCGTAAGCCTTTGCCTCGCCGCCGAACTTCGCGGTCAGCACCGTCGTGATCGCTGCCGTCAGCGTGGTCTTGCCGTGGTCAACGTGACCGATCGTGCCGACGTTCACGTGCGGCTTGGTCCGTTCGAATTTACCTTTAGCCATGTTTCTCTTCTTTCAAAAAAGTTGTTCGATGAATGACTATGCGAGGTCTTACTTCGACTTCGCGTTGATGATCGCTTCCGACACGTTACGCGGTGCTTCTGCGTAGTGCTTGAATTCCATCGTGTACGTTGCGCGGCCTTGCGTCAGCGAGCGCAGCGACGTCGAGTAGCCAAACATCTCCGACAGCGGCACTTCAGCGCGGACGATCTTGCCGCCGCCCACCATGTCTTCCATGCCCTGGACAATACCGCGACGGCCCGACAGGTCGCCCATCACGTTGCCCATGTAGTCTTCAGGCGTTTCGACTTCCACGGCCATCATCGGCTCGAGGATAACCGGGCTCGCCTTGCGCATTGCTTCCTTGAACGCCATCGAACCGGCCATGCGGAACGCATTTTCGTTCGAGTCAACGTCGTGGTACGAACCGAACGTCAGGTGAACCTTGACGTCGACGACCGGGAAGCCTGCCAGCACGCCGGCCTTCAGCGTTTCCTGGATACCCTTGTCGACCGCCGGGATGTATTCACGCGGAATCACACCACCCTTGATCTCGTCGAGGAACTCGTAGCCCTTGCCCTGCTCGTTCGGCTCAAGCGTGATGACAGCGTGACCGTACTGGCCGCGACCGCCCGACTGCTTGACGAACTTGCCGTCGACGTCAGCTGCCGTGCTGCGGATCGTTTCACGATACGCAACTTGCGGCTTGCCAACGGTAGCTTCGACGTTGAACTCGCGCTTCATCCGGTCGACCAGAATTTCGAGGTGGAGTTCGCCCATGCCCGAAATGATGGTTTGGCCCGATTCTTCGTCCGTTTGAACGCGGAACGACGGATCTTCCTGAGCCAGACGGTTCAGCGCCATGCCCATCTTTTCCTGGTCGGCCTTCGTCTTCGGCTCGACGGCCTGCGAAATAACCGGCTCCGGGAAAATCATGCGTTCCAGAACGATCGGGTTCGCCGGGTCGCACAGCGTGTCGCCCGTCGTCGCTTCCTTCAGGCCCACAGCAGCAGCGATGTCGCCCGCGCGCACTTCCTTGATTTCTTCGCGCTGGTTCGCGTGCATCTGCAGAATACGACCCAGACGTTCCTTCTTGTCCTTCGTCGCGTTCAGCACCGTGTCGCCCGAATTGACGACGCCCGAGTACACGCGGAAGAAGATCAGCTGACCGACGAACGGGTCCGTCATGATCTTGAACGCGAGTGCCGAGAACTTTTCGTCGTCCGATGCGCGACGCTCAGCCTTTTCACCGTTTTCGAGTTCGCCCGTGACCGGGGGAATGTCGATCGGCGACGGCAGGAAGTCGAGCACGGCGTCGAGCATGCGCTGCACGCCCTTGTTCTTGAACGCGGTACCGCACAGCATCGGCTGGATTTCGCAAGCGATCGTACGGTCGCGCAGACCCTTGATGATTTCCGCTTCGGTCAGTTCGCCCGACTCGAGATACTTGTTCATCAGGTCTTCGTTCGACTCAGCCGCAGCTTCGATCATCTTCTCGCGCCATTCGTTGCACGTGTCGACGAGTTCTGCCGGGATTTCTTCGTACGAGAACTTGGTGCCTTGGGACGCTTCGTCCCAAATGATCGCCTTCATCTTCATCAGATCGACGACGCCCGTGAAGTTCTCTTCTGCGCCGATCGGCACGACGACGGGAACCGGGTTCGCCTTCAGACGCAGCTTGAGCTGGTCGTAGACCTTGAAGAAGTTCGCGCCGGTACGGTCCATCTTGTTGATGAACGCGAGACGGGGCACCTTGTACTTGTTAGCCTGGCGCCACACCGTTTCCGACTGCGGTTGCACGCCGCCCACTGCGCAGTAGACCATGCACGCACCGTCGAGCACGCGCATCGAGCGCTCGACTTCAATCGTGAAGTCGACGTGACCCGGGGTGTCGATGATGTTGATACGGTGCTCGGCGCGATCGCCTGCCATGCCCTTCCAGAACGCCGTGGTAGCAGCGGACGTGATCGTGATACCACGTTCCTGTTCCTGCTCCATCCAGTCCATGGTGGCGGCGCCATCGTGCACTTCACCGATCTTGTGGTTCACGCCGGTATAGAACAGGATGCGCTCGGTCGTCGTCGTCTTGCCGGCGTCGATGTGAGCGCTAATACCGATGTTGCGGTAGCGCTCGATAGGAGTCTTGCGAGCCACTTTGATCCTCTATTGGGATGACACGATGGAAACTGGAAATCCGTCCATCGCGCCCTAACACAAACGGGCGAGGCGCTTTAGAAGCGCACCCGCCCGGAATTTCTTTCCGCTTTACTGCTAACCCGGGGACGGGATGCTTAGAAACGGAAATGCGAGAACGCCTTGTTGGCTTCTGCCATCCGGTGAACTTCGTCGCGCTTCTTCATTGCGCCACCACGGCCTTCAGCCGCTTCCGACAGTTCACCAGCGAGACGCAGAGCCATCGACTTCTCGCTGCGCTTCTTCGCGGCTTCGCGCAACCAACGCATCGCCAATGCCATACGACGCGACGGACGCACTTCGACCGGAACCTGATAGTTCGCACCACCAACGCGGCGGCTCTTCACTTCGACCACCGGCTTGACGTTGTTGAGCGCTACCGTGAACACTTCCAGCGGGTCCTTGCCACCCTTGGTCTGGATCTGTTCGAAAGCGCCGTACACGATGCGCTCGGCAACCGACTTCTTGCCGGAGAGCATCAGCACGTTCATGAATTTTGCTACATCAACGTTACCGAACTTCGGATCCGGCAACACTTCCCGCTTGGGGACTTCGCGACGACGCGGCATGTTTCTTCCTTTGACTTTTCAGTTGGAGCAGTTCTTCTGCCCCGCGGCCACCAACTAACCCGATTCATCCATTACGACTTACCAGCCTGGTCGGGTGACCACTTACTCGACAGCACCGGCTTTCCGGCACCACCGCTAAACCGCTCTTGCGAGCGACCTGTTACTGCTCGACCGGCTATTACTTGCCAGCCTTGGCGCGCTTCGCACCGTACTTCGAGCGAGCCTGCTTACGATCCTTGACGCCCTGGGTATCCAGCGAGCCGCGAACCATGTGGTAACGCACACCCGGCAAGTCCTTCACACGGCCGCCGCGAATCAGCACGACCGAGTGCTCTTGCAGGTTGTGGCCTTCACCACCGATGTACGAAATGACTTCGAAGCCGTTCGTCAGACGAACCTTGGCGACCTTACGGAGTGCCGAGTTCGGCTTCTTCGGCGTCGTGGTGTACACACGGGTGCACACGCCGCGACGCTGGGGGCAGTCCTGCAGGGCCGGCGACTTGCTCTTCGTCGTTTCCGACGTGCGGCCTTTGCGAACCAGTTGATTGATGGTTGGCATTGTTTATTCCTGAAATTGAACAAAATCAACGTGTTCGTTTCTGGGCAAAGCAAAAACGAACCCGTTTCTGACTACTGCTGACTTCCAGCCTTGCTGGACTGGCGACGCACTTACGCCGCGCGCAACCCTGCCAAGAACCGGAACCTAGCATCATATTCCGAAAATCCTAAGCGAGTCAACAGGTTGCGTGGATTCGAAAGGGTTCGAGAGCCGCCGGAGGTCAGTCCGCGGCGACAACTTCCAGCAGTTCGTCGCCGAAACGGTCGAGCTTGCGCGCGCCCATGCCGGGAATGTGTCGCAAATCTTCGAGCGATTCCGGGCAATTCCGCGCGATCTCCGCCAGCGTCGCGTCGTGGAAAATGACATAGGCCGGCACGCCGTCGCTTTTCGCAGTTTCGGTGCGCCAAGTGCGCAGCCGGTCCCAGCGCGCCCGCTCGCGCGCGTTCATGCCTGCCGTCGGATCGGCGCGCTCGCTCGTTCGGCCAGACGACTGACGTGTCCGCGCAGGCTTCACATAACGGCGCATCGTCACCGTCTGTTCGCCCTTCAATACAGGCTTGCTCGATTCTGTCAGCACCAACGAGCCAAAACCCTCATGATCGACGGTGAGAAATCCGAACGCGACCAACTGGCGAAACACTGCGCGCCACTCATGCTCGGACAACGCCGCGCCGATTCCGAACGTACTTATCTTTTCGTGGCCGCGCTGCAGAATCTTCTCGTTGCGGTTGCCGCGAAGAATGTCGATCAGATGTCCTGCGCCAAAGTTGAATCCGCTCGCGCGCTGCGCGCGGAACGCGCACGACAGCGCCATTTGCGATTCGCGCGTCGCGTCCCATGACGCCGGCGGCTCAAGACACGTATCGCAGTTGCCACACGGCTTGCCCTCTTCGCCAAAGTAGGCGAGCAAGCGCACGCGCCGGCACGTGGCCGTTTCGCACAGACCCAGCAATGCATCGAGCTTGCCCGTCTGCACGCGCTTGTGCGCATCGTCGGCTTCGGATTCGTCGATCATCTTGCGCTGCTGCACGACGTCACCGAGTCCGTAAGTCATCCACGCGTTCGCCGGCAGACCGTCGCGGCCTGCGCGCCCGGTCTCCTGGTAATAGCCTTCGACGCTCTTCGGCAAATCCAGATGCGCGACGAAGCGCACGTCCGGCTTGTCGATACCCATGCCGAACGCGATCGTGGCGCACATCACGATGCCCTCTTCGCGCTGGAACATTTCCTGGTGCTTCTGGCGCACCTCGAACTCCATCCCGGCGTGATACGGCAACGCGCGTACGCCCTGCGCCTTCAGCCACTCGGCTGTCTCTTCGACCTTGCGGCGCGACAGGCAATACACAACACCCGCGTCGGTCGTGCCATCGGGACGCGAATGTTCTGCGCGGATAAAGTCGAGCAGCTGCGAGCGCGCGTTGTCCTTTTCGACGATCCGGTAGCGAATGTTCGGCCGGTCGAAGCTCGACACGAACACGCGCGCGTCGTCGAGTGCGAGACGATGGATGATTTCATCGCGCGTGATCGCGTCGGCGGTCGCAGTGAGCGCGATGCGCGGCACCGAAGGAAAGCGTTCGTGCAGGACGGAGAGCTGGATGTACTCCGGCCGGAAATCGTGGCCCCATTGCGACACGCAATGCGCTTCGTCGATCGCGAAGAGGCCGATGCGCGCGCGTTCGAGCAGATCGAGAAAGCGCGGCGTCATCAAACGCTCCGGCGCGACGTACAGCAGATCGATTTCGCCCTCGCGCAATGCGCGTTCCGTTGCAGCGGCCTCGGCGCCCGACAGCGTCGAGTTCAGATACGCCGCGCGCACGCCGACTTCCGTCAGCGCCGCCACCTGATCCTGCATCAATGCAATCAGCGGCGACACGACGATGCCCGCGCCCAAACCCGCCTCACGTCGCACCAGCGACGGAATCTGATAACAGAGCGACTTCCCGCCGCCCGTCGGCATCAGCACCAGACAGTCGCCGCCCGATGAAACGTGTTCGACAATTTCGCCCTGCTGCCCTCTGAACGCGGGATAACCGAAAACTTCGTTGAGGATCTGGAGCGAACGGGACATGAAGGAGAGCGGATAGAGAAAAAGAGCGCGGAACGGGTGACACGAATTTTACCAACCCAATCGCGTTTCGCCTGGTGTTTGTCGCGCAACTGGCCATCCGGCAGAGTCCAAATGGCATAAGAAAAATCGCAGGCGAAAAAAAACCGCCCGGTCGAAACCGGGCGGTTTTGCCAACTACGCTCGTGAGATAGCGGCTTGCGCCGCCAGCCCGCTTACTCGTTGGTATGCGGCGTTTGCTCGGCGGCCGGATTTTCCGGCGTACCGAACTCGAAGGCTTCTTCGGCAGCGATCTGGTCGAAACGCTCGCGATCCGCCATTTCCTTGGTCTTGCGCGCCTTGTGGAACGCGAGACCCGTACCGGCCGGAATCAGACGGCCGACGATCACGTTTTCCTTCAGGCCACGCAGATCGTCGCGCTTGCCCATGATTGCGGCTTCCGTCAGCACCCGCGTCGTTTCCTGGAACGATGCTGCCGAGATGAACGAATCCGTCGACAGCGACGCCTTCGTAATACCCAGCAGGATGTTCTCGTACGTTGCCGGACGCTTGTCTTCCGCGTTCATACGGTCGTTCTCGTCGAGCATGTCCGACCGCTCGACCTGTTCGCCCGGGATGAAGCGCGTATCGCCGTTGTCCGAAATCTGCACGCGACGCAGCATCTGACGCACGATCACTTCGATGTGCTTGTCGTTGATCTTCACGCCCTGCAGACGGTACACGTCCTGCACTTCGTCCACGATGTAACGCGACAGCGCTTCGATACCCTGCAGACGCAGGATGTCGTGCGGATCCGCCGGTCCGTCCACGATCATTTCGCCCTTGTTGACGACCTGACCATCGTGGACCAGAACCTGCTTTTCCTTCGCGATCAGGAACTCGTGCTGATTGCCTTCGAGGTCCGTGATAACGAGACGCTGCTTGCCCTTCGTGTCCTTACCGAACGACGTCGTACCCGTGACTTCCGCCAGGATACCTGCGTCCTTCGGCGAACGTGCTTCGAACAGTTCCGCCACACGCGGCAGACCACCCGTAATGTCACGCGTCTTCTGCGCTTCCGTCGGGATACGTGCGAGCACTTCACCGACCTGCACTTGCTGACCGTCCTTCACGGTGATCAGAGCGCCGACCTGGAAGCCGATCTGAACCGAGTGCTCCGAGTTCGGGATCTTGACTTCTTCGCCGTTCGCGTCGAGCAGCTTGACCTGCGGACGCACGCTCTTCGAAGCCTGCGAACCGCGGCGCTTCACGTCGATCACGACCAGAGTCGAAAGACCCGTCACGTCGTCGATCTGCTTCGCGACCGTCACGCCTTCCTCGACGTTTTCGAACTTCACCGTACCGCCCCACTCGGTGATGATCGGACGCGTCAGCGGATCCCACGTGGCCAGCTGCGTGCCTGCCTTGATCTGCGCACCGTCGAGTTGCAGCAGCGTCGCGCCGTACGGCACCTTGTGACGCTCGCGCTCGCGGCCGTGATCATCGGTGATGAGCGCTTCGCCCGAACGCGAGATGACGATCTGCTCGCCCTTTGCATTCGTCACGTAACGCATCGTCGCCGTGAAACGCACCGTACCGTTCGACTTCGCTTCGACCGACGACGCCACTGCCGCACGCGATGCCGCGCCACCGATGTGGAACGTACGCATGGTCAGCTGCGTGCCCGGCTCACCGATCGACTGAGCAGCGATAACGCCCACTGCTTCGCCGACGTTCACCAGCGAGCCACGGCCCAGATCGCGGCCATAGCACGACGCGCACAGACCGTAACGCGTTTCGCAGGTCAGCGGCGTGCGCACGCGCACTTCGTCGATGCCCAGACGCTCGATCTCTTCGACGGAATCTTCGTCAAGCAGCGAGCCCGCTTCGTACAGCGTTTCCTGCGTTTCCGGATTAACGACGTCTGCCACCGCGACACGGCCGAGAATACGGTCGCGCAGCGCTTCGACGACTTCACCACCTTCCACGAGGGCCTTCATCGCCACGCCGTTCGACGTGCCGCAATCGTCCTCGACCACCACGAGATCCTGCGTGACGTCGACCAGACGACGCGTCAGGTAACCCGAGTTCGCGGTCTTCAGTGCCGTATCAGCCAGACCCTTACGTGCACCGTGGGTCGAGATGAAGTACTGCAACACGTTCAGACCTTCGCGGAAGTTCGCGGTAATCGGCGTTTCGATAATCGAACCGTCCGGCTTCGCCATCAGGCCGCGCATCCCCGCCAACTGACGGATCTGGACTGCGGAACCCCGCGCGCCCGAGTCGGCCATCATGTAGATCGAGTTGAACGATTCCTGACGCGTTTCGTTGCCGTCGCGATCGACCACGGGTTCCGTGGCGAGCTGCTCCATCATCGCCTTGCCGACCGCTTCCGACGTTGCCGACCAGATGTCGACCACGTTGTTGTAGCGTTCCTGCGCGGTGACGAGACCCGACATGTACTGGCGGTCGTATTCCTTCACCTTCTTCGCGGCGTCGCCGACGATCGTTTCCTTCTGCGGCGGCACGAGCATGTCGTCGACGCAGATGGAGATACCGGCGCGCGTTGCCAGGCGGAAGCCCGACTGCATCAGCTGGTCGGCGAAGATCACCGTTTCGCGCAGACCGCACTTGCGGAATGCCGTGTTGATCAGACGCGAAATTTCCTTCTTCTTCAGCGGCTTGTTCAGCACGGAGAACGGCAGACCCGGCGGCAGAATCTCCGACAGGATCGAGCGGCCGACCGTCGTCGCGTACAGCGTGATCTTCGGCACGAACTTCGGCGCGCCTTCCGACGTGTCTTCGTTGTGGACCATTTCGGTGATCCGCACGTTGACCCGCGAGGCCAGCTCGACTTCCTTGTTTTCGTAGGCGCGCAGTGCTTCCGACACGCCCGTGAACGTCATGCCTTCGCCCTTGCCGTTGATCGCTTCACGCGTCGCGTAGTACAGGCCGAGCACGATATCCTGCGACGGCACGATCGACGGATCGCCGTTGGCCGGGAACAGCACGTTGTTCGACGCCAGCATCAGCGTGCGCGCTTCCATCTGCGCTTCCAGCGACAGCGGAACGTGAACAGCCATCTGGTCACCGTCGAAGTCGGCGTTGAACGCCGCGCAAACGAGCGGGTGCAGCTGGATTGCCTTACCTTCGATCAGCACCGGCTCGAAAGCCTGAATGCCAAGACGGTGCAGCGTCGGCGCACGGTTCAGCATCACCGGATGCTCGCGGATCACCTCTTCCAGGATGTCCCACACCACCGGCGTCTGGTTCTCGACTTCCTTCTTCGCAGCCTTGATGGTGGTAGCGACACCCATCACTTCCAGCTTGTTGAAGATGAACGGCTTGAACAGTTCGAGCGCCATCAGCTTAGGCAGACCGCACTGGTGCAGCTTCAGCGTCGGGCCGACCACGATGACCGAACGGCCCGAGTAGTCGACGCGCTTGCCCAGCAGGTTCTGACGGAAGCGACCGCCCTTACCCTTGATCATGTCGGCGAGCGACTTCAGCGGACGCTTGTTCGCGCCCGTCATCGCCTTGCCGCGACGGCCGTTGTCGAGCAGCGAATCGACGGCTTCCTGCAGCATCCGCTTTTCGTTGCGGACGATGATTTCAGGTGCCTTCAGTTCGAGCAGGCGCTTCAACCGGTTGTTACGGTTGATCACGCGGCGATACAGGTCGTTCAGGTCCGAGGTCGCGAAACGGCCGCCGTCCAGCGGAACCAGCGGACGCAGTTCCGGCGGAAGCACGGGCAGCACTTCGAGAATCATCCACTCGGGCTTGATGCCCGAACGCTGGAATGCCTCGAGCACTTTCAGACGCTTCGCGTACTTCTTGATCTTCGCTTCCGAACCCGTGTTCTTCAGCTCCGAACGCAGCGTTTCGACCTGTTCGTCGATGTTGATCGCGCGCAGCAGTTCGCGCACGCCTTCCGCGCCCATTTCAGCGCGGAATTCGTCACCGTACTCTTCGACCTTGTTGTAGTAATCCTCTTCCGTCATGATCTGCCGCGCTTTCAGCGGCGTCATGCCCGGATCGATCACCACATATGCTTCGAAGTACAGCACGCGCTCGATGTCGCGCAGCGTCATGTCGAGCACCATGCCCAGACGCGACGGCAGCGACTTCAGGAACCAGATGTGCGCGACAGGCGAGGCCAGTTCGATGTGGCCCATGCGTTCGCGACGCACCTTCGCGAGCGTCACTTCGACGCCGCACTTCTCGCAGATCACGCCACGGTGCTTCAGGCGCTTGTACTTGCCGCAAAGGCATTCGTAGTCCTTGATCGGACCGAAAATCTTCGCGCAGAACAGACCATCCCGCTCCGGCTTGAACGTGCGGTAGTTGATGGTTTCCGGCTTCTTGACTTCACCGAACGACCACGAACGGATCTTGTCCGGCGAGGCCAGACCGATCTTGATCGCGTCAAAAACTTCTTCCTGTTGGACTTGCTTGAATAGATCGAGCAGAGCTTTCATTGCTTTCTCTCCGTAGTCCGATTAGTTGCGGTCGAGGTCGATGTCGATACCGAGCGAGCGGATTTCCTTCACCAGCACGTTGAAGGATTCCGGCATGCCCGCGTCGATGACGTGATCGCCCTTGACCAGGTTTTCATAAACCTTGGTCCGGCCTGTCACGTCGTCCGACTTGACCGTCAACATTTCCTGCAGCACGTACGATGCGCCGTACGCTTCGAGCGCCCACACTTCCATTTCACCGAAACGCTGGCCACCGAACTGCGCCTTACCACCCAGCGGCTGCTGCGTGACGAGCGAGTACGGGCCCGTCGAACGCGCGTGCATCTTGTCGTCGACCAGGTGATGCAGCTTCAGGTAGTGCATGTAGCCGACCGTAACCGTACGCTCGAAGCCTTCTCCCGTGCGGCCGTCGTACAGACGCACCTGGTTCTTCGACTTCGTCATGCCGAGGTTCTGCGCGATGTCGTCCGGGAAGGCGAGGTCCAGCATGCTGGACATTTCTTCTTCCGTCGCACCGTCGAACACCGGCGTTGCGAACGGCACGCCTTCGCGCAGGTTCTTCGCCAGTTCGAGGATCTCGTCGTCGGAGAAGCTTTCCAGCTCTTCCGCGCGGCCCGACTCGTTATAGATCTTGGTCAGGAATGCGCGAACTTCCTCGATCTTCGACTGACGCTGCAGCATTTCGCCGATACGCCAGCCCAGACCCTTCGCGGCCCAGCCCAGATGCACTTCGAGAACCTGACCCACGTTCATCCGTGACGGAACGCCGAGCGGGTTCAGCACGACGTCAGCCGGACGGCCATCGGCCATGTACGGCATGTCTTCGATCGGGACGATCTTCGACACGACACCCTTGTTACCGTGACGGCCGGCCATCTTGTCGCCAGGCTGCAGGCGGCGCTTGACTGCCAGGTACACCTTGACCATCTTCAGCACGCCCGGCGGCAGTTCGTCGCCTTGCGTGAGCTTCTTGCGCTTCTCTTCGAACGCGAGGTCGAACTGGTGACGCTTCTGTTCGATCGAATCCTTGATCGCTTCGAGCTGCGCCGCTGCTTCTTCGTCCGCGAGGCGGATGTCGAACCAGTGGTAGTGATCCAGATCTTCCAGGTAAGCGCGTTCGATCTTCGTGCCCTTCGCGAGCTTCTTCGGACCGCCGTTCGCGACCTTGCCTTCGAGCATGCGTGCCAGACGCTGGAACGCGTCGCCTTCCACGATACGCAGCTGGTCGTTCAGGTCGAGACGATAGCGCTTCAGTTCATCGTCGATGATCTGTTGCGCACGCTTGTCGCGCTGGATGCCTTCGCGCGTGAACACCTGCACGTCGATAACCGTGCCGCTCATGCCCGACGGCACACGCAGCGACGTATCCTTCACGTCCGATGCCTTCTCGCCGAAGATCGCGCGCAGCAGCTTTTCTTCCGGCGTCAGCTGGGTTTCGCCCTTCGGCGTGACCTTGCCGACCAGCACGTCGCCTGCTTCGACTTCCGCGCCGATGTACACGATGCCCGACTCGTCGAGACGGCCAAGCTGCACTTCAGCGAGATTCGAAATATCGCGCGTGATTTCTTCCGGTCCGAGCTTCGTGTCACGAGCAACGACGTTCAGTTCTTCGATGTGGATCGACGTGTAGCGATCGTCCGCAACAACCTTCTCCGAGATCAGGATCGAGTCTTCGAAGTTGTAACCGTTCCACGGCATGAACGCGACCAGCATGTTCTGGCCGAGAGCCAGTTCGCCGAGGTCCGTCGAAGCGCCGTCAGCCAGCACGTCGCCGCGGGCAACCTTGTCGCCGACCTTCGCGATCGGACGCTGGTTGATGTTCGTGTTCTGGTTCGAACGCGTGTACTTGATCAGGTTGTAGATGTCGACACCGACGTCACCGGCAACCGCTTCATCGTCGTTCACACGAATCACGATACGGCCTGCGTCGACGTAATCGACCACACCGCCGCGCAGCGCCTGCACGGTCGTGCCCGAGTCGACAGCCACCGTACGCTCGATGCCCGTACCGACGACCGGCTTTTCCGGACGCAGACACGGCACAGCCTGACGCTGCATGTTCGAACCCATCAATGCACGGTTCGCGTCGTCGTGCTCGAGGAACGGAATCAGCGATGCAGCCACCGACACGATCTGCGACGGCGCCACGTCCATGTACTGGATGCGGTCTGGCGTGACCATCAGCGTTTCGCCTGCTTCACGCGACGACACGAGTTCGTCGGTCAGCGAACCATCTTCCGCCACCGCCGCGTTCGCCTGAGCGATCACGTAACGGCCTTCTTCGATTGCCGACAGATAGTCGATCTGGTCCGTGACCTTGCTGTCCACGACCTTGCGATACGGCGTTTCGAGGAAGCCGTATTCGTTCAGGTGCGCGTACAGAGCCAGCGAGTTGATCAGACCGATGTTCGGACCTTCCGGCGTTTCGATCGGGCACACGCGGCCATAGTGCGTCGGGTGCACGTCGCGGACTTCAAAGCCAGCGCGCTCGCGCGTCAGACCGCCCGGGCCAAGTGCCGACACGCGGCGCTTGTGGGTGATTTCCGACAGCGGGTTGGTCTGGTCCATGAACTGCGACAGCTGCGACGAACCGAAGAACTCGCGAATCGCCGACGAAATCGGCTTCGAGTTGATCAGGTCGTGCGGCATCAGGTTTTCGCTTTCGGCCTGGCCGAGGCGTTCCTTCACAGCACGTTCGACACGCACGAGACCTGCGCGGAACTGGTTCTCCGCCAGTTCGCCGACACAACGCACACGACGGTTGCCGAGGTGGTCGATGTCGTCCACTTCGCCCTTGCCGTTACGCAGCTCGACGAGGATCTTGATCGTCGCGAGGATGTCGTCGTCCTGCAGCGTCATCGGGCCGACGATTTCGTCACGGCCGACGCGGCGGTTGAACTTCATACGACCCACCTTCGACAGGTCGTACGCTTCTTCGCTATAGAACAGACGGTTGAACAGCGCCTCGACGGCTTCTTCCGTCGGCGGTTCGCCCGGACGCATCATGCGGTAGATCGCGATACGCGCGGCCATCTTGTCGGCCGTTTCATCGATACGCAGCGTCGACGAGATGTACGGACCTTGATCCAGATCGTTCGTGTAGAGCGTCTGGATGTCCTTGATCTTCGCTTCGCGCAGCTTGTCGAGCACGCTTTCCGTGACTTCGTCGTTCGCGTTCGCGATCACTTCGCCCGTGTCGCCGTCGACAACGTTCTTCGCCAGCACGCGGCCGAGCAGATAGTCTTCGGGAACCGAAATGAATTTCGTCTTCGCGTTTTCGAGGTCGCGAATGTGCTTCGCGTTGATACGCTTGTCCTTCTGGACAATGACCTTGCCGTCGCGATCCGTGATATCGAAGCGCGCGACTTCACCACGCAGACGCTCGGGCACGAATTCCATCTGCGCGCCTTCCGGCATCAGCGTGAAGTTGTCGAACACGAAGAAGTTCGCGAGGATCTGCTCCGGCGTCAGGCCGATAGCCTTCAGCAGGATCGTGACGGGCATCTTGCGGCGACGGTCGACGCGGAAGTACAGCACGTCCTTCGGGTCGAATTCGAAGTCGAGCCACGAACCACGGTAAGGAATGATACGTGCCGAGAACAGCAGCTTGCCGGAGCTGTGCGTCTTGCCCTTGTCGTGTTCGAAGAACACGCCAGGCGAACGGTGCAGCTGCGACACGATCACACGTTCCGTGCCGTTGATGACGAACGAGCCGGTCGGCGTCATGAGCGGAATTTCGCCCATGTACACTTCCTGCTCCTTCACTTCCTTGACGACGGGCTTGCTCGGCGATTCCTTGTCGAGCAGAACCAGACGCACCTTGGCACGCAGCGCCGAGCAGTAAGTCAGACCGCGCTGCTGACATTCCTTGATGTTGAATGCCGGCGGCGACAGCATGTAGCTGACGAACTCTAGACGAGCGAAGCCGTTGTGCGAAACAATGGGAAAAACAGAGGTGAACGCAGCCTGCAGACCTTCCGGTTTGCGCTGCGCAGTGGCCGTATCTGCTTGCAGAAACGTGCTGAATGATTCAAGCTGGGTAGCCAGCAGAAAAGGTACTTGGTGAACGATGGGGCGCTTCGCGAAACTCTTGCGAATACGCTTCTTCTCGGTGAAGGAATATTGCATACGATCTCCGAATCACGGCGGGCATTGTTGTCGAGGCGGGATACCTTGATGTGACAACCCGAGTGTTCACCGACTGAGACCCGTTGGCCGTCCTATGGCTTGAACGAGCCTTGAAGCTTGGTGGTTGGCCGCTACCAACCGCTGGCTGACGGCAGCGGATGCCTGTGTTGCCCGCTACCCGACCAAACTTGCCTTCTGCAGTCGCTTCAGAAGACAAAGAGAAGCGCCAGTCGAACTTGCCGAACGGCGATTTTCTTTGGCTTCTGGGAGGACGTTTTTGCCGATGCAAGCAAGCGAAAACGTCGTTCCCACAAAGCACAAAAAGGCCGGCGGTGTGAAACCGCCAGCCTTCGCACAGCGCGCTGAAAATTACTTGATTTCAGCCTTCGCGCCGGCTTCTTCCAGCTTCTTCTTGGCTTCTTCAGCAGCAGCCTTCGGCACCGCTTCCTTAACGGGCTTCGGTGCACCGTCGACCAGGTCCTTCGCTTCCTTCAGGCCGAGACCCGTCAGTTCACGAACTGCCTTAATCACGGAAACCTTGTTCGCGCCCGTTTCGGTCAGGATAACCGTGAACTCGGTTTGCTCTTCAGCTGCAGCAGCGCCGCCGCCTGCACCTGCGGGGCCAGCAACTGCAACAGCAGCAGCCGACACGCCAAACTTTTCTTCGAACGCCTTAACCAGCTCGTTCAGTTCCAGAACCGACATCGCGCCTACGGCTTCGAGGATGTCTTCTTTTGCGATTGCCATTTGAAATACTCCTAAATTGAATTCGGATACAGCCAGCGATCAATTACGCCCGACTGAAGTACGTCGATGCACTGCTTACGCAGCTTCGCCCTGCTTCTTTTCTGCCAGCGCGGCCATAGCGCGCGCAAAGCCAGAAACAGGCGCTTGCATAACGAACAACAGCTTGGAGAGCAGCTCTTCGCGGCTCGGGATGTTGGCCAGCGCTTGCACGCCTGCCTTGTCCATCACCTTGCCTTCGTAGGAACCAGCCTTGATGACCAACTTGTCATTGCCCTTGCTGAAGTCGTTGACGACCTTAGCAGCAGCAATTGCATCTTCCGAGATGCCGTAGATCAGAGGACCGGTCATCTGCTCAGCCAGCGGAGCAAACGGGGTACCTTCAACAGCGCGACGCGCCAACGTGTTCTTCAACACGCGCAGATACACCTGTTGCTCGCGCGCTTTCGCGCGCAGCTTGGTCAGATCGCCAACCGCGATTCCACGATACTCGGCCAGAACCATGGTCTGGGCTTTCGCGACTTGCGCGGAAACCTCAGCCACTACGGCCTGCTTACCTTCTTTGTTCAGTGGCACGGTTAACCTCCAGATTCGACGCACTGGGCATATGCTTGATGCGTCGCGTTCAACAACGGCGTCCGACCAGTCAGGAGTATTTCAACCATTCGAGGTCCGCATGGCTGCGGGAATCAAACGGCTTCATCACTTCAAAACCTTTTCGGGTTCGCCATCTGCGTTGGCTTGAATTAAGGAAACACCCGAATGCTGCGTTCCCACCAACGGTCTTTGACAACCGGCCGCTCGATTCAGACTGCAAATCTTGCGACCGCCCAAAGCCCTTAAATCCGCCCCGGCCTTTCGACCAAGGCGGTTAAAACTTTTACTGTGCTGCGAGCGTTGCCTGATCGACACGCACGCCAACACCCATCGTGCTCGACAGTGCGATCTTGCGCAGGTACACGCCCTTGCTCGTCGCCGGCTTCGCCTTTTGCAGGGCTTCGACCAGCGCATTCAGGTTCGAACGCAGAGCCGTCGGTTCGAACGAAGCGCGACCGATCGTTGCGTGGATGATACCGGCCTTGTCGACGCGGAACTGAACCTGACCAGCCTTCGCGTTCTTCACTGCCGTCGCGACGTCCGGCGTAACCGTGCCGACCTTCGGGTTCGGCATCAGGCCACGCGGGCCGAGAATCTGACCAAGCGTACCAACGACGCGCATCGTGTCCGGCGAAGCGATCACGACGTCGAAATTCAGGTTGCCGGCCTTGACTTGCTCAGCCAGGTCTTCCATACCGACGATTTCTGCACCCGCTGCACGAGCTTGCTCAGCCTTTTCACCTTGCGCGAACACAGCAACGCGAACCGACTTACCCGTACCTGCCGGCAGAACGACCGAGCCGCGAACGACTTGATCCGACTTCTTTGCATCGATGCCGAGTTGCACTGCGACGTCGATCGACTCGTCGAACTTCGCGCTTGCGCATTCCTTCACGAGCGACAGGGCTTCCTCGATCGCATACAGCTTTTGACGATCAACCTTGGCTGCAAATGCTTGCAGACGCTTCGAAAGCTTGGCCATTTACACGCCCTCCACGGTGATGCCCATCGAGCGGGCGCTACCAGCGATCGTACGGACCGCTGCGTCCAGATCAGCTGCCGTGAGGTCAGGCATCTTGGTCTTCGCGATTTCTTCAGCTTGAGCGCGCGTGATCTTACCGACCTTGTCGGTGTGCGGCTTGCTCGAACCCTTGTCGAGCTTCGCAGCCTTCTTGATCAGCACCGTTGCCGGCGGCGTCTTCAGAACGAACGTGAAGCTCTTGTCAGCGAACGCGGTGATGACAACCGGAATCGGCAGACCTGGTTCCAATGCTTGAGTCTGCGCGTTGAACGCCTTGCAGAACTCCATGATGTTCAGGCCGCGCTGGCCCAGTGCCGGACCAACCGGCGGCGACGGATTGGCTTTACCTGCAGGAATCTGCAGCTTGATAAAGCCGATGATTTTCTTTGCCATGTTGAAAACCTCTTTGGAACGCAGTTGCGTTCGGTGAGTAGTAGCGCGCCTTCATCAACCTTCGACTATCGACGCTCCTCAACGGCCATTACGCGGACCGTAAGCGCGAAAGACGGATCGCGCCGTGTGGCGCGATCCGCAAAAACTGAATTACAGCTTCTCGACCTGGCCGAATTCCAATTCGACCGGTGTCGCGCGACCGAAAATCGTGACAGAAACACGGACACGCGACTTTTCGTAGTTCACTTCTTCGACGCTGCCGTTGAAGTCTGTGAACGGGCCGTCCTTTACACGCACCATCTCGCCGACTTCGAACAGGGTCTTCGGGCGCGGCTTCTCGACGCCTTCCTGCATCTGCGACATGATTTTCTCGACTTCCCGCGGGGAAATCGGGCTTGGACGGTTGCGCGCACCACCCACGAAACCGGTTACCTTGGCCGTGTTTTTCACCAAGTGCCATGTTTCGTCCGTCATTTCCATTTCGACGAGCACATAACCCGGAAAGAAACGACGCTCGGTCACGGACTTGTGTCCGCCTTTCACCTCGACGACTTCTTCGGTCGGCACGAGGATCTGACCAAATTTGTCTTGCATGCCAGCACGTTCGATGCGCTCTTGAAGCGCACGTTGCACGCTCTTCTCCATGCCGGAGTAGGCGTGCACCACATACCAACGTTTTCCGCTCGGGGATGCCGGAATATCACTCATATCATTTCCAACCCAGAATCGCCGAGAAAATCGCCCACTCGATGGATTTGTCGCAAATCCAGAGGAACACCGCCATGATCAGCACAAAGCCGAAAACCACCAGAGTCGTTTGGCTTGCTTCCTTGCGGGTCGGCCAGACAACCTTGCGAACTTCTTTGTACGAGTCTTTGGCGAACGCGATAAAACCCTTGCCGGGCGCTGAGAGAAGACCGACTGCGACGCCTGCGATCAATCCGACAGCGAGAGCTGCTCCGCGGACGTACCACTCTTGGCCATTCAGCCAGAAGAACCCCACGAACCCGGCCAAGACCAACAATACGCCGGCAACGAGCATCAGCTTGTCGCTGGAAGTATTAACAGTTTCGACGGAAGGATTCGCCATAACACCTTAACGAGCGTCACAAGTGACGCGAGAATTGGCAGGGGCAGAGGGAATCGAACCCCCAACCTTCGGTTTTGGAGACCGACGCTCTGCCAGTTGAGCTATACCCCTAAACCATTTTGGGTTGGCGGCATCGCCAACCCTGAAACCGCTTACTCGATCAACGAGACTGGCAAAAACTTACTCGATGATCTTGGCAACGACACCTGCGCCGACGGTACGGCCACCTTCGCGGATTGCGAAGCGCAGACCTTCTTCCATGGCGATCGGAGCGATCAGCTTCACCGTGATCGACACGTTGTCGCCCGGCATCACCATTTCCTTGTCCTTCGGCAGCTCGATCGAGCCCGTCACGTCCGTCGTACGGAAGTAGAACTGCGGACGGTAGTTGTTGAAGAACGGCGTGTGACGGCCGCCTTCGTCCTTGCTCAGCACGTACACTTCAGCCGTGAAGTGCGTGTGCGGCGTGATCGAACCCGGCTTCGCCAGAACCTGGCCACGCTCCACGTCTTCACGCTTCGTGCCGCGCAGCAGGATACCGACGTTGTCGCCTGCCTGACCCTGGTCGAGCAGCTTGCGGAACATTTCCACGCCCGTGCAGGTCGTCTTCACCGTCGGCTTGATACCGACGATTTCGATTTCCTCGCCGACCTTGACGATGCCGCGCTCAACGCGGCCCGTCACCACCGTGCCACGACCCGAGATCGAGAACACGTCTTCCACCGGCATCAGGAAAGCGCCGTCAACTGCGCGCTCCGGCGTCGGGATGTACGTGTCCAGCGCGTCGGCCAGATTCATGATCGCCACTTCGCCCAGCTCGCCCTTGTCGCCTTCGAGCGCCAGCTTCGCCGAACCCTTGATGATCGGCGTGTCGTCGCCCGGGAAGTCGTACTTCGACAGGAGTTCGCGCACTTCCATTTCGACCAGCTCGAGCAGCTCGGCGTCGTCGACCATGTCGCACTTGTTCAGGAACACGATGATGTACGGAACGCCGACCTGACGTGCCAGCAGGATGTGCTCACGCGTTTGCGGCATCGGGCCGTCAGCGGCCGAGCACACCAGGATTGCGCCGTCCATCTGCGCTGCGCCCGTGATCATGTTCTTCACATAGTCAGCGTGGCCCGGGCAGTCGACGTGTGCGTAGTGGCGGTTAGCCGTTTCGTACTCGACGTGTGCCGTGTTGATCGTGATACCACGTGCCTTTTCTTCCGGCGCCGCGTCGATCTGGTCGTAAGCCTTTGCCTCGCCGCCGAACTTCGCGGTCAGCACCGTCGTGATCGCTGCCGTCAGCGTGGTCTTGCCGTGGTCAACGTGACCGATCGTGCCGACGTTCACGTGCGGCTTGGTCCGCTCAAACTTACCTTTGGCCATTTTCGACTCCTAAGAGGATTTTTCCGTACGTTGCGCCGGGCGCAAACAATCACTTTGGTACTAGCTGGTGCCCATGGGCAGGATCGAACTGCCGACCTCTCCCTTACCAAGGGAGTGCTCTACCACTGAGCCACATGGGCGCTACATCTACTTTGCTTGCTGGAGCGGGTGAAGGGAATCGAACCCTCGTCGTAAGCTTGGAAGGCTTCTGCTCTACCATTGAGCTACACCCGCAAGGATCTATCGATTCCCGACAACTGCTTTACAGCTTTTGAAATCTGGTGGAGGAGGTTGGATTCGAACCAACGTAGGCGTAAGCCAACAGATTTACAGTCTGCCCCCTTTAGCCACTCGGGCACCCCTCCGCAGAGAACTGATGATTATGGGGGAGCGATTATGACTTGTCAAGTATTTCTTGACCGCTCGAAACCCATAGGCTCTCACTTATAGTGAGGTTACAAACGGCAAGACCCCGCTTTTGAGGGCGGGGTCTTGTCTGGGTAAGGAGCCTGACGATTACCTACTTTCACACGGGCAATCCGCACTATCATCGGCGTGGAGTCGTTTCACGGTCCTGTTCGGGATGGGAAGGGGTGGTACCGACTCGCTATGGTCATCAGGCATGACGGGTTGCTGCGTCGCGCGGGTTGAAGTCAACCTGGCGCCACAGCCAATCTGGAAGAAGCGTAAAGAGTGTGGGATGTGTTGTTTAGTCTGGCACAACAACGATCTCTCAAACATCCTGCATTCCGTGCCCCCTTCGGGGGTTGTTCCGGCTAAGCGCTAAAGCGCTAACCCGAAACGAAACACACCTGTTATAGGATCAAGCCTTACGGGCAATTAGTATCAGTTAGCTTAACGCATTACTGCGCTTCCACACCTGACCTATCAACGTCCTGGTCTTGAACGACCCTTCAAGGGGCTCGAAGCCCCGGGGATATCTCATCTTAAGGCGAGTTTCCCGCTTAGATGCTTTCAGCGGTTATCTCTTCCGAACATAGCTACCCGGCGATGCCACTGGCGTGACAACCGGTACACCAGAGGTTCGTCCACTCCGGTCCTCTCGTACTAGGAGCAGCCCCCTTCAAATATCCAGCGCCCACGGCAGATAGGGACCAAACTGTCTCACGACGTTTTAAACCCAGCTCACGTACCTCTTTAAATGGCGAACAGCCATACCCTTGGGACCGGCTACAGCCCCAGGATGAGATGAGCCGACATCGAGGTGCCAAACACCGCCGTCGATATGAACTCTTGGGCGGTATCAGCCTGTTATCCCCAGAGTACCTTTTATCCGTTGAGCGATGGCCCTTCCATACAGAACCACCGGATCACTATGACCTGCTTTCGCACCTGCTCGACTTGTCGGTCTCGCAGTTAAGCACGCTTATGCCATTGCACTATCAGCACGATTTCCGACCGTACCTAGCGTACCTTCGTACTCCTCCGTTACACTTTGGGAGGAGACCGCCCCAGTCAAACTGCCCACCATGCACTGTCCCCGACCCGGATCACGGGCCAAGGTTAGAACCTCAAACAAACCAGGGTGGTATTTCAAGGACGGCTCCACGCAGACTGGCGTCCACGCTTCATAGCCTCCCACCTATCCTACACAGATCGGTTCAAAGTCCAATGCAAAGCTACAGTAAAGGTTCATGGGGTCTTTCCGTCTAGCCGCGGGGAGATTGCATCATCACAAACACTTCAACTTCGCTGAGTCTCGGGAGGAGACAGTGTGGCCATCGTTACGCCATTCGTGCAGGTCGGAACTTACCCGACAAGGAATTTCGCTACCTTAGGACCGTTATAGTTACGGCCGCCGTTTACCGGGACTTCAATCAAGAGCTTGCACCCCATCATTTAATCTTCCGGCACCGGGCAGGCGTCACACCCTATACGTCCACTTTCGTGTTTGCAGAGTGCTGTGTTTTTATTAAACAGTCGCAGCCACCAGTTTATTGCAACCCCTTCACCCTTCGCCCGCAGGGGCGTCAAGCTACAGGGGCGTACCTTATCCCGAAGTTACGGTACCAATTTGCCGAGTTCCTTCTCCCGAGTTCTCTCAAGCGCCTTAGAATACTCATCTCGCCCACCTGTGTCGGTTTGCGGTACGGTCAATGTGAAACTGAAGCTTAGAGGCTTTTCCTGGAACCCCTTCCGATTGCTTCGCTCCCGAAGGAGCTCGCGCCACGCCCTTGAATCCCGTGCCCGGATTTGCCAGAGCACCTTCTCCAACGCAGCGACCGGGACTTCCAACACCCGGACAACCTTCCGCGATCCGTCCCCCCATCGCATTTCACACTGGTGCAGGAATATTGACCTGCTTCCCATCAGCTACGCATTTCTGCCTCGCCTTAGGGGCCGACTCACCCTACGCCGATGAACGTTGCGTAGGAAACCTTGGGCTTACGGCGAGGGGGCCTTTCACCCCCTTTATCGCTACTCATGTCAGCATTCGCACTTCCGATACCTCCAGCACGCTTTTCAACGCACCTTCGCAGGCTTACGGAACGCTCTCCTACCATGCACATAAATGTGCATCCGCAGCTTCGGTATATGACTTAGCCCCGTTACATCTTCCGCGCAGGACGACTCGATCAGTGAGCTATTACGCTTTCTTTAAAGGGTGGCTGCTTCTAAGCCAACCTCCTGACTGTTTTAGCCTTCCCACTTCGTTTCCCACTTAGTCATATTTGGGGACCTTAGCTGGCGGTCTGGGTTGTTTCCCTCTTGACACCGGACGTTAGCACCCGATGTCTGTCTCCCGTGATTGCACTCTTCGGTATTCGGAGTTTGCTATGGCGACGTAATCCGCAATGGACCCATCAACCATGACAGTGCTCTACCCCCGAAGGTGATACACGAGGCACTACCTAAATAGTTTTCGGAGAGAACCAGCTATTTCCAGGTTTGTTTAGCCTTTCACCCCTATCCACAGCTCATCCCCTAACTTTTCAACGTTAGTGGGTTCGGACCTCCAGTACGTGTTACCGCACCTTCATCCTGGCCATGGATAGATCACCTGGTTTCGGGTCTACACCCAGCGACTGAATCGCCCTGTTCGGACTCGCTTTCGCTACGCCTGCCCTAATCGGTTAAGCTCGCCACTGAATGTAAGTCGCTGACCCATTATACAAAAGGTACGCCGTCACCCCTTGCGAGGCTCCGACTGTTTGTATGCATGCGGTTTCAGGATCTGTTTCACTCCCCTCCCGGGGTTCTTTTCGCCTTTCCCTCACGGTACTGGTTCACTATCGGTCGATCACGAGTATTTAGCCTTGGAGGATGGTCCCCCCATCTTCAGACAGGATTTCACGTGTCCCGCCCTACTTGTCGTACACCTAGTTCTTCCTCGCTGTTTTCGCCTACGGGGCTATCACCCACTATGGCCGCACTTTCCAGAGCGTTTGGCTAACAACGAAGATAAAGAGTACAGGCTGGTCCCATTTCGCTCGCCACTACTTTGGGAATCTCGGTTGATTTCTTTTCCTGCGGTTACTTAGATGTTTCAGTTCACCGCGTTCGCTCCACACAGCCTATGTATTCAGCTGCGGGTGACCCATTCGGGCCGGGTTTCCCCATTCGGATATCGGAGGATCAAAGCTCGTTTGCCAGCTCCCCTCCGCTTTTCGCAGGCTACCGCGTCCTTCATCGCCTGTGATCGCCAAGGCATCCACCACATGCACTTGTTCGCTTGACCCTATAACGGGTGTGTCTCCCAATGATTGCTCACTGCAAGATCATCCGCTACAGGTTGAGTTTTCGCGTTGTGCCGTATTCCAGGTTCGTCTTTCGATGAACTCAAAAATACTTTCGATACAATCACAACCCTGATTCACCTACTCATGCACCCATCTCTAAGTACACTTTCGTGAATCTCTTTACTACTTCTTCCTGATTGTTAAAGAACGACAGCCGATATCCGCTACTGCCAGATACCGCTCTGACTGGCTCAATTGCCAATGCGAAGTCTTCTGCTTCAGCAGAACACTGTGCATTGGGAATTGGTGGAGGATGACGGGATCGAACCGACGACCCCCTGCTTGCAAAGCAGGTGCTCTCCCAGCTGAGCTAATCCCCCAGTCATACAGCGCACAGAGGTATTCCAGCCGGTTATCATCAACCGCACCAGACAAGGCGTTGGTGGGTCTGGATGGATTCGAACCATCGACCCCCGCCTTATCAAGACGGTGCTCTAACCGACTGAGCTACAGACCCCTGAGCCTGTCTTCAAACAACAGCCGACAAGTGTGAGCGCTCAACTTTGAAACGCTAGCTCTGGAAAGGAGGTGATCCAGCCGCACCTTCCGATACGGCTACCTTGTTACGACTTCACCCCAGTCATGAATCCTACCGTGGTGACCGTCCTCCTTGCGGTTAGACTAGCCACTTCTGGTAAAACCCACTCCCATGGTGTGACGGGCGGTGTGTACAAGACCCGGGAACGTATTCACCGCGGCATGCTGATCCGCGATTACTAGCGATTCCAGCTTCACGCAGTCGAGTTGCAGACTGCGATCCGGACTACGATCGGTTTTCTGGGATTGGCTCCACCTCGCGGCTTGGCAACCCTCTGTTCCGACCATTGTATGACGTGTGAAGCCCTACCCATAAGGGCCATGAGGACTTGACGTCATCCCCACCTTCCTCCGGTTTGTCACCGGCAGTCTCCCTAGAGTGCTCTTGCGTAGCAACTAGGGACAAGGGTTGCGCTCGT
This sequence comes from Paraburkholderia sabiae, assembly GCF_030412785.1. Lineage (NCBI taxonomy): Bacteria > Pseudomonadati > Pseudomonadota > Betaproteobacteria > Burkholderiales > Burkholderiaceae > Paraburkholderia > Paraburkholderia sabiae. The sequence goes on from NZ_CP125295.1 coordinate 6,296,426, forward strand.
TGCGGGACTTAACCCAACATCTCACGACACGAGCTGACGACAGCCATGCAGCACCTGTGTTACGGCTCCCTTTCGGGCACTCCCACCTCTCAGCAGGATTCCGTACATGTCAAGGGTAGGTAAGGTTTTTCGCGTTGCATCGAATTAATCCACATCATCCACCGCTTGTGCGGGTCCCCGTCAATTCCTTTGAGTTTTAATCTTGCGACCGTACTCCCCAGGCGGTCAACTTCACGCGTTAGCTACGTTACCAAGTCAATGAAGACCCGACAACTAGTTGACATCGTTTAGGGCGTGGACTACCAGGGTATCTAATCCTGTTTGCTCCCCACGCTTTCGTGCATGAGCGTCAGTATTGGCCCAGGGGGCTGCCTTCGCCATCGGTATTCCTCCACATCTCTACGCATTTCACTGCTACACGTGGAATTCTACCCCCCTCTGCCATACTCTAGCCCGCCAGTCACCAATGCAGTTCCCAGGTTAAGCCCGGGGATTTCACATCGGTCTTAGCGAACCGCCTGCGCACGCTTTACGCCCAGTAATTCCGATTAACGCTCGCACCCTACGTATTACCGCGGCTGCTGGCACGTAGTTAGCCGGTGCTTATTCTTCCGGTACCGTCATCCTCCACCCGTATTAGGGACGAAGTTTTCTTTCCGGACAAAAGTGCTTTACAACCCGAAGGCCTTCTTCACACACGCGGCATTGCTGGATCAGGGTTGCCCCCATTGTCCAAAATTCCCCACTGCTGCCTCCCGTAGGAGTCTGGGCCGTGTCTCAGTCCCAGTGTGGCTGGTCGTCCTCTCAGACCAGCTACAGATCGTCGCCTTGGTAGGCCTTTACCCCACCAACTAGCTAATCTGCCATCGGCCGCCCCTTGAGCGCGAGGTCCGAAGATCCCCCGCTTTCCTCTCCCGAGCGTATGCGGTATTAATCCGGCTTTCGCCGGGCTATCCCCCACTCCAGGACACGTTCCGATGTATTACTCACCCGTTCGCCACTCGCCGCCAGGGTTGCCCCCGCGCTGCCGTCCGACTTGCATGTGTAAGGCATGCCGCCAGCGTTCAATCTGAGCCAGGATCAAACTCTTCAGTTCAAACCTGTTACTGTTTTTCGGGCTCTTTCGAACCCGGTCGCTCACTCAAAATCACTGACAGATGATTCGATCAAGTCTTTCGACTCCATCAAACCTTCCTCAATTTCTTCCGTGTGAGACTCGATTACTTTCGCTATCCGGCAACCCGAAGATCACCGTGCGCCGCCATCGAGCACCCACACTTATCGGCTGTTAGTTTTTAAAGAACATTCGCAGGAAGCGCCTTGCTTTCACCGCGTTGCTGCGTCAGCAGCAGAGAAACGAGATTATGAAGAACCTTTTTCGTCTCGTCAACCGGTTTTTTTAGCATCGCCTGAAAAACCTTGCTGACCCGACCACCGCGCCGTTTCTGTCGCGGCCCCGCTCTGTCGCACACCACACCGTGCTCCCGAACGAGGACGCGAATCTTAGGCCATCCCGCGCTTCATGACAAGAGCGTGACGCAAGTTTTTTCGGGGTCACTTCTTGCCCGTACCAACAACCGCCTGCAGAGGAATCGCATCCGCCATCGCCGCGTAACCGGCGTCGCTGGGATGAATCTGATCTCCACTGTCGAAATTGCGCCGCAGCCGGGTGGGCTCGGCGGGATCGCGCAACGCTGCGTCAAAATCCACGGCGCCATCGAACGCATGACTCGTCCGGATCCATTGATTCACCTCCGCGCGAATCGCCTCGCGCTGCGGCGGAAGCGCAGCCGGCGTCAGCGTAGCGCCGAAAATCCGCAGTCCTCGGGTGTGCGCGGCCGCGATCACCCGCTTGTACCCGGCGATCAATCCATCCGCCGTCACCTGCGTGTGCGGGGAATCGCAATCCAGCCCGCCGTGCGGCGGCATCGCGGCGAAGTTGATGTCGTTGATGCCGATCAGCAGGATCACCGTTTTCACGCCGGGTTGCGCCAGCACGTCCCGCCCGAAGCGCGTCGCGAGTGCATCTCCATAACATGGCGAGTCGCTCAACAGCCGGTTGCCGCTGATCCCCAGATTCACAACTCCCGCCGATTTGTCGCCGCTCTGCGAAACCCGACGCGCCAACGCATCCGGCCAGCGACGATTCTGATTCAGGCTCGAGCGCATGCCGTCGGTGATCGAATCGCCGATCGCGGCGATCGTCGATGACGACGGCGCCTCGACCTGCAGTCCCGTCACCCATGCGAATTGCGTGAACCGTTGGCGATAGGCATCTGCAGAAGCGTCGTCGGCGTGATTGCCGGGAGTCGACACATAGTTGACCTGACTCGACACGCGATGCCACGCAACCAGCTTCTGCTCGCGCCCCATATAACTGCTGATGGCGTACGGTGCACCAGCTGAAATCCCGGTGCTCACCGGATCGCTGTCGATCTCCCCACCCGGCGGCACGCTAACGCCTGCCTTCCCACCGAACGTCACGCGCGCCGCCGTTCCGCCCTCAACGCCCGCCCCAGAGCCAGCACGCGCGATCCGCAAATCCTCGATCACGAGCGGCGCCTTCCCGTACGCGTTACTAATATGGATGCGCGCGACTTCGCCCGACAACGTCGGATATACGATCTGCCGAACCGTGCGCCCCGCGACATCAGGCGCGCGGTACAGCGGCGGCGGGTTCGACATCTGGGGAATCGGCTGAAGCGCCGTTGCCCAAGCGGTCACCCAAGGCGATTGCGCGTCCGCAGCAAAAACGGGGGCGGAAACCAGCAGAACGGAAGACAAGACCGCGCCACGTAAGGCGGCCAGAGAACGAGTGGTCATTGCGACTGATCGATGAAAAAGATGAAGGAGGTGTGCCGGGACACAAGCCGCTCATTGTGCACGATTGCATAGTGCAAACCCCTACCAACCTATCTCGAAAAATTTATTAACCGACCGGCCGGTTGGTTTATACTGCCGAACACACACCACTCATGACGAGAGCGTTCGACATGTACACGCAATCCCTCGACATTCCCGGCAACGTCGCCCCGCTCGATGCGGCCACCGGCTCGACCGAGCAGGCCCGTTTCGATGAAGTGATGGACGCCGACGGCAAGATCGAGCCGCAAGACTGGATGCCCGACGCGTACCGCAAGACGCTGGTTCGCCAGATTTCTCAGCACGCGCACTCGGAGATCGTCGGCATGCTGCCGGAAGGCAACTGGATTTCGCGCGCGCCTAGCCTGAAGCGCAAGGCGATTCTGCTGGCGAAGGTGCAGGACGAAGGCGGTCACGGTCTCTATCTGTATAGCGCGGCCGAAACGCTCGGCGTGTCGCGCGACGAGATGATCGACGCGCTGCATTCGGGAAAGGCGAAGTACTCGAGCATCTTCAATTACCCGACGCCGACCTGGGCGGATGTCGGCGTGATCGGCTGGCTGGTCGACGGCGCGGCGATCATGAACCAGATTCCGCTGTGCCGCTGCACATACGGTCCGTACGCGCGCGCGATGATCCGCATCTGCAAGGAAGAGTCGTTCCATCAGCGTCAGGGCTTCGACGCCTTGCTCGCGATGATGAAAGGCACCGAC